>CAYVUV010000305.1:0-2438 GCA_964455095.1 uncultured Binatia bacterium (SeqCode)
CCCCGACCTGACGGCGGCGGAGTGGATCTTCCTTGGCGACGAACGCCGCGGCCGGTTCGGCTGGCTGCGCGCGGCGGAGATGCAGGCCGCGGCGCGCGCCGCGCTCGACGAGATCGGTTGTACGGCCGCTGCCGACGCGCGCCTGGCGGCGCTCGCCGCTCCGCAGCGCAAGCAGGTGCAGCTGGCGCGGGCGCTGCGCCCGGTCCCCGATGTGCTGCTGCTCGACGAACCGACGGCGGTGCTCGGCGAGCACGAGAGCACGCGGCTGTTCGCGGCGGTGCGGCGGGCGCGGGCGCGCGGGGCCGGCGTGCTCTACGTGAGCCATCGGCTGCAGGAGGTGCTCGACCTGGCCGACCGCGTCACCGTGCTGCGCGATGGCGCGCTGGTGTCCACCGATGACGTGCGCGCCGTCGACGTCGCGACGTTGGTCCAACGCATGGTCGGGCGTGCCATTCCCGATCGCGCGCGCCAACCGCGCGCGGGTGACGCCGTCGTGCTGCGGTTGACCGATGTGGCCGCCGGCCCGCTGCGCGGGCTCTCGCTGACGCTGCGCGCCGGCGAGATCGTCGGCCTGGCCGGGCTCGTCGGCGCCGGTCGCAGCGCGGCGCTGGAGACAATCGCCGGGCTGCGGCCGCTGCGCTCCGGGCGCGTCGAGTGCAGCGGTCGCGCCGTGCTGGTGCCGGAGGATCGGGCCCGCAAAGGGCTGGTCGGCGCGCTGGATCTGCGCGAGAATCTCTTCTTGCCGGCGGACGGTTTCGCCATCGACCGGCGCCGCGAACGGCGCGCGGCGGCGCAATGGATCGAGCGGTTGGCGATTCGCGCCAGCGGCGTCGAGGCGCCGATCGACGCGCTCTCCGGCGGCAATCAGCAAAAGCTCCTGCTCGCCCGCGCGCTGCGCCATTCCCCGCCGGTGCTGCTGCTCGACGAGCCGACGGCCGGCGTCGACGTCGGCGCCAAGGCCGAGATCCACGCGCTCATCGAGCAACTGGCGGCCGGCGGTGCGGCGATCCTGGTCGCCTCGAGCGACCTGCCCGAGCTGCTGGCGCTGTGCGACCGCTTCGTCGCGCTCTACCGCGGCGAAGCCGTCGGCGAGCTCGGCGCCGACGCAGCGGCGGAAGAAACCCTGGCGGCCTACATCACCGGCGCCAAAAGCCCGACGCTGAATTCCGACGCCGAACCCCGAACCCCGAAGCCTGAAGCCTGAAGAGCTTTGCGCAAAAGTTGCCGTCGTCAGAAAATCACGAAAACGCGACAGTACGAAAACACGAAACTCTGATCCGGAGGTTTGAAATGTCTGAGTGTATCTCTCGTGCTTTCGCTCTTTCGTGGTCTCGTGATTCTCCAAATCGTGCGTGGCACGCCTGAGTGGGGACTGCTGGGCAAAGCCAGCCTGAATCCGAACCATCCCCATGCCGCGTCTCGTCTCCGGTTGGAGTGCCCTGTTGATCCTGCTGCTCGAGCTGGCGTTCTTCGCGGTGTTGCTGGCGCCGCAGGACGGCGGCCCGCACACGTTTGCCAACCCGGCGAACATGGCGCTGATTCTCAAGTACTCGAGCATCTACGGCATCGCTGCCATCGGCGCCGCGATGATCATCGGCGCCGGCGGCATCGACCTCGCGCCGGGTTCGGTGATCGCGCTGGCCTCGGTGATCACCGGCGCGCTCTTCGTCGACGCCGGCTGGCCACTCTGGCTGGCGGGCGCGGCGGGACTCGCCACCGGCCTGGTGTCGGGCGGCCTGTCCGCCGCGCTCGTCGTCGGTGCGCGTTTGCCGCCGTTCATCGCCACCCTCGGCGTCATGGGCATCGGGCGCGGCGCGGCGTTCTTGATCACCGAGGGTCGCTTCTACGATCTGTCGCGCTGGATCGCCTCCGGCACCGCGCCGCTCGGCTTGTCGCTGTCGGCCTGGCCGGGCGCCCTCATGGCCGCGCTCGCCGTCGTTTTTCAGCTGCTCATGGTGCGCACCGCCGTCGGCCGCCACATCCGCGCCGTCGGCGGCAACGAGCTCGCGGCGCGCTATGCCGGCGTGCGGGTCGGTCGCGTGCAGGCCTTCGTCTACATCGCGGGCGGCGTGCTGGCGGCGCTTTCCGGCGTCGTGCTGGCGGTGGTACAGGGGCAGGGGAAGGCGGATCTGGCGACGGGATATGAGCTCGACATCATCGCCGCGGCCGTGGTCGGCGGCGCCTCGCTGTCCGGCGGGCGCGCCTCGGTGGTCGGGGCGGTGATCGGCTCGCTGATCTTCGGCGTGCTGCGCAACGCGCTGGCGCAGATTCCGGGCGGCACATTTGCCGACCGGCTGATTCTGGGGGTGGCGGTGGTGGTGATCGTGGTGATGGATCGCATCGCGACGCGGGAGGGGCGATGAGGGGACGGTTTGCCGGGCAATTGGTGCGGTCGTTCTGGTTCCTCTCCGTCGGGCAGTTCCCCCTCCTTTCCAAGG
>CAYVUV010000306.1:0-4418 GCA_964455095.1 uncultured Binatia bacterium (SeqCode)
AGCCCTTCACATCGGCGAAGAGCACCGTCACCTGCTTGCGCTCGCCCTCGACGGCGGACTTCGCCTGTCGGATCTTGTCGGCGAGGTGCTTCGGCGTGTACGAGCGGGGATCGGGCGCCGGCGCGCACGCGCCGGCCAACGACGCGCGGCACTTCCGGCAGAACTTCGCACCGGGCCGGTTGCCCGCGCCGCACGCCGGGCACGCGGCCTCGAGCGGCGCGCTGCACTCCTCACAGAAGGACGAGTCGCTGAGGTTCTCGGTCTGGCACTTGGGGCACTTCATCGGAGAGTGTCGTTGCTCCCGTAGCGCCGCCGCATCTCGGCCAGCATCCAGTCGCGTGCCGCCGGGTTGCCCTCGACGACCGCCCGCAGCCGCTCGCGCGAGATCGCATACGTGATCATGTGCGTGACGGCCGTTACCGTCGCCGCGCGCACCGTGTCGAGCAGTACGCCCCGCTCGCCGACGACGTCGTGCTCGTGGATGGTCCCCGCACCCTTGCGACCGATGGTGACGACCGCGTGGCCTTCCTGGACGATGTAGCACTCGGGCGACGGGGCACCTTCCGCGCACAGGAGGTCGCCGGGCTCGAAGCTCATCGGATACGCGGTCGCCGCGAGCTGCGCGAGCTCCTCCTGGCTGCAGCGCTCGAACAGGCTGTTGGTGCGCAGGAGCCCGACCGTCGCCGCGAGGCGTTCGCCCGTGCGCACGGGGACCGATTCGTGGTGCGCCGGCTCGGTCTCGATGCGCTGGCGGAGCGCCGCACGCCAGCGGAGATCGGCGTCCGTGTCGCTCGCCCGCGGCCGCAGCCCACGCTCGGCATGCGCCCCCGGTGGCGTCGCGCTGCATTGTCCCGCAGCCGCCGTCGCCGGCGCGGCCGTGACGCCGGCTCCCGTCCGTGCCGACGCGCGGCAGACGACGTCGAGTCGGGTGAGGCCGCGCAGCGCCAGCCGATCCTGGAAGGACGGCTCGTCGTCGCCGAGTTCGATGTGGTCGACGCGTCTGAGCAGCGTGCGGAACGTGATCTCGATCTCCGCCCGCGCCAGCGCCGCGCCCAGGCAGAAGTGGACACCCCCGCCGAAGGTGAGCGGCTGGACCTCTGTGCGGGTCACGTCGAGCCGATCGGGGTGGGGATAGCGCGCCGGATCGCGGTTGCCGGCGCCCAGGAGGGCGAAGACCTGCTCGCCGGCGGGAATGGTCACCCCCCCGACCTCGATGCTGGCCTCCGTGAGGCGGTTCACGAGCTGCACCGAGCCGTCGTAGCGCAGGAACTCGTCCGGCAGGTTCGCGAACAGCGAGGGATCGCTGCGGAGCGTCGCCACCTGCTCAGGGTGCCGCAGCAACGCCAGGAGGCCGTTGCCGAACAGGTTGGTGGTGGTCTCGAACCCTGCTGCGAAGAGCAGGGAGGCGAGCGTGACCAGCTCGTCGTCCGTCAGCCGATCGCCGTCGACGTCCACCAGGGCCAGCCGGCTCAGCAGGTCGTCGCTCGGCGTCCGGCGCTTCTCGGCGATCAGCGCCAGGAAGTAGGCGCGGATGGCGACCTGCCCGGCGTCGGCCGACGCCATCTGTGCGGCGGTCGGCTGCATCTCGAAGATGGCGACCAGGTCGCGCACGAGCACGCGGAACTGCGCCCGGTCCGCCTCCGGCACGCCCAGCATCTCGCCGATGATCGTCACGGGGAGCGGAAAACCGACGGCCTCGAGCACGTTGCCGCCGCCGGCCTCGGCCACCGGATCGAGTAGTTGGTTCACCACCCGCTCGATGACCGGCTTCAGGTTCTCGATCGTGCGGGGCGTGAACGCCTTGATGACGAGCTTCCGAAGTCGCATGTGCTCCGGCCCGCTCGTGTTGAGCATCGAGTGCTCGCCCGCGGTCAGCGACGGGTGGCGCCGCCAGTCGGGGCCGAAGCGCTGCTCGATCTGCTGCGCGTAATCCTTGCCGAAACGGGGGTCGCGCATGGCCGCCCAGCAATCGTCGTAGCGGGTGAGCGCCCACATGCCGAGCTTGGCCCGATGGACGGGGCTTATCTCGCGCAGCCGGTCGTAGAGCGGGTAGGGATTGGCCCGTCCCTCGGCGGTGAGGAAGACCTGCTCGAACAGGGCGTCGGCGTCCTTCGGTGCACTTCCGCAAGCTGGCATAGACACCGCGGCTCCCTTGGCCGTTCGGGTTGTGGGTGAAGTATTCGAGCGTGGCCCCACGGTCGGACACGCCGAAACAACCTCGCGAGACTGCCACACAGCTCGCCCAACGAGCAAACTGGCCGCTTAGTGGGCGTCGGGCCGCTTGCTGTCTCGATGCACTGCTCTGACAGGCAATGTTCCAACATTCGCGCCTGTCGTGGTAGTCACCACGCGCGAGAACGCCCGCGATGCGCTGCCCCTCCTGTGACCGCGACAACCGCGCCGAACACACTCCCGACGGTGGCAACGGCTGCGCTGTGAGGGGACGACGCGGCGCGGATTGGCGGACTATGCGGGAATCACCATGACCTGCGGCGACTGCGGCCACGAGCCGCCGGCGGGATCGACGTTCTGCAACGAGTGTGGCGCAAAGCTCGCGGTCGCATGCCCGAGTTGCGGCGCCAGCCCGCCACCGGCGTCCCGATTCTGCAACGAATGCGGGGTGACACTTGCCTCGGCACCGCGTCCATCCCAGCCCCTCATCCGACCGCGCCTCGAGTCCCCCCCTCCTACCCGCTCCGACGCGCGCAAGGTCGTCACCATCGTCTTCGCGGATTTGTCCGGCTCGACGGCGCTTCACGAGCGCCTCGATCCCGAATCGGTCCGCTCGTTCATGGAGGGCTACTACCGCACGATGAGCGCGGCGGTCGCCGCGCACGGCGGAACCGTCGTCAAGCTTCTCGGCGACGGTGTGATGGCGGCATTCGGTGTGCCGCAGGTGTCCGAAGACGACGCCATCCGCGCGGTTCGCGCCGGCATCGACATGCAGCAGGCCTTTGGCGAGCTCGCCCGCGAGCACGCGGACATCGACCTGCGCATCGCAATCAATACGGGCGAGGTCGTCGTCGGCGCCGACAACAGCGATGTGCTCGGCGATCCGGTCAATGTCGCTGCACGCCTGCAGCAGGAAGCGCGCGGCGGCGATGTCGTGATGGGGGAGACGACCCGGCGCCTGGTTGCGACGCGCGTGACGCTGGAGACGCTGGGAAGCGTCGTGCTCCGCGGTCGTGCCGAGCAGGTCCGAGCGTGGCGCGTGGTCTCGCTCGAGCGCCCGACCGGCGTGGCGACCGCAGCCTTCGTCGGACGCAACGAGGAGATGGGCAGGATCACTGCGGTCTTCGATGCAGCTGCCGCTCAGCCCGGCGCGCGCCTTGTCGTACTGCTTGGCTCGCCCGGCCTCGGCAAGTCGCGGCTGATCGGCGAGGTGATCCAAAGCGTCGGCGAGAACGCGACCGTCATCGCGGCGCACTGCGATGCTGCCGGCGGTGCGACATTTGCGCCGATTGCCGGCGCACTGCGGGAGTATCTCGGCGCCGGGCGCGACAGTCAGGGCGAAGAGGCGGAGGGACTGCAGCGCATCGTCGAGGCGGCGATCCCAACCAGCGACAGCGAGCGCAACCGGATTGCAGGGGGCATTGCCGCGCTGCTGGCCGGTTCTCCCTCGTCGCCCGAAGAGACGTTCTTCGTCGTCCGACGTTTCCTCACGGGGCTTGCGACGGTCAGGCCGGTTGTCCTCGTCATCGACGACCTGCACTGGGCCGAGCCGCTGCTGCTCGATCTGGTCGAGCACCTCGTGCAGTGGGGCAGCGGCGTAGCGCTGCTGGTCCTGATCGGTGCGCGGCCGGAGCTTCGCGACCTGCGCTCCTCGCTGGTGACACGCGGGGGTCTCGTTTCCGACGTCGTCACGCTCGGCGGCCTCGATGCGGGCGCGGCCATGCAGCTCGCCGCCAACGTCATCGGCGCAAGCGACCTTCCGGCGGCCGTCGCCGCCAAGGTGCTCTCGACCACCGAGGGCAATCCGCTGTTCGTCGGCGAACTGGTGCGAATGCTCGTGGACGAAGGCGCCATCGAGCGCCAGGGCGACCGTTGGACCATTGGGGCAAACCTGGCGGCGCTGGAGATGCCGCCGACGATTCAAGCGCTGCTGGCTGCGCGCATCGAGCGCCTGCGTCCCGAGGAGCGCGCGGTCCTGGAGCACGCATCCGTCGTCGGCCGCCAGTTCTCCCGCGCCGCGCTCTCTGCGCTGCTCGGTCGCAATGGCAGCGAGCTCGACGTGCGCCTCGAAGCGCTGCGCCGCTTTGAGCTGATCGAACCCGACACGGGCTGGTTCCTCGGCGAGCCGGTGCTGCGCTTTCACCACGTGCTGATCCGCGACGCAGCCTACCGTCGTCTTCTCAAGGGGAAGCGCGCCGAATTGCATGCGCAACTCGCCGAGTGGATCGAAGCGAAAGGCGGCGGCG
>CAYVUV010000307.1:0-17060 GCA_964455095.1 uncultured Binatia bacterium (SeqCode)
AAGGTTGTCGGAGTTGTCCAATCGCTATGGTGCTACCACAGCCGTCCAGTTCGGTGCAATGCAAATCGCCCCCCAAATCGCCCGCTGTGCTGCACCCGCGGGTCAAGCCAGATGGATCTCGGTCGGGGTATTCGCGAGGCCACGCGCGGTCCGCTCGGCCAGATGGCGGTGCTCGAGGGCGGTCAGGTCATCGAACAGCGCGCGCCCGGCGGGGGTGAGCTGCGCGTGGGCGCGCAGCATTTCCATGCCTTCATGATTCTTCAGGTCGAGCTCGGCCATGCGCCGCTCGAAGTCCGGCTGCGCGCTCAAGGGGTGTTGGGCGTCGCGCATGCGGCGATACAGCTCGGCGACCGGGAGGAACGCGTGTACGGCCAGCACGATGCCCCACAGCGGGCGCGGGTCGGGGCGCACGGGGCTCTTGTACAGCGGGTGAAAGGCGTTGGACAGGTACTCGGCGTCATACGCCGAGACGTTGAACTTGTTGTGCTGGAACTCGTGGATGATGGCCTCAGTCATGATCATCACGCTCGGATGGAGCGTGAGATAGATGGTGCCGACGGCTTCGCGGTAGGAGGCGGACAAGTGTCGCACGGTGTCGTAGCCGATGGGGATGACCTGGTGGAGCATGGTCCGCATCTCGGCGAACTCGCCCGGCATGAAGCGTTCGACCAGCTCGAAGGACTCGTCCAGGATGCTGATCCACTCTTCCTCTGAGTGGTCGCCAAGGTCGATGTGATTGCCGGCCTTTTCGGGGTGCGCTTCGAAGGCAGCGATGGGATTGTAGTCGACGGTGGCAAGGTGCGTCACCTTGCCGATGCGCCGAAAGCGCCGCTCGAAGCGGAAACCGCTCGCGTCGTCGGCACGGGCGTTGTGCAGGGCGTCGGGGGATAATGGCAGCCGGGCCAGCTCGGATCCGCCGCACACGGCCGCCAGGTGGCTGGTGGAGAACCGCAGGCCCGTGGCTCCTGGCGGCGGGATCAGCTCGCCGCCAATCGCGATCGAGGTCAGGGGCGGCGCGCCGTGCTCCCACAGCACCGATTGGCCGTTGGGAATGAGTTGCCGCAGCGCCATCTCGAAGAGCAGGTGTGGCAACATCTCCGCCCCGGCCCGGTCGATGCGCGCCTGGTACTCTTCGAGCTCCTGGCGCAACTGCAGGCATTGCAGTGGCGTGCCGACCATCGGCGAGGCAAAGCAGCTCACCATCGCCCGCTGGTTGCCCTGCAGCGCCAGCCGCACCAATCGGGCGATGCGTTCGTGGGCAGAGTGCAGCGCCGCGGGTAGATCCCCTTCGATCGTCAAAAATCGCTGGCAGCAACCGGCGAGATAGCGCCCGTAGGATCGTGCCAGGGCTGGGGTCTCGTTCCCCGCATCCGGCAGGACAAGGCCCCGGCCGGGAACCTCCGGAACAACCGCACGACTCATCTCTCTATGCCGGTTACCACACCGCAGAATCATGCCGCAACGGTCAGTTGGCCGTCGCCTTCTCCATCATGGCACGAACCTCTTCCAGGTTCGCCTGCGCGTTTCGGTCGTCGGGCTCGAGCCGCAACGCGGCCTGGAAGTGGTCCACGGCCTCCGTGAGTCGGCCGGCGTCGGCCAGCGCCACGCCGAGGTCGTTGTGCGCGCCGGGGGAATCGGGGTTGAGTCGCGCGACGGCTGCGAAGTGCTCGATTGCTTCTCGGTGTCGTCCGACTTGTCGGAGGGCTTTGGCGAGGTTGGCATGCGCCGCGGCGAAATCAGGATCGAGCCGCAGCGCCCGCTCGTAGTGTTCGATCGCCTCCTGTGCTCGCCCGCTTTCGAGCAAGACGCCGCCCAGATTGTTGTGGGCGGCGGGAGAATCACCAAAGAGGCGCAGGGCCTGTTCGAACTGATCGATTGCCTCCTGGAATTGGTGATTCCGCGCCAGCGCCGTTCCGAGGTGGTAGCGATACTCAGATAGATAGGGCTTGAGCCGGGCGGCTTCCTGGTAGTGGGCAATCGCCTCGCCGACTCGATCCTTCTCGAGCAGCGTTCTCCCCAGGTTGAAGTGGGCCTCGGGATACTCGGGCTTGAGCCGCAGCGCGTGCTCGAACTGTTCGATCGCGTCTTGCTGCCGGGTGGCATCGAGCAGGGCGAGGCCCAGGTTGTTGTGCACGAACGGCGAATCCGGGTTCGCCACCAGGGTTGCCCGATACAGCGTGATGGCGTCGGTGTAGAGCGCGCTCTGTCGCCACGTCAGGAGCGCGAGCACCGCGCAGGCAGCGATCGCCACGCCGTTCGGCACCCACCGGGTCGGACCGTGTGCGCGCTGCCGCCACGCGTCCCAGCCCGCTGCCACCAGGGCCACGACGCCGATGAGTGCCACATGCTGGTAGTGGTCGGCGACCAGCGAGTGTTCCATGAAGCCCACATTCGTGAAGCCCATGACGGGTGCAAGCGACACGCAGAAGAACACCCAGGCCAGCAACAGGGGGCGGCCCCAGCCCAGGCGACACCACCACAGCGCGCCGGTCGTGGCGCCAGCGGCCAGAAGAGGGAGCCACCAAATCAGCTGGTCCGTGCGGATGTGCCATTTCGGATAGACGAACGAGAGGTTGAGCGGCAGCAGGGCCTTGGCGAGGTAGAACCACACCGCCGCCCCGGCGCCGAGCAAGCGCTCGGTCAACCCGATCGGCGGCAGGTTGGCGACGAAGCGGGCTTGAAACGACATATTGACGAGGATCAGAACGGCGCTGACGAGCAGAAACGGTCCTATCCGCACCGCGTCGCGCGCCGTCAGCGGGTGTCGCCACCAGACGATGGCCAGGAGCAACATGGGAAAGATGGCGACTGATGCCTTGCTGAGCATGGCCAACACGAATGCCGCCAGGCTCAGCCAGAACCATCGGTCTGCGACCTGCGGAGCGCGCTGGCCAGCCGGCGGCGATCGCGTCTCGGACTTGAGGTACCAGAGGGTCGCCGCAAGGGAGAACGCCAGCGCCAGGAGGTTCTTGCGCTGCGTGATCCACGCCACGGACTCCACGTTGAGCGGATGCAGTGCGAACAGCGCCGCCGCCAGAGGGGCGCCGGGAATGGCCAGGCGGGCCAGGACGGTCCACAGCAGCAATGCCGTGGCGATGTGCAGGAGCAGGTTGGTGGCGTGGTATCCGGTGGGGTTCATCCCCCACAGCCGCCATTCGAGCCACAGCGAGCTGTTGGTGACGGGCCAGTAGTCGACCGCATCGGCGGTCGTCCAGAACCGCAGCAGGCCGTCCGGAGCTTTGATCAGCTGGTTCTCGGTGACGTTGACGTTGTCGTCGAGGATGAAGCCGCCCTGGAGGCAGGGGCGGTAGGCGACGGACGTGGTGACGACCAGCAGGGCGATGCCGGCCAGCGTGCGCCAGCCTGCGCCGGGCGGTGCTTGATCACGTGGCGCGCGCTGGCGCTCCTCGCCGCGGCGTGGTCGCGTCACTCGGTGGTCGTCGTCACTGGACGATGAAGTGATCCAGCGTGCGATTGGTCGTCCACAGGCGGAACATCTCCATGTCGCGCTCGTCGGCCGACTCGAGCTTGTGCATCAGGTAGTCGAAGATCGACTTGTGCTTCTTGCACCACGTCGAGTCGCGCATGTGTCCGTGCAGGCTGCCCTGGGTCTTGTAGTTGTACTCCACCTGCTGCCCGCACCAGGGCTTGTAGACGCAGCTCACACAGTCCGGGTGGCCGTCGTTCAAGCCGGCCATCACCAGGGCGCGCGTCCCGGCGCTGGTCATGATGTCGCGGTAGCTGTCGTAGACCGTCCCGACCTTGAACATGTCGTCGCCCATCGAGGCGACGAAGCGCCCTTCGTCGGACGAGTAGATGCTCCCGTCCGGCGCATAGCCGAGCTGACCGATGCAGGCGCCGCCGGGGATGCGCAGGTCGAGGTAATTGGGCTCCTCGTCGGCGAGGATCTTGTTCAGCATGATCGCGGCGTGCCGCTCCATGACCTGAATGCCCTGGCGATTGAGCTCGATGATGTAGTCGACGGCGTTGGCGTAGAACTCGAGGAAGTCGTCCATCGTGTAGCCCAGCGTCTTGACGCTCTTGGCCGCAAAGCCGAACGGATCGAGCTTGCGCAGGAAGATGGCCCGGCAGCCGACCTCGACGAACTGGTCGACGATCTCCTTCCAGCGCGTCAGACTGGGGCGCGTGATGGTGGGCAGCGCCTCGACCCGATAGTGGTTCTTGTCGAGACCCATGTCGGCATAGCGCTGGTTGATCTTGCGCATCCAGCCGACGAGCATCTCGTGGCTGTTGCCGCCCTTGAAGATGCGAATCTTGTTGTGCAGGTCGGGCGGGCCGTCGAGGCTGGTGCAGATCTGCACGTGCTGATCGAGCAGGAACTGAAGCTTCTCCTCGTCCATCAAGGAGAGATTGGTCACCAGCGCAAACGACAGGACCTTCTTCGCTTCGACGTTCTTTTTGCGCGCGTACTCGACGATGTGGCGCAGCACGTCCCAGTTGGCCGTCGGCTCGCCGCCTTGAAACTCGATCGTCAGTGCCCAGGCCGTGGTCTGAAAGGCAAAGTCGACGCCGCGCTCGGCGACTTCGATCGACATGTCGGTGTCGGTGCGTTCCATGCCGACGATCGAGCTGTGGCAGTACTGACACCCGTGGTTGCAGCGGTGAGTGAGCACGAAGGCGTGCAGGGTGGGGCCGGCGTAGAGGTATTCCTTCTTGCGCCGCCAGCGGTCGGCTTGCGCGTGGAGGTCGACTTCGCGGGCGATGAAATTGCCACCCTTGAGCTTCTCGTACAGCGGCTCGCCCGGCTGGGGCCGTCCCTCGATGAAGGCGCGGAATTCGTCCTGCGTCAGCAGCAGCCAGTCGCCGAGGTCGTTGCTGATCAAGACCTTCTGGCCAACGGTGCGCTGGTTGTAGGGAAAGGCGAACTCGGGCTTCCAGTCGTTCGGGCTCGAGAGGTGGGTGAAGTCGACCTGGCGTCCGCGCGGCAACAGGGGCGTCGCCGCGTTCGCGCCGGCGCTCGCATCGATCGGTTTGGTTGCGTCAAGCATGGCGGCTCTTGCTGCGCACCGCGGTGTTGGCGAGCGCGAAATTGCAGAACTCGGCGACGACGTCGCCTTCGACATCGGCCGTGATCCCGGTGACGTCGACGATGTAGTGGTCACCCTCCGGGCGGACGGCAAACGAGGCGAAATCGGCGAAGGTGGTGGCCGCTTCCGCGATGGCGTCCTGCGCGTACAGGGCGCGGTGGAGCTTCACGGTCGCGGTCCCGGCGGTGCTGGTCGTCGCCATCGTCACTCTGCGTCCTTCTTCCTGGCTTCCCAGGGCGTCGCGAGACCGAGCGGGTCGTCCAGAAAGCCGTCTTCGGCCGGGTCCTGCATATCGATCATCAAGTCGTCCGCTGCCGCATCGCCGCTACTCGAGCCCAGGCCGACCGCCCCGGCAATGGCCAGGGACGTAATGTCTTCGATGATGCGCTGGTTCGCCTTCGACACCTTGAGGCGCAGGGCCTGGGCCAGCAGCTCGTTTTCGAACTCACCGGCCATCGCCCGCAGCGTCGCCTGGTCCAGGGGCTGCTTGCCGCGCAGGTGGACGAGAAAGCGCGTGCCGTCACGGTCGAGCAGGACGTAGGCGCGGTCGAGAAATACGTACGCTGCCGCATACAGCACGCCGCGCGGGTACAGGCCGACATCGAGCGACAGGGTGAGGGTGGACGTCGTCGCGTCCAGGGTTTCCATCTGTGATTGTGTCATGGTCCTTTCAAACTTTCCTGCAGGTACTTTCCGCAAGCATGTGCGACGCGCGGGAGGTTTTCAACCGGTTGCTGGCATGCATCGCCTCGGCTGCCGGGCGGCAAGCCGTGGCTTCGCCACTCGTCACGCTGCGGTCGTCGCCTCCGCGGCGTACTCGGGCCGGACCTCTTCGTCTCCGTAGCGCTCCAGGTAATCGCGTCGCAGCCCGAGGCAGACACCGTGCTGATGCCGGCACCCGGTGCACTTTTCCCCGTAGGTGTTGGGGGAGATTCGCGACTCCCACAGCGCAAACGACGCGCGCGGCGTGATGACCAACACCTTGTCCTCGCGCAGATCAGCGATATGGGCCTCGTAGCCCGGCAGCATGCAGCGCGGAATGTGGCGCGACCGCACGGTGACGCCGAGCTGCGTGCCGCGATCGAACGCCGCCGCGATGCCGTCGCGCATCTCGCTGACCGGCAGCAGCGAGGCCAGGTTGTCTTTGTTGCGATCCGACAGCGAGACCAGCCAGAGGTTGAATGTCTTGATGCCGAGGCCGGCCCAATGCTCGACGATGTCGGCCAGGTGCATCCAGGTGTCGCTCTTGATGATCAGGTCGCCGACGGGGGCATGGCCGAGCGCGGCGAGATTGCGCACGCCTTCGGTGACCATGCCGAGGGCGCCGGGCTTGCCCATGATCTTCTCGTAGAGCTCCGCCGTGTGCGCCATGAAGGAGATGTGGAAATCCGTGATCCCGGCACTGGATGCTTCCTCCGCGAAGGCGCGGTACGAATACATCAGGCCGTTCGACGGGACCTTGATGGAGCGATAGCCGCGATCGCGGCACCAACGCACCAGGGGCAGCAGTGAGCGACGGATGGTCGGCTCGCCGCCGCCGAAAGCGACTTTGGTCGCACCGCGCGCCCGCGCGTCGCTGAGCATCGACATGACGGCGGCAGTGGCCATGTTCTCCTGCCGCATCTCGTCGGTGATCGAGCAGTAGTCGCACTGTACGTTGCACGCGTAGCCGATCTGCACGTCGACCAGGACGTCGGCGTAGTCGAACCACTGCTCGCGCAACTTCACCGACGCCATTACGCCACCGCGACGACCGCGCGCGCGCGTTCGACGCGCATGTCGGGCTTGTCCTGGGTGAAGACCTGGAAGCCTTCGCAGACGGTCGTCCACGGGCACTCCGCGCACACCGCGCGCTTCTCGCGCCGCGCTCCCAGCCATTCGTACAGATTGACCTGCTCGGGGAAGCGCGGGTCGGCCGCGAAGATCATCGTGCGGCCGAGCTTCTGCAGGTCGCCGGCGACGTACTGCTCGTAGCCAGGGAAGGCGCAGAACTGCGCGTTGATGACGTGGATCTGGATGCGGTCGGCGTAGTGGTCGATGACTTCCATCACCGCGCGCGCGGCTTCGTCGAGCGGCGGAACGACGTCTTCGTACGCCCGACCGAAGGGGGTCGTGAACTGGAAGTTGATCTTTGGGAACCCTTTCGCCACGGCCAATTCGGTCAGCGCCATCAGGTGGTCGACGTTGCAGCGCACGATGGTGACGTTCATGCCGGTGTCGACATGCGCGGGGCGCAGCGCCATGACGTTGTCGATGGCGCGGATGGTCTGGTCGAAACTTCCCGGCGCGTCGGTGGCGGCGTCGTGGACCTCGGCGGTGGCACCGTGCAGGGAGATCAGTAAGTGGGTGATCCCGCTCTCGAGTACGGACTGGGCCAGCGCCGCATCGCGCATCGTGCGGCCGTTGGTGGTGACGTTGATCGAGCGGTAACCGATATCCCGCGCCAGCGTGATGGCGTCGACCAGGCGCGGATGCAGCGTCGGCTCGCCGCCGTCGATGTCCAGCTGATCCGTGCCCTCCGCGCGGTGTTGGCGCAGAATCTCCTCGATCTTCTCCCAGCTCAGGGCGGCGGAGATGCGATCGCCGGTGGCGCAGAACACGCAGCGGTTGGCGCACTTGTACGTGATGTTCATGATCAGCTTGCGGGCATTGCTGGCCGCCATCTTCATGTCGAAGGCGGCGCGCGCCTTGGCCACGTAGCCGGGCGGACAATGCGGCGGCTCGAAGCAGGGCCGGTGTTGGAACAGCGCCCCGTCCTTGAGATCGATGCCTTCCGGTGGGATCAGGCCGAGCGACACGCACTGCTCGTGCAGGGCCGTGCCGCGAATGGGCGTGGCGAACTGCATCGACGGCCAGGCGCCGAAGCGCTCGTGCAGATCCCAGGCGAGCTCCAGCGTCGCGGTGATGTGCGCCGGCGTCTCCCACGGAAACCCGATGATGTAGTGCGTCATCAGCGGCACGCCCAGCTCATGGCACCAGGCGGCGACGCGGTAGATGGCTTCGAGCTTCTGGCCCTTGCCGATCGCGCCTTCGAGGTCGCTCTGCGTGGCGCTCTCGGCCGAGATGCTGAGCATACTGACGCGGCCCTGCATGAGCTCGACATCTTCGCGATCGAGGTGGTCGGCGCGCATGCCGTTGGGAAAGTCGTAGGTGAAGTCCAACCCGTTGAGGACGCGCAGCAGGGCGGTGAAGTCCGGCCGCACGTTCACCATCTCGTCGAGGACGATCAGCTTGTTCGCGCCAAAGGCGGTGCGCAGCAGATAGGCCCAGTGCTTGAGGCGCGTCAGCGGGATGGGCTGGTAGAGCTTGCGCCCGGTATCGCGCCAGCCGGGGTTGCTGGTGCAGAAGATGCACTTGTGCGGACACCCCATGCTGGTGACGAACGAACGCGTGCCGACGCCGACGCCGAACGTGTTCTGCCATCGTCCATCGCCGAAGCAGCGGTGCAGAAACTGGTCGTATTGGCCGACATCGATGCCGTCGAGGAGATAAAAGGGCTCGAGCGGATCGCCGCCGCGCGCGCCCGCCTCGCGCAGCACGCGCCGCGCACCGCGCAGGGTGCCGAGATAGTCCGGGTCGTTGAAGAAGCGCTCGCCGGGATACTTGAGGATGGCGTCGAACTCGGGGTACTGGGCCAGGACGGCATCGCCGTCGTAGTCCAGGTAGTGCTGCCCGCCGATGTACCCGTCGCACAGCAGCAGCACCGCGCCCGGGTATTGCTCGCGCAGGGCGGCGATCAGCTCGCGGGTTTCGGCGTGCGCGGATTCGATGCGCAGAAAGACGGTGGCGCCGAGCACCACGACGTCGTACGGACTGTCGGGCAAGTCGGCGGTGAACTCCTCGTGCTCGACGCCGAGCACGTAGCCGCCTTCGGTGCGGCGATGGCGTCCCGAGCCGGGCAGGGCGAAGGCGTCGTAGACGTCGACCTGTGCGCCCGCGCGCGCCGCCAACCCCGCACACGCCAACGGTCCGTGGTTGGCGAAGTACGGGTAGTCGATGAAATCCTCATCGAGCACCAGCGGCGGGTTGACGAACAGGATGCGCGGCATGGTCAGAGCGCCCGCTGCAGGGCCTGCTGCCGCTTCTCCAGCGACGGTTGTTCGGTCTGCGAGCGCCGGCCGCGCCGATTGAGCAGGCGCGTCAACAGTTCCGGCGACGGCTGCTCGCCGAGGACCTTGACGACCACGTCGGTCGGGTCCTCGAAAATCGGCGACAGCTCGCGTTCATCGAACGTCTTGGCCATCGAGAACATGCCGGCGCAGATCGGGTCGAAACGGCAGGCGTCACAGGCCGTGCCTTTGCCGTGCAGGAATTCCTTCTGGTGGATGAATCCCTTGTAGTCGAGGAAACGGATACAGCGCTCTTCCTCTTTGATGATCTTGCGCGCCTCGGTCGAGGCCCAGGCGAAGCGCCGCATGTAGCACAGGGGGACGCGCTCGGCGCGGAACGTGCGGCCGGTGCTGACGAGATAGTCCATGGCCTTTTCCAGGGAGGCCTGGAACTCGTAGTGCCGCGGAATGCAGTCGGGGTTCTCCTCGGCGCGGTTGCCGTCCGGATCCATGTTGTTCCAGACGAAGTGCCGGATGAACGGGAAGTTCTCGCTGATCCACTGGACGTTTTCGTGCAGATGGTCGCAGTTATAGACGTTGATCACCGTATTGATGTCGCAGGTGATCCCCATGTCGGGCACGTTGCGCAGGCACTGCACCAGAATGTCCCAGGCGCCGCGATACTGCGTGATGAAGTCGTGCACCTCGCGCCGGTAGCTGTGCAGCGAGACGTGAATATGGGTCAGCCCACCGTCCACACAGCGCTTGAAGAAGTCCTTGTCCGCCAGCTTCTGTCCGTTGGTGATCATGCGGCTGAACAAATTGCGTTCGCGCGCGTAGGCCAGCGCCGGGAGCAAGTGCTCTGATGTGCTCGGTTCGCCGCCGGTGAGGATGACGCCGTCGTACCCCATCTCGACCAGGTGGTCGATGTTGGCGCGCATCTGCTCTTCGTTCAGATGCACCCCGGTAGGCGGGTTGCTGCAGAATTGACACTTCTGGTAGCAGTTCCGCGTGAGTTGAAGGTAGCCGAGATTCGCCATGGTGGGTTCCTGAAGTTCCTATGCCGGCGGCGCGCTCTGCAGTTCTTGGCGTCGCTGCTCGCGCGCCTCGCGCGCTCTTTGCGACTCGACGATCAGCTGATCGATGGGGGCTTTCTCCGCCGGCGCAAACCCGGGCAGGCTGGGCGCCACCGGCTCGAGGGGTCTGCCGTCGCGCAAGCGCTGCGGCGGCTGTGGTCGCAGCTGCAGCATCTGCTTCTCGGCCTCGTCCGCCCACGCGCCCGCGCGCAACGGCTCGAGCTGGGCGAAACCCTGATCGCGCAGGAAGTTGATGTGCGCCCCGTCGCAGCGCGCATTCAAGCGACAGTCGCGGCAGCGCAGCGACTTGCCCCAGTAGCCCTCCGCGACGTGCAGGTGTGAAAGTTGGCGCGTGTCGACGCGTCCGTTCTCCGGATCGAACAAGGTCTTGGGCAGCACCTTGGTCACTTCGGCCAGCTGCGCGTTCGGTGTCAGGCACGCGGGAAAGCCGCTGACCCGCACCGGCAAGTCGAGCTGGGCGAAGAACTCCTTCGGGTTGCGCACGTCGTTCTCGGTGGCGTCCTTGAGGAACTCGTGGCTGGGCTGATGCAGGCGCAACCGCGACAGCGAGGCTTGCACGCGTTCGCGGTGAGCCAAGAGCCACGGGGCGGTCGACTGATTGAGCTGAACCTCGAGATCGACGCCGGCCGGTAGCTCGGGCCCGGCCATCAGCACATCGAGCTGATCTGCATCGGACGCGCTGACGAGAATCGGGTTGCCCACCAGCGCGCGGTCGATCAGGCGCGAGACCTGCTTCGGCTTCACATGGATGCCGATCTGCTCGTTCACCGGCAAGCGCTCGAGCGCGGTCAGATCGTCGACCTCGAAGCCGAGATAGGCGGCGCCGAACGGCAGATCTTTTGGCGTCAGGCCGGCGTACGTCGACCACTGCGCTTCGTCGGCTTGGCCGACCCACCACACATCCCAACTGGCGGTGTTCTGCCGTTCGACGACTCGATCCGCCGTATTGCAGAACGGCTCGATGAAGCAGTACTGACAGCGCTCCTTGTCTCGGCACTCGAGCGGCACCCCTTCGTCCAGGTAGCGGCGGACCTGGAATCGGCGGCCGTTCACCTCGTCGATCATCTTGTGCGGATCCTGGATCAGGTCTTCGAGGCCCTCGAGAAACTCGACCGGGAACCGATTCGTCCAGATCACCACGTTCGGGTGGCGGTTGAGGCGGAACACCTTCTGCAACCGCGGTAGGTGCTCGACCGGATCGTAGAAGAGATCGGCGCGGTTCTCGAACGCCACCCCTTGCGGAATCACGTGCAGGAGATCGAACTCGTGCACGCCCACCGACAGGCAGAGGTCGACGATTTGATCGATGTACGCCACGTTCTGTTTGTTGATGCAGACGTCGACGTTGACGATGATGCGGCCGTCGCGCAGGGCGCGCATCATGCCCTTCATCAGCTTGTGAAAGGCTTCGGGGGTGCCGGTCAGCCGGTCGTGCAGCTCGGCGGTGTGGCCGTGCAAGCTGAACGTGATCTCCCCCAGGCCCGCCTCGACGGCCGCCAGGTAGAAGTCGCGGCGCGAGAACATCAGGCCGTTGGTGACGGTCTGCACACGGTCGTAGCCAATTTCCTTTGCGTAGCGAATGAAGTCGACGAACTTGGGGTGGATCGAACCCTCGCCACCCGAGAGGATCACCTTGTCGGCGTGGAGTTCCTCGCGCCCGCGCCGGAGCTCGCGGCGCACGTCTTCCTCGAGCAGGTACACGCCGCGCGGCGTGTCGGTATCCAAACAAAAGATGCAGCGACTGCTGCATGCAGTCACGAGGCGTACCCAGTGTTTCTTGACGTTGGCGACGCGCTCGCGCTCCAGCATCCTTTGCTTTAGATGTTGACCGTCCATCGCTTAGACCTCACTGAGCTTTGCCACCCGACCGCCGTTCCGGGACACCCCGGGGTGGCGCATGGTTCTGCGCCGTCCCGGCAGGTCTCGAAAGCGCCGATCGGATCGGATCCGCATGGTCGATAGGGTACGCTCCTGCCAAACTGAACGCTCTGTTGCGGAGCAGGCTCGTTCACCGAGCTCCGGTGTTCCCCGCCGAGTCCTTCCTGCTCGCACAAACACTGCGGGAGCACGGCCATCAGCGCCGCGCGCGTCGGTCCGGGCGGTAGCGCGCGCGCACTGTGAAGCAGTTCGTCCAGCGAGGCGCCGCGGGCCGACAGCCGAAAACGGGGCTCACCGGGCAGATCGCCGCGGCTCCAGGCCTCGGCGAAAGCCGCGACCGGGCGCGTGTCGTGCAGGATGGCATACGCGCCGACGGGGACCTTGGCTTGTTTGCGCAAGTTCTCGACGGCGCGCAGCGTCGCCGAGAACGCGCCCGGAATGCCGCAGTGCGCATCGTGAGTCGGCGCGTCGGGTCCGTAGAAGGCGACATCGATGCGGCGAAGATCCTTCACCCGGCGCAGATCGAGATCCGACCAATCGACCACCGCGCTGGCTTCGCCGGCGACTTCCACCTGCGGAAACAAGCGCACCGCGTCATAGATCAACAGGGCGGCCTGGGGATGCGCGAGAAGGTCGGCGCCGACCAGACGCAACACTGAGGGCCGAAACCGTGCTGCCTGCACCATGCGCGCGCGCACCGCGCGGGTCGATTCGTGTGGTTGCGGCGCTTTCGTTCTGTCGTCCGTGCCCTCGGCACACGCCTCGCAGCGCACGCGGTGCGGGCCGCGCCATGTGAACACCATCGGCTCCGAGGTGCGCACGGCCTGTTGATCCTCCACGCTCTCGCGCAGTCGCACGGCAGTCGCCTGCGGGTCGATGAGCTCCTCCCAGCCGAAACGCGCGACATAGTCCGCCGGCGCGCCGGCGCACTGGGGCGAACCAGGGCAGTTCGCGCAGCCGGTGCCTGCTTCCGCGCGCGTCGTGGCGGTGCCGTCCTGCATCACCCAGACTTCACTGCCGGGAGTCGCAAACAACGGGCGCAGGCGCGGCGCCGCGCACAGGGGCAGGTCGCGCAAGATCAGGCGCACGCGCCGCTGAAGAGCGGCCGCAGCTGCTTCTTCCAGACTCTCCTCAAGCAACTCGAGCCGCGGCGACAGCGGCACGAACTCGGGACCTTTCGCGTCGGATGCGGTCAGGCGACGCACGCACATTGCGCGCACGCCCACGCGGGCCAGCACCTCGACGGTCTCAGCCAGATGCGGCATCGTCGGCCGCGTCAGGACGATGTCCGCGGCAACGGGCAGGTCCGCGTCGAGGCAGGCGCGAATCGCGCGGTGCGCGGTTTTGAGTGCCCCGGCCTGGCCGACCAGCCAGTCGTGCGCATCCTGGCGCGCACAGTGAAAGGGAATCTGCACGCGCTGCACCCCGACCGAGCGCAAGCGCTTGGCGACCGCGGTCGTGAGGCCTTCACCCAGCGTGTGCACGCCGAGGTTTCCCGGGCGGAGGCGTGCGAGCTCGGTCAGCAGTTCGCGCGCATCGCTGCGCCGGAGCGGATCTCCTCCGCCGATCAAGAACGCCCCAGGTCGAGTGCCGACCGCCTGCGCGGCGCGGATGATCTCGCTGGACGGCAGCTCGTTCCGGCCCGCCGACGCATCCGCTCGCCACGGCAACACCGGCCCGCCGGCGACCAGTGTCAATCGCAGGTCGACCTCGGGTTTGCGCGCTTGCCGAGCTGGGTGCTGTGTTCTTTCGTCGTTGGACCGCATACGCCAGCTGGTGATGTCGTGGGCCAGGGGATGGCTGTTTCGATTTCGGATATGTTTGTGTGTGGAACGGATTCCACTTTGATGGTGCTGTCCGCCTGGGACGCTCGGCCCAGACCGGGAAAATCACTTCCCCGCTTCCCCCTTGAACCCTGCTAAGAGGCCGTATCAGATTGGAAATCCAGACGCCAATGTTTTCTCTCCGATCGCCTTGAGGCGCAAGGGGGGCGCGATTCCGCCACGCACGCCGCCCGGTTTGGACGCCCTTCTGGGCTCGCTCGAGAATGTGGATCGTGATCACTGCGTATGTCCCGTTGCGTGTTTCAGGGACCCTGCGCCTCTCGGTTATCGCCGCGCATGCCTTCGATCCGCCCGCCCGCGAGGGCATCTCAGGATGTGATATTTCGACTCGGAGTTGTGTCGGACTATTTTATGGCGCCGCGCACAATATTCTTTACTAACCTTGTCGGCACGTGGTAACCCGACTGATAGGGCACTATCCTTGTCACAAAGGGGGGGCATTTCCGTGCAAGATAAAATCGAGAAGTCGGCGCTGTCGCGGCGCGCATTCGTCGGGAAGGTCGCAGCTGGCGTCGCCGGCGCGACCGTGGCTTTGGCTGCTGGTATGGGGCGGGCGGAAGCTCTGTCGCATAGCGGGCAGTCAACAACTCGCCTGGGAGACGGCGATGGGATCCGCTCGGCGAACCCGCCGGCCGCACCTCAGGTGACGGAAGCAACCGCGCCGAGCGGGCCGCCGCCGTGGGATCTACTGCGTCCACTCGCGGTAGGCTCGCTGGTCGCGCACGGCTGGCGCGTAGCTGACTTGAGCGGAGTCGAGAGCGGCTCGTTCGTCTTGACCCTGCAAAACGAGCGGGGGCGGGCGCATCGAGTGCATCTCTGCCGCAACGACGGGAGCCCGCAAGGCCTGGTGTACACCCAGCAGCTGGATCTCGTCGTCATGAATGGCGGACAGGGCGACCTGCCCACCGAAGAGGGCTTGGCGCAGGCCGTGGCCGAAGTCGCCCATGTGCTCGCGGCGAACGAGGCCGACCGCCAACACGAGTCCCTGGTGACTGCGCTGCTGCCGCAAGCGGAGCGCGCTCAACGGTTCGGGGCCACCGCGAGGTTGCGTTGAGGCGTCCTCGGCACGGCTGTTCGATAGGCCGTGCATATCGGGTTGATCGGCGCGCGTTATCATTGACGATGTGCCCAGGGTGAAGGAGCGACCATGAGCGAAAAGAAGAACGGACTTCCGTCGTTGCGGAAGAAGCCCCTTGATTTCCTCAGCCCGGACGAGGCGCGCCAGGCGGTGAAGCCGGTGGCGGCGCTCGACGCATCCGAGGCGGCGCAAGCCCTGCGCACAGAGCCCAACAGCGAGAAGATGCTGTTGGCGCAGCACATGTCGCACGCGTCGCACGGTTCGCACGGCAGCCATGGCAGCCACGGCTCGCACGGTTCGCACGGCAGTCACGGCAGCCACGGCTCGCACGGCTCGCACGGCAGTCACGGCTCGCACGGCAGCCACGGCTCGCACGGCTCGTGGTAACAAATTTTGGTGCGCGCAGCACCGCAGCAGCACTGACGGGGGGCGTCATAATGACGTTAGTTCGGCGATCTGGAGTAGACACAGCTATGCAGACAGCTGCGGTGCGTTATGGCGCGAAGACGGTTCGCATTGTGTGGTCACATGTGACCAACGCGGTGGCGGTTGTCGCGGTGCTGGCAATGCTCGGGGCCACCTCGACGGCCTCGGCACTCACCATCGACGGCGGGCCGTTCTATGCCGGTCTGGGAGGGGTCACCGGCAGCTGCACTGCAGTCGGTAACGCCTGCGTGACTGGCGGGGCCACGGTCTCCTGTACGGGACTGAACCCTAGCTCCTTCCAGAATCTATACTTCGGCCTCCGGAACGATACATCCGTGAACGGCTTGAAGCAGGTAGGCACGGGCGGGCCGGTGGCTGGAGTGGATCAGTTCAAGGTCGGATCCGGAACGGGTCCGATCACCTACACTGGGACGACCACGGTCTACAACGACGGCGCCACTCCTTCCGTGAACACCAGGCTGGAACTCAACGTCACGGCAGGGTCCGTGTCAGTGGTAACCACCGGCGGGACTCCAGCCAACAACAGCAACAGCGACATCGATCGGGTGTTTGCGGTGACGAGCACGACGCTGACCATGACCGTGAAGGTACAGGCGGCGATCGGGGTAACTCCGACGGCGGGTTCATGCCCGGTC
Organism: uncultured Binatia bacterium (SeqCode); assembly: GCA_964455095.1. GTDB lineage: Bacteria > Desulfobacterota > Binatia > HRBIN30 > CADEER01 > CAYVUV01. The sequence continues at coordinate 16,077 of CAYVUV010000307.1, forward strand.
GTCTTCGACCCGTCGAAGACCCGCGACGTCACAGACAGGGACGTTAGCCGCGTCAACCTCGGCTTCTATTTCCAGAATCTGCCGACGCCGACGCCGACTCGGACACCGACGAATACACCGACCTTCACCAATACGCCCACGAGAACGCCAACCTTCACCAACACGCCGACGAACACGCCGACGAACACGAATACGCCGACGAATACGCCGACGAATACGCCGACGAATACCAACACGCCGACCAATACGCCGACGGCGACACCGACGGAGACGCCGACGGCAACACCAACGCCGACCCAATGCGGCAACGGCACGGTGGACGGAGGCGAGGACTGTGACGACGGCGGTGCCAACGGGTCCGCTGGGTCGTGTTGTAGCTCGGTCTGTACCTTCAAGACCAACGGCACATCATGTACCGACGACGGCAACGACTGCACCGAAGACCAGTGCAACGGAGCCTCGAATATCTGTCAGCATCCGAACGAAATCGCCGGCACGTCTTGCGGAAGCGGATCGGACACGGTCTGCGACAACCCGGATACCTGCGACGGATCGGGAAGCTGCCTGGTCAATAACGAACCGGGGACGACTTCCTGCCGCGCCGATGCGGGCGACTGCGACGTAGAGGAATTCTGCGACGGAGCGGGGAGCTGTCCGGCGGATGTCTTCGAGCCGGCGGCCACCGCCTGCGGGGAGCGGAGCGATACGGTCTGCGAAAACCCGGATACCTGCAACGCGACCGGGACCTGCCTGGTCAACAACGAACCGGGGACGACCTCCTGCCGCGCCGATGCGGGCGAGTGCGACGTGGAGGAGTTCTGCGACGGCGCGGGAAGCTGTCCAGCGGATGCCTTCGAGCCGGCGGCAACCGCCTGCGGGGATCCGAGCGATACGGTCTGTGACAACCCGGATACCTGCAACGGATCGGGGGCCTGCCTGGTCAACAACGAGCCGGGGACGACCTCGTGCCGCGCCGATGCGGGC
>CAYVUV010000308.1:0-39060 GCA_964455095.1 uncultured Binatia bacterium (SeqCode)
GAGCAGGTCCGCGATGATCCCGTCCTTGTCGGTCGTCCAGACGGCGCCGTCGCGGCGCAGGAAGGACGCGCCGGCGCTCTCCTCGCCGCCGAACCCGATCGAGCCGTCGACGAGACCCGCGACGAACCACTTGAACCCGACCGGGACCTCGACCAGCCGCCGTCCGAGCCCCGCGACGACGCGGTCGATCATGCTCGAGGACACCAGCGTCTTCCCGACGCCCACGCCGCTGCCCCACCCTCGCGCCCCGCCGAACAGATACTCGATCGCGGCCGACAGGACGTGGTTCGGGTTGAGCAGCCCCGCGCCGGGGGTGACCACACCGTGCCGGTCCGCGTCGGCATCGTTGCCGAGCGCGACGTCGAACCGGTCGCGCAGCGCGACGAGGCGGGCCATCGCGAAGGGCGACGACGGGTCCATCCGGATCTTCCCGTCCCAGTCGACCGTCATGAAGCCGAACGTCGGGTCGACGCGCTCGTTCGTCACGGTCAGGTCCAGTCCGTACCGCTCGCCGATGGCGCCCCAGTAGGCGACGCTCGCCCCGCCCATCGGGTCGACGCCGATCCGGAGACCGGACGCGGCGATCGCGGCCATGTCGATGACCGACTCGAGGTCGTCGACGTAGTGCGCCAGGAAGTCGTACCCGGTCGCGGTCGCGCGGGCGCGCTCGTCCGGGACGCGTGCGACGCCGTCGATGCCGTCGGCGCCCGACCCCGCGAGGATGCGGTTCGCCTCGTCCTCGATCCAGCGCGTGACATCGGTGTCGGCCGGGCCGCCGTCGGGCGGGTTGTACTTGAACCCGCCGTCCTCCGGCGGGTTGTGCGACGGCGTGACGACGATGCCGTCGGCGAGCTGCGCGGTGCGGCCGCGATTGTAGACCAGGATGGCGCGCGAGATCGCCGGCGTCGGGGTGACGCCGTCGTCACGCTGGATGATGGTCTGCACGTGGTTGGCGGCGAGCACTTCCAGGGCGGTGCGCTCGGCCGGCGGGGAGAGCGCGTGCGTATCCTTGCCCATGAGGAGGGGGCCGTCGGTGCCCTGGCCGCGCCGGTAGTCGCAGATGGCCTGCGTCGTGGCGAGGATGTGCGCCTCGTTGAACGAGCCGCGCTGCGACGAGCCCCGATGTCCGCTGGTGCCGAAGCTGACCAGTTGGGTGGGATCGCCGGTGTCGGGGGCGCGCTCGTAGTAGGCGCGTTCGAGCTGCGCGAGGTCGACGAGCAGGTTCTTCGGTGCCGGCTGGCCGGCTAAAGGTGAGATCGGCATGGTCGCGCTCCTGGGAACGAATGTCCCTACACTTTTCGTTGCGGAATACCACCTGCCGGGGTCACAGGAACCGCACGCGACCGGACGCGATCTCATAGATTGCGCCGACCAGCCGGGCGCGGCCTTTGGCCACCGCCAGCTTTCCCTCGGGCGAGTCGAGGATCTGGCGCATCGTCCAGCGCACGTTCGCCTCGACCGCTTGCGCGAGCTGCGCGGCAGGCGGCAAGCGCGGATCGAGATCGGACAGACCGGGCAGAATGTTTTCGACCAGAATCTGAATGCGCGCGCGCTGCCGGACGTGGCGCAGCTTCGTATCCATCGCCGCCTTTACGGCGCCGCACCCCTCGTGCCCGAGCACGACGAACAGCCGGGTGTTCAAGTGTGCGCCGGCGTATTGGAGGCTGCCGCTCACTTCCGGCGACAGGACGTTGCCGGCGACGCGCACGACGAACAGCTCACCCAGACCGGCATCGAAGACGAGCTCGGGCGGCACGCGCGAGTCGCTGCAGCCGAGGATCGTGGCATAGGGCTCCTGGCGTTGCGCGAGCCGCGCGAGGATCTCCTTCTGCATGGTGGGAAAGCGCATCGCACCGCGCTGAAAGCGCCGGTTGCCGGCGATCAAACGCCGCAGCGCTTGGTCGGCTGAGATGCGAGGTCTCACCATGGCCCAGCGTTCCCCTGCCGCACGCCCCTCTCCGCCGCCGTTGCCCCGGTCACTTGCCGGCGAGCAACACGCGTTTGGCCGCGGCCAGTTCGGTCTGCCGTTCCTTGCCGACCTTCGGATAGTGGAGGTCGAGCGAATCGAGCGCGTCGATGACCGCGGCAGCGACCACGACCCGGGTGAACCACTTGTTGTCGGCCGGCACGACGTACCACGGCGCGTCCTTGGTGGCGGTGTGGCGGATCGTGTCCTCGTAGGCCTCCATGTAGTCGTCCCAGTACGCCCGCTCCTTGGCGTCGTTGGCCGAGAACTTCCAGAACTTCTCCGGGTTGTCGAGGCGCTCGAGGAAGCGCCGCTTCTGTTCGTTCCGCGACACGTGCAGGAAGAACTTGCGCACGATGACGCCGTTGCGTGTCAGATAGCGTTCGAACTGGGCGATGTCCTCGAAGCGGTCCTTCCAGATGTGCTTGGTGAGCAGCGGCGCGGGAAGCTTCTGCTGCTGCAGGAACTCGGGATGCACGCGCACGACCAGCGTTTCCTCGTAGTAGCTGCGGTTGAAGATGCCGATGCGGCCGCGCTCGGGCAGGCATTTCATGCAGCGCCAGAGATAATCGTGGTCGAGGTCCTCGCTGGTCGGCGCCTTGAACGAATAGACCTGGCAGCCCTGCGGGTTGACGCCGGACATGACGTGCTTGATGGCGCCGTCCTTGCCGGCGGCGTCCATGGCCTGGAAGATGAGCAGCACCGCCCAGCGGTCCTGCGCGTAGAGCCGGTTCTGCAGCTCGGCGAGCACGTCGATCCCCATGGCGAGCGCTTCCTTGGCGCGCGGCTTGTCCTCCGACGTCAAGTGCAGGGTATCGGCGGGACGGACGTCGCGCAGCCGGAAGCTGGCGCCGTCGGTGACGCGGAAAGGCTTCGCCAGCTTACGGGCCCTGCGGATGAGCTCCTTCATGTCGATCTTGGCGCCGCCCGGCGCACCGTTCGCGTTCGCGGCGCGGCGGTTCTTCGCGACCTTCTTCGCTGCCATTGAGATGCGTCCTCCCGGCAAGTGGTCGGTCAACGCCAGCGAGCGACCTGGCGCGCGCGCCGGATGACGGCGAAGCGGGCGACGACGCACTCGCGCTGATCGGTGATCGCAATGCTGACCAGATCGCTCAACCCGCCGTGGCGCGCGTCGCCACCGACCAGGGCGCGCAAGCTGCCGTTCTTGAGCACCTGGTAGCCATCGAAGTGCGTCCACTGCTGTTCTTGCTGGCCCCAGCCGCGATCGCGCCCGAAGCGCATGTAGAGATCGTGCGGAATGCACACCAGACGAAAGTCGACGGGGTCGAGACCGAGCTGTTTCTCGACGATCGTCGCCCCGTTGTCGCGCAGCGCGTCGTCGATCTCCAGGCGCGAGAGGCCGCGGCGTTGCGCCAGGCCGAGGGCGGCCAACAGCGCGCTGTTGGCCGGCGGTTCCTGACCCTCGGCGAAGTCCTCGATCAACACCTCCTCGACGTTGAAGAGCGGCAGGTAGCGGGCCCCGCCGGAGTTGACGAACGGGTTGCGCAGAAATTGTCCGATCAGGACCTTCACCGGTTGCGATACTTCCTTGGGCAACCCCGCCTGGTCGACCACGGCTTCCGTGCGCATTGCCCCTTCCTGCTCGGTCTCCGAACCGGACAAGTCGGGTTGCCAGACACGGGTGACCACATAGTCGAACAGCGGGAGCGCTTCCTTGATCGGCTCGGTGCGGGCCACCGTCAGGCCGAGCGCCTTCGCCCGCTCCGCGACGTCGGCCGAGAAGGGCACGGCGAGGTCCTGCGGGCATTGATAGCTGGCGCGGTCGACCACCACCTCCGGCGCTTTCTCGGGAGTCGCGGCGGCGGCCTCTGCCTCCTTCGCTTTGCGCGCCGACAGCTCCTGGGCGTATTGGCGCAAGCGCGCCATGTCGCCCTGCTGCGCCGCCTGTGCGGCGAGCTGTTCGAGCTCTCGACTGTCCGTCACCGCCGCGGTTTTCACCGCGGCACGGCGAGGCAGGATCCCCAGGCCGGCAAAGAACGCCTGTCGCGACTCATAGAGCGTCTTCTGCGGGGCGTCGGCTTTGGCCAGCGCTTTCAGCTTGTCGACCAGAGCGTCGCGCAGCTCGGCGGGGTCCTGGGTGTTGCTCGGCAGCGACTCGAATCCCGGCGAGAACGGGTCGATCCCCACCCCGTAGGGCTCGTAGACGCTGGCGCCGAGCTCGCGCAGACCGCCTTTGTCCTGGGCTTCTTGACGCAACGCCTCGACCCGCGCCGCGAGCGTCTGCGCCTGCTGCCAGTCGCGCGCCAGTGCCGCCGCTTTGCTCTCCTTGATCGTCGCATCGATGGTGCGCTGGATGCCCTTCAGCGCTTTGAACTGCTCGGCCGGAAAGACGCTGCCCAGCAGCTCGCGCGCGCGGCGCAGATAGACGTCCGCGTACACCGTATCGATCCCACCCACCTCGACGAGCAACTGCACGACCTTGGCGGTATCGTCGCCGGTCTTCTCTTTTGCCATGCGAAGCCTCCTGTTCAACGGGCCGGCCGTAATGTCAGTCACCGGATGACCGTCTCCAACGAAGGTGCCAACCGGCACGCCTTCCACGGAGCCGGCCATTTGTACGCGCGTTTCCCAGATGTCGGAAGAAGAATTGAAAGGGCGAAGTCAGCCGCCCAAAGCGATCGCCGTTCCGACCAGTGCCATTCCCACGACCAGAAACGCCAACCCGGCCCGCCAGCGGTTGGTGTAGCTGTGTTTGCCCCACTGGTAGCCGACCAGGAAGAGCATGAGCAGGAGGAGCAGGTTGGAGAGTCGCAAAGCCCGCCAGGGTGCCTCGACGAGGAGGAAGGGGACCACGGCGGGGACTGTTGTCAGCATGACCAGCATGGCGCTGGTGGCGGCGCCGAGCAGGTCGTCGCGGCGCAGGCGGGGCTGCCCGACGGGCACGCGCAGCGCCATGTCGCGGATCAGTCGGACCAGGCGCGCCCGTTCGTCGGCACTGGCCGCCGCGGTGACATCGCCGCCGATCGTCTCCTCGACGACTGCGTCGACGACCGCGAGCGCGGTGGCGTCGTCGGCCGCCGCATGCAGGGCGCGCAGGGCGCGCTGCGCGCGGCTGCGCTCGAGCAGACGCGTCATCAGGAACATCGCCCCGTCGATCAGACCCCAGGCGACGTTGCACCCGATGGTTGCGAGCAGGAGCTCGCGGTGCGCCGCCGGTCCGTCACCCGTCGCGAACCCGGCGGTCAGGGTGAAGGTCAGCACCATGATGAGGCCAAAGAGGATCTCGTTCAGCCGGTCGGCCGGGTCCAGGTACCGGCCGGCGAAGAGTTCCCGCGCCGTGGGTGACCGCGCGGCGGCGGGCGACTCGGTCAACTGATTCATGGGTATCCGGTCCGGATCAATTGGAACCCGGAGAGACCGCTGTACAACGCATCGACTCTGGCATTCAACCGCGAGGCACGATAGGGGGAGCCGCATGTCGACTCTGCGAGCCTTGGCACCGGCGGTGACGCGCGCGGCGCTGTTTGTCGGGGTGCTGTGTCTCACCGGCTGCGCGGCGCAGAAGACCGTGAGCGGCTGGTTCGGAGCGGCAGCGACACCGGCCCCGGCGGCAGCAGGGCAGGTGTACTACGCGAGTGCGGCCGGGCTGGAGATGCACCGCGAGCCCGCCGCGTCATCGAAGCTGGTCGGCACGCTCGCGCTGCACGAACGGGTGACGCGCTACCGGATCGAGCGCGGCTATGCCTACGTGAGATCCGAGAAGAGCGGCCAGGCGGGCTGGGTGGACAATGCCATGCTTCTCTGGCGGCTGCCGGCCGCCGCGCCGGCGCCAGCCGAACCCGCCCCGGAAGCGCCAGCCGCCCCCGCCGCGGAGGAGCCGTCCGCCGCGCCGGAGATTCCCGCCACGCCCGAGTCGCCGCCGCCGTCTCCGACCGCCACGCAGGTGAGCGGGGCGACGCCAACGCCGAGCTCTGCGGCGCCGTCGATGTTCGACCCGTACTGAACGTCCTGCACGCATGAGCCCGGCCGACAACGAATCGCGGCGGCAGGAGGATTCGGGGTCGCGCGAGCGCAAGCAGTCATGGCCCGAAGCATGGGTGCGGGCGCTGATGGATATCGGGTCGGTATCGGCCGAGCGCCGCGAAACGGTGCTGAGCGATATCCAGATCGGGTCCCGGCCGACGGCCGTGTACTACGTTCTGCTGGGACTCTCCGAGCTGATCGCCGGCTTCGCGCTGCTCATCAACAGTGACGCCACGCTGATCGGCGCCAACGTCGTGGCGCCGCTGATGACGCCCATCTTCGGCATCTCGCTCGGCCTCATGCGCGGTGACTTGCGGCTCCTGCGCACCGGGCTGGTGGCCGAGTTCGGCGGTGCGGCGTTCGGTGCGGGGCTCTGCTTCCTGCTCGGCCTCATGCCGTTCATGCTCGATCCGACGCCCGCGCTGCTGGCCCAGACGCGCCCCACGCTCATCGACCTGTTCGTCGCCGCGCTGGCCGGCTTCGCCGGCGGACTGGCCATGATCGACGAGCGCATCAGCCCCGCGCTGCCGGGGGTCGCGATCGCGACGGCGCTCAATCCGCCGATCGCGGCGCTCGGCCTCTGCCTCGCGCACGGCGCCTACCAGGGCGCCTGGGGCGCCTTCCTGCTCTTCTTTGCCAACGTGCTGGCCATCCTCGCGGTCGGTGCCGTTCTCTTTGCCGCCGCCGGGTTTGTCACCCGGGCGGAGATCGGTTCGCTGCGCGGTCTGGCGCGCCGATTCGCTCCCGCGGCGGTCGGCCTGCTCGTCGTCACCGGACTGCTGACCAACTACCTGGTCACCATGGTCCGCACGCTGCGCACCACGCGCACGATTACCACCGTGCTGGACGAACAGCTGTCGCACGAGCCGAACACGGCGCTGGTGAACGTCGATTTCAGCCGCGCCAACGATGCGGTGGAGATCCTTTCCACCGTGGGAACCCCGCGGGTGATTTCACCCGAGCGCGTCAAGCGGATCCAGGACGCGCTCAGCAGCCGCCTCGGCGAGCCGGTGCGCCTCTTCGTGCGTTGCAGCCTCACCAAGGACGTGACCGCCACCGGTTCCACCAACCTGCGTCCGTATCTGAGCCTCAACGGCCGGGTGACCGAGCAGCCGCTAGTGCCGGACATGCAGCTGGTGCAGCAGGCGGAACAGGTGGCGCGCGAGGTGGTGGCGACGCGACAGGACATCGTGCTGAAGGATGTCGAGCTGGTGCAGTTTCCCAGCGGGCCCGTGCTCATCGTTGCGATCGAAAGCCCGCGCAATCCTTCGCCGGCCAATGTCGCGCGCTTCGAGGCCTTGCTGCGCGAACGCCTGGGCGAGACGAATGTGCGCGTCGTGGTGCGCACGGCCGCGTCGGTGGACATCACGTCCAAGGGGCGGATCCTGTTCGGGGAAGTGCACTTCGGCGACGTCTCCGTCGACGAGACACGGCGGCGGCAAGCGGTCGAGGATGCGGTGCGTGAGCGCCTCGAGGGCGTGCCGGACATGTTCGTCACCGCCATCGACGCCGTCCGGCGCGAGCCCGGATGGCATGTGCGGGCCGAGGTGGCGGCGCCACGCGTGCCGGCGCCCAAGGAGGTCCGCAGTGTGGAGCAAGCCGCGGCAAAGCAGCTCGGTGAGTCGGTCGAGCTCACGCTGCGGGCGCGCACGGACGTTGTCGTCACCGGCACCCAGTACCGGGCCGTGGACCGATTGCGCGCGCGAGGACAGGAAGAAGACGGCCGTTGAGCCGTCCCGCGTGACCTTCCCAGCCTCGGGATGAAACGGCCGCAAGCCGTTCGCAATCGTGCGAACCAGCTCGCCAATCACCGGTGGGCGGTAGCGGCGGCTCTCTGGCACATCTCTTCCTACGCTACAGCCTCGTCTCGCCGGAGAGATGCCACGGCGGCGCGCCGTGCGAACTGTCGGAAGGCGATCGACAGGATAGGCCCGCGAACGCGCGCTCGGCGTGGCTTGAGCAATCGCAGCGAGAGGAGAAGGTCGATGAAACGAATCGTCATCGTCGTCGGAGTGCTCGTGATGAGCGCGTTGGTTGCCCGGCCCGCGCAAACGGCCGACACGCCGGCGCGGCGGGTGGTGATCGTCGCCACTGGTGGCACGATCGCGGGCGCCGCCAAGTCGGAGACCGATGCCGGCTACAAGGCGGGTGAGGTGGCGGTGGACGTGCTCCTGGAGGCGGTGCCGCAGCTGAAGGACGTCGCGCAGGTCCGTGGCGTGCAGGTGGCGTCGATCGGCAGCCAGGACATGAGCGACGCCGTCTGGCTGAAGCTGGCCGCGGAGGTGAACGCGCTGGTGGCATCGCCTGACGTCGACGGGGTCGTGATCACGCACGGCACCGACACCATGGAAGAGACGGCCTACTTCCTGAACCTGGTGGTCAAGAGCGACAAGCCCGTCGTCCTGACCGGTTCGATGCGCCCGGCCACCGCCATGAGCGCCGACGGTCCGCTCAACATCTACAACGCGGTGGCGCTCGCCGCCGACCCGCGCGCGCAGGGCCGCGGCGTGCTGGTGGGCGTCAACGACGACGTGCACGGCGCGCACGCGATCACCAAGACGCACACCACCGACGTCGAGACGTTCAGCTCGCACGAGGAGGGCCTGGTGGGCGTGTGCCTGTTCGGCAAGTGCGACTTCTTCCGCACCCCCACCGAGGTCAACACGGCGCGCAGCGAGCTCTCGGTGAGCGCGGACCAGAAACTGCCGCGGGTGGATATCATCTACGCCCACGCCGACATGTCTCCCGACCTGATCGATGCGGCGGTGGCCAAGGGCGCCAAGGGCCTGGTGGTGGCCGGCGTGGGGGACGGCAACATGACGACCCCGGCCCTCGAGGCGCTGAAGCGCGCGCGTGCCATGGGCGTCGTGGTGGTGCGCGCCAGCCGAGTGGGGGCGGGGATCGTGCGCCGCAATATCGAAGTCAACGACGACGAGCTCGGCTTCGTCGCGGCGATGGGGTTGAACCCGTCCAAGGCGCGGGTGCTGCTCAAGCTGGCGTTGACGAAGAGTCAGGACCCGGCGCGCATTCAAGACTACTTCAATCGGTACTGAGCGTTCCGCGGAGTCGGCGCGCATGATCTGGATCGAACTCGCCATCTTACTCGCGTGCATCGTGGTGGGCGCTCGGCTCGGCGGCATGGCGCTCGGACCGGTGGCGGGCATCGGGCTCACCATCTTCGTCTTCGGCTTCGGTCTGCCGCCGGGGAGCCCGCCGGGCAGCGTGCTGGGAATGATCGTGGCGGTGGTCACCGCACTGGCGGCGATGGAAGCGGCCGGCGGAGTGGACTATCTGGTGCGGCTCGCCGAACGCATCATGCGCCGGCATCCGAACTCCATCACCTTCGTCGCGCCGCTGGTCACCTACGTGCTGATCTTCGCCTCCGGGACGCAGCACGTCATCTACGCGCTGCTGCCGGTCATCGCCGAAGTGTCGCGCAAGGCCGGCATTCGCCCGGAGCGGCCGATCTCGATCAGTGTCATCGCCGCGCAGCACGGCCTCATCGCCTCGCCTATCTCGGCGACGACGGTGGCCCTGATCGGCGTGCTCGCCGCGCACGGTGTCGGTCTACCGCGCATCATGATGGTGATCGTGCCGTCGACGCTCGTCGCCGTGGTGTTGGGGGCGTTGTCCGTCGCCTGGCGGGGCCGCGCTCTGGCCGACGACCCGGTGTATCAGGAACGCCTGGCGAACGGGCAGGTGCAGCCCGCCCAGGCGATGCGCGAGCTGACCCCGGCCGAGTCGCGGCGCGCGCGCGGCTCGACGTTGCTCTTCTTGAGCGGGATCTTGTTCGTCGTCCTCCTCGGGCTCTTCCCCGCGCTGCGACCGAGCTATTCGATCGTGGCGGAGGGCACCGTCGGCGCCGCGCAAGTGGAGCCGTCGCAGGCGATCATGATCGTGATGCTCGCCATCGGCGGGCTGATCCTGCTGCTGTTCAAGGCCAGCCCCGAGGCGGCGATGAAGGGCAGCATCATGCGCGGCGGCCTGTCCGCCGTGATCTCGATCCTCGGCATCTCGTGGCTGGGGTCGTCGTTCTTCACCGGCAACGAGACGCAGATCGTGGGAGAGATCTCGAGCCTCATCCGGCAAGCCGCCTGGCTGTTCGGCATCGGCTTGTTCTTCCTCTCGGCGTTGCTCTTCAGCCAGGCCGCCACGGTCGTGACGTTGATGCCGGTCGGACTCGCCCTGGGTCTGCCGCCGCTGCTGCTGGTGGCGATGTATCCTGCCGTCAACGGCGCCTTCTTCCTGCCGACCTACGGCACCGTGCTCGCCGCCGTGTCGTTCGACCAGACCGGAACGACGCGCATCGGCAAGTATCTGCTCAACCACAGCTTCATGTTGCCGGGACTGGTGACGACGATCTCGGCGACGCTGATGGCGCTACTGCTCAGCACCCTCCTAACCCCCTAGCCAGCTTGCGGGAGACACTCATGAAACGAATCACCGTCATCACAGTCGCTGCCGCCCTCGCCGGGTGGCTTTGCACTTCCGCCGCGCTGGCCGACCAGCCGGCCTATCGCGTCGAAAGGGATCTGCTCGGCGAGAAGCAAGTGCCGGCCGATGCGTATTACGGGGTACAGACCGCGCGCGCGTTGGAGAACTTCCAGATCTCGGGCACGCACCTCAACGACTACCCCGAGCTGGTCAGGGCACTGGCGATGGTCAAACTGGCCGCGGCGCGCGCCAACCACGACGTCGGCGCCATGGATGCGGCGGTGCTGAAGGGCATCGAGCAGGCGAGCCTCGCCATCATCGACGGCAAGTACCACGACCAGTTCCTGGTCGACATGTACCAGGGCGGCGCCGGCACCTCGACGAACATGAACGCCAATGAGGTCATCGCCAACGTCGGGCTCGAGATGTCGGGGTATCCGAAAGGGTCGTACGACAAGATCGAGCCGCACGACGACGTGAACATGTCGCAGTCCACCAACGACTTCTATCCGACCGCGCTCAAGGTCGCGATTCTGCTCTACCACGAACCGCTGCTGCAGGAGGTGAACCTGCTGGTCGGCGCCTTGCGCGCCAAGGGGACGGAGTTTGCCGACGTCATCAAGATGGGGCGCACCGAGACGCAGGACGCCGTTCCAATGACCCTGGGCCAGGAGTTCAATGCCTTCGCGGCGGCGCTCGAGGTCGAGGGCCAGGCGCTGCGCCAGGCGGCGAACGCGCTGCTGGTCATCAACATGGGCGCGACGGCGATCGGCACCGGCTTGAACGCGCCGCAGGGCTACGCCGAGAAGTGCACCGCCCATCTCTCCAAGATCACCGGCAACAAGATGGTGCTGGCGACGGATCTGATCGCGGCCACGTCCGACCTGCACGCTTTCGTGATCTACTCCGGCGCCCTCAAGAGCCTCGCCGCCAAGCTGATCAAGATCTCGACCGATCTGATGTTTCTCTCCTCCGGACCGCGCACCGGCATCAACGAGATCACGCTGCCGCCGCTGCAGCCCGGCTCGTCGATCATGCCGGGCAAGGTGAACCCGGTCATGCCCGAGCTGATGGCGCAGGTCGGCTTCACGGTAATCGGCAATGACGTCACGGTCAGTCTGGCGCAACAAGGGGGGCTGCTGCAGCTCAACGCCTACGAGCCGGTCGCGGCCGCTTCCATTCTGGAATCTCAGCGGCTGCTGACGCGGGCCCTGCCGGCCCTGCGCACCAGGTGCGTCGAGGGGATCGCGGCCAACCGCGACGTCAACCAGGCGCACTTCGAACGCAGCGTCGGCATCGTCACGGCGCTCAATCCCGTGCTCGGGTACGAGAAGACCACCGAGCTCGCCGGGGAGGCGATGCGGACGGGCAAGAACGTTCTCGATCTGGTGCGCGAGCAGAAGCTCCTCACCGAGCAGCAGATCGACGAGCTCATGGACGTGAAGGCCTTGACCGGGCAGCGGTAGATGCGGTCCTTTCCCAGAGACTGTCGATTTTCTCCGGATTCCGAATCCCCCTTTGCCAAAGGGGGAAGCCGTTGACGGAAAGGGATGCCCCCTGTGCCTGAGCCGACTGTTCAGTCCATTGCGCCGGCGAGCCCCGGAACCATCGACGCCCCAGCGGGATGGAAAGCCTTCTTCCCGCCGGCACAATGGCTGCCCGGGTACGAGGCGCGCTGGCTGCCGGCCGACCTGGTGGCCGGCGTCACGCTGGCGGCCTACGCCATTCCGGTGTCGCTGGCGTATGCCGCACTGGCGGGCGTGCCGCCGCAGGTCGGCATCTACGGCTACCTGCTCGGCGGGCTCGGCTACGCGCTGTTCGGCTCGTCGCGGCATCTCGCGGTCGGGCCGACGTCGGCGATCTCGTTGATGGTCGGTGGCACGGTCGCCCAGATGGCCGGCGGCGATGCGGTCCTGTACGGTCAGATCGCCACCGTGGCGGCGTTGGTGCTCGCGGCGATGAGCCTGCTCGCCTGGCTGTTGCGCCTCAGCACGCTCACCAGCTTCATCAGCGAAACCATTCTGCTCGGCTTCAAGGCGGGTGCCGGTCTGACGATCGCGTCGACGCAGTTGGCGGCGCTCTTCGGCGTGCCCGGCGGCGGAAATGGCTTCTTCGCGCGCGTGCTGACGGTGGGCACGCAGCTCGGCGCTTCGCATCCCGCGACGGTGGCCGTCGGCTTCGCCGCCCTCGCGCTCCTGCTCGTCGGGGAACGACTCCTGCCGGGGCGGCCCGTGGCGCTCATGGTGGTCGCGTTGTCGATTCTCGCCGTGTCGTTCACGCCCCTCGGCCAGGCGGGGCTGACCCTGGTGGGCAGTGTGCCGAGCGGGTTGCCGGACCTGGGCCTGCCCGGCTTGCGAGTGCGCGACGTCGACGGCGTGATGCCGCTGGCGTTTGGCTGTCTACTGCTCGCCTACATCGAAGGCGTGTCGGCGGCACGGGCGTTTGCCGTCAAGCACGGGTATCCGCTCGACGCGCGCCAGGAGCTGCTCGGGCTCGGCATGGCCAATCTCCTGGTCGCGTTCGGCGGCGGCTATCCGGTCGCGGGCGGTTTGTCGCAGTCGGCGGTGAACGAAAAGGCCGGTGCGAAAACTCCGTTGGCGCTCGTGTTCGCCTCCGCGACGCTCGGCCTCTGCCTCGTCTTCTTGACCAGCCTGGTGGGAAATCTCCCCAAGGCCGTGCTGGCGGCCATCGTGCTCGTCGCGGTGAAGGGCCTGATCGACCTGCGCGAGATGGCGCGCCTGCGGCACGTGAGCGCGTTCGAGTTCTGGGTGTCGATGGTGGCATTTGCCGCGGTGCTCGTCGAAGGCGTGCTGCGGGGTGTCCTGTTCGCCGCGCTGGTGTCCATCTTGATGCTGCTGCGCCGTGCGGCGCACCCGCACGTGGCGTTCCTCGGCAGGATTCCTGGCTCGCGCCGGTTCTCCGACCTGGAACGCCACCCCGACAACGAAAGGATCCCCGGTGTCCTGGCCTTCCGCGTCGAGGCGGCGCTGCTGTATTTCAATGCCGAGAGCGTCATGCGTGCCGTGCTCGATCGGCTTCGCAGCGAGGGCGACGTGCGCCTCGTGGTGTGCGATCTGTCCACGTCGCCGTACGTCGATCTCGCCGGGGCCCGCATGCTGCAGAGCCTGAGTGATGAATTGGCCAAGCGGCGCGTCGCCCTGCGGGTGACCGATGCCCACGCCGCCGTGCGCGACCTGCTGCGCGCGGAGGGAGTGGATCAGAAGGTCGGGGGCGTCAACCGCTTTGCCTCGATCGCCGATGTCGTGGATGATGCGCGACGATCCTGATGGAGCGAACGGATGTCTCGAGACTGCGGCGGTGGTGTTGGTGGCTGGCCGCGGCGGCGTGGTTCTGCTTCTGGCCGCTCGCCGGCCGCGCGGCAGATCCGGTCGACACCGTGCGACTGGCCGATGGCAGCGTCGTCCGGGGCGAGATCCTGCGCTTGAACGAGGACGACGAGCTGGTCGTCGACACCGTGTTCTCGGACGACGTCGCGATCGAGGGCAAGTACATCGTGGGCATCGAGGTCAGTCGGCCGTTCACCGTCCGCCGTCTCGACGGACGGAAGGTCACGGGCTACCTCGCGATCTCCGGCGATCACCAGGTCGTCGTCCAGGACACGCCGACCGTGCCAACCCCTCTGCAAGTCGACACCGGCACGTCTGCGCCGGCGCTGCTGGGGCCCGTCGCGCCACCCATGATCGCGTTTGTCGAAAACACGCCCGGGACGACGCTCATCCCCTTCAGCCAGATCGACTGGATCGAGGAGACGCCCACGTTCTACCGCTACGAGGCGGAGTTCAACGTCGGCGTCCAAGCAGCCCGAGGCAATACGGAGACGACCGACCTCCATTTCGACGGGCGCTTCGAGCCGAAGTTCGGTTGGGACACGATCACGCTCGAGGCTGAGTACGACAAGAAGAAGGCCGATGGAGACACGACGACCGATCGCTTGCTCGCCGCGCTCGTATACGAGCACGATTTCGATCGGCGCTGGCTCGGTGGGGTCATCGGCAGCTTCGAGCGCGACACGCAGCGGGATCTCAAGCGCCGCATCATCTCGGGCGCCGGCGGAGGCTACAAGCTCTTCGACTTCGAGCCGACGCACCTCAGGGTGCTGCTCGCCCTGGTCTATGTGATCGAGGACTTTGACGTCCAAGCCAACGACCGCGAGCAGCCGGGCGCGCTCTGGAGGCTCGACTTCGAGCGCGACCTCTACAAGGACGACGTGTCCTTCTATCACCATGATCAGCTGGTCAAGAGCTTCACGCAGGCCAGCAACCTGTTCGTCCAGACGACGACCGGCCTGAAGGTCGACATCTCCGACTTCACGCTCAGCGCCGAGGTCCAGTTCGACTGGACCAACGAGCCCGCCACGGACAGCAAGAAGCAGGATACCCGCTATCTGCTGAAGATCGGCTACGAGTTCGAAGGCGACGAAAACGACTGGTGGCAGTAAGTGCCGACCTACAGTCGGACGTGCGTGCGCAGGCCGAGCACCCACACGGTGTCCGCGCGCGGCAGGGCCGAATCAATCACCTGCACGTCTGCGATGAGGCCGAGCCATGGCGTCGCGGCCAGGTTGTAGAACAGATCGCCGCCGACTTCGTCCCCCAGATTGAGACCCTGGAGCAAGTCCTCGTCGCTCAGGCCGAGATAGAAGACGCCGAGGCCCCACGTGTCCCGCCCGCGCCGCGGCAGGAGTCCCGTGCCACCCACACCGCCCGCCGCGTTCCACCGCACCGGGTTGGGGTTGCCGTCCGAAACGCCGAAGCGGGCGAAGAGCCCCCAGCCGCCTTCGGCATCGCCGCGCAGATACTGGTGTCCGTTGTAATACAAGGCCCAGGTGTCGTCGCTCGTGGTGGGAATCGGCTGGCCCGACAGAATGCCGCCGAGGACCAGACGCGGATCGCTGGCGATGGCGGTCCGGCTGGCGTCTATCCCGTAGAGAAAGCCGACCGTTTGCGCTCCGGGCCGATCCCGCAGCGTGTGCCCGAGCGTCCACTCGGTCGAGAACGTCGTGCCTCCGGTGTGCTCGAACGGATCCTCGCCGGCGGTCTCCTCGCTGCCGAACACCGAGAAAGAGCCGGAGAGGTCGTCGTGCGGCTCGAGGAGCACGCCGCCGCCGAGCGCGACGTTCGGCACGGTGGCGTCTTCGACCAGCGAGTAGAGCAGGGCGGAGTTGAGGAAATGCGAGTTGGAGAGTGCCGAGCCGGCGAGCGCGTTCTCGTCGCCCGCGGCCGTGTCGAGCAGGCCAGCGAACAGGGCCACGTGCTGGCCGAGGTATTGCGTGGCGATCAACTCCGTCAGTGCCAGCGCCTGGTCGTCGAAGCGGTCGACGACGTTGGGGAAGAGCGCGTCGTTGTTGACCGCTGAAACAACTCCGGCGCGCTGCAGGACCGAGCGACCGGCGCGTCCTTCGCCGCGCAGGTTGAAATACCCGCCCGGCCACAGCCCGGCCTTGGCGGTGTCGAGCTCCAGCTTCACATCGGCGGAAGCGGTGTGCCCGCTATCGTCTTCGTCAGAGACGCGCTCGAACAGCGGCCCGTCCAGGCCGCCATGCGCGACTCCCTGAAAGGTGTACGTCGCCTCGAGCTCGAAGCTCAGTCCGTGCTCGGCCAGGGTGTCGCGCACGCCGCCCCAGTTGCCGGTGAGCGTCGGCCGCGACAGGAACCGGTCACCCCATGTGGGGCTGGCCGCAACGACCGCGCTTTCCTGTGCGAGGACGACGCCCGCCAGCGCCGGCAACGCCAACGCGGCCACCAGCGGGAGCAGGCGCACTTACGACTGTGGCGGATGGCCGGCGGCGGGATCCGGGTGCGGCGGCGCGCTCGGCGCGGCCGCCTTGCTCGGCGCGCTGCGGCCGCGGATGACCGAGTAGAACACCGGCGTGAAGAAGACGCCGAAGAACGTCACTCCCAGCATGCCGCTGAAGACCGCGATGCCGAGGGCGAAGCGCATTTCGGCGCCGGCGCCGGCGGAGGTGATGAGTGGCACGACGCCGAGGATGAACGCGAACGAGGTCATCAAGATGGGGCGCAGGCGCGTGCGGCAGGCCTCGATGACCGCGTCCTGGCGGCTCTTGCCCTCGTCCTCCAATTGCTTGGCGAACTCGACGATCAGGATGGCGTTCTTGGCGGCGAGACCGATCAACACCACCAGGCCGATCTGGGTGAAGATGTTGTTGTCGGAGCCGACCAACCAGACGCCGGCGATCGCGGCCAGCAGGCACATCGGCACGATCAGGATGATCGCCATCGGCAGCGACCAGCTCTCGTACTGGGCGGCCAGCACCATGAAGACCAGCAGCGCGCCGAGAGCGAAGACGAACACGGCGGTGCTGCCGGCGAGGATCTGCTGCAGCGCCAGCTCCGTCCACTCGAAGCCCATGGCGGCCGGCAGCTCCGCGTTCGCCATCGCATCCATCAAGGCGATGCCCTGGCCCGATCCGACGCCGGGGGCCGTCCCACCGCTCACCTCTGCGGCCGGGACCATGTTGTAGCGGTTGACGATCGAAGGTCCGGTGGTATCCGTCACGGTGACCAGCGTGCTGAGCGGAACCATCTCGCCGCTCTTGCCGCGAACCTTCAGCTGGCCGATGTCCTCCGGCTTGATGCGAAACGCGGAGTCGGCCTGCAGGTTGACTTGCCAGTTGCGCCCGAAGCGCGTGAAGTCGTTCGCGTACGCCGATCCGAGATAGACCTGCAGGGTTTCGAAGACGTCGCTCAGGGGGACGCCGAGCGCCTTGGCCTTGCTGCGATCGACGTCGACGTAGAGCTGCGGCTGCGTGGCGCGGAAGCTGCTGAACAGGCCCATCAGGTCGGGCTGCGCATTGCCCAGCTGCACCAGACGGGCGACGTTTTCCTGCAGGCTCTCGTAGCCCAGGTCGCCACGGTCCTGGATGTAGAGCTTGAAGCCGCCGGTGTTGCCGAGGCCGTCGACCGGCGGCGCGCCGAAGGCGACGACCTGAGCCTCCTGGATAGTGTGGAACTTCTGGCTCAGCGCGGCGAGGACGGAGGGCGCGCCGTGACCCTCCGCGATGCGTTCCTCGAACGGCGCCAGGATGACGAACATGCCGCCCGCGTTCGAGATGTTGTTGCTGGTGAGAATCGAGTAGCCAGGCAGACGCAGGGTGTGCTTGACCCCGGGGGTCGAGCGCACCATCTCGTCGATCCGCGCCATCACTTCCTCGGTGCGCTCGAGGCTGGCGCCGTCGGGCAGCTGGGCGTTCACCACCACATAGCCCTTGTCCTGTTCCGGGATGAAACCGCTCGGCACCGTCGTGAAGCCGAGATAGGTGAGGCCGAGCAGGCCGACGTAGACGATCAGGACGATGGCGCTGACGCGCAGCAGCCCGCCGACCATGCGGCCGTACCCGTTGGTGATGCGATCGAAGACGCGGTTGAAGGCGCCGAAGAACGCCACCATGCCGCGGTTCACCGCCGGGCCGGCGACCCAGCCGACGACCGCGCCGAGGGCAAACACGGCGGCGCGCAATGCCCACAGGGCCGCACCCGCCGGCGCTTGCTCGCCGTGTCCCGCGGCCTCGGCCGGCGCCAGGCCGAGCCACGACGCGAGCCAGCCGGCGAGGAAGAAGTAGGCCAGGAAGCCGAAGAGGATGACCACGCCGGAGCGCGGCAGCGCCTCGCGTGTCTCGCCGTGGCCGTGCGGCTTGATGAGCGTCACGGCGCGCGCCGGCGCCATCGTCATGGCGTTGATGGCCGAGATGATCGTGGCGGTGGCGATGGTGAGGGCGAACTGGCGATAGAACTGGCCGCTGATCCCGGCGATGAACGCGGTCGGAATGAACACGGCGCTGAGCACCAGCGTGATCGCGATGACCGGCCCGGTGATTTCGTCCATCGCTTTGAGCGTGGCCTCGCGCGGCGGCAGACCCTTCGCCATCCAGCGCTCGACGTTCTCGACCACCACGATGGCGTCGTCGACGACGATGCCGATCGCCAGGACGAGGCCGAAGAGCGACAAATTGTTGAGCGAGAAGCCGAGCATGGTCATGATCGCGAAGGTGCCGATCAGCGAGACCGGCACGTCGATCATGGGCAGCAGGGTGGCGCGCCAGTCCTGCAGGAAGATCAGCACGACGATGAAGACGAGGACGAAGGCCTCGATGAGCGTCTTGTAGACCTCGTGCACCGACTCGTCGATGAACACCGTGGTGTCGTAGACGATCTTGTAGTCGACGCCGTCGGGAAAGCGCTCGGCCAGTCGTTCCATTTCGGCCCGGATGCTGGCGGCCGTCGCCAGCGCATTGGCGCCGGGGAGCTGGAAGAGCGCCATCGTGATCGACGGCTCGCCGTCCAGGTAGGTGTTCACGTCCGAGTTCTTGGCGCCGAGCTCGACCCGACCGATGTCGCGGACGCGGGTGATCTCCCCCGTCTCGCCGGTCTTGACGATGATGTCGGCGAACTGATCGGCGTCGAGCAGGCGTCCGAGAGCGTTGATCGGATACTGGAAGTTGAGCCCTTCGGGCACCGGCGGCTGGCCGATCCGCCCGGCGGCGACCTGCACGTTCTGCTCGCGCAGCGCCTGGAGCACGTCGCCGGCGGTCATGCTGCGCGCGGCGAGGCGATTCGGGTCGAGCCAGACGCGCATGCTGTAGTCGCGCGCGCCGAGGAACGACACGTCGCCGACCCCCGCCAGGCGCGCCAGCGAGTCCTTCACCTGAATGGTGGCGTAGTTGCTCAAGTAGAGCTGGTCGCGGCTGCCGTCGGGGGAGAGCAGGTTGACGCACAGCAGGATCATCGGCGACTTCTTCTTCACCGTGACGCCCTGGCGCTTGACCTCCTCGGGCAGCTTCGCTTCGGCAATGGCGACGCGGTTCTGCGTCAAGACCTGCGCGTCGTCGAGATTGGTGCCGAGCTTGAACGTGACGTCGAGATAGAGCTGGCCGTCGTTGGTGCTCTTCGAGAGCATGTAGAGCATGTTCTCGACGCCGTTCACCTCCTGCTCGATCGGCGCCGCGACGGTGTCGGCGACGACCTTGGCGCTCGCCCCCGGATAGATCGTCGACACCTGAATGGTCGGCGGCGTGACCTCGGGATACTGGGCGATGGGCAGGCCGCTGAGGGCGACGAGGCCGACGATCACGATGACGATCGAGAGCACCGTCGCGAAGATCGGACGGTCGACGAAGAAGCGGGCGAACATGGCCGGTCGGGTTCGCTATTTGGCCGCGCTGGCCGGCGCGACGCCCGGCTGCGGTTGCGCCGCCGGCTGCATGGCGACCTGCTGCGGGTTGACGGTCATGCCGGGCCGGGCGCGCTGGATGCCGTTGACGATCACCCACTCGCCGGGATTGATGCCCTCGATGGATTGAAGACCACTGTCGGCCTTCGGCCCCAGCTTCACTGCCCGGTACTCCACGACCTTCTTATCGTTCACGACGTAGACGAACTTGTTGCCCTGATCGGTGCCGATCGCCCGTTCCGTCACCAGCAGCGCCGGGCGCGGGTCGCCGAGCGGTGCGCGGACGCGCAAGAACAGACCTGGCGTGAGGACGCGATCGGCATTGCTGAACTCGGCCCGCGCCTTGAGCGTCCCCGTGCTCGGGTCGACGCGGTTGTCGACGAAGTCCATCAGGCCGCGCTGTGAGTAGCCCACCTCACTCGCCAAGCCGATCTCGACCGGGATCTTGTACGAGCGGATGGCATCGGAGCCGACCGTTTGCCCCTGGGCGCGGCGCCGCGCGCGTTGCTGCAGGAGGGTGCGCTCGTCGATGTCGAAGTAGACGTAGATCGGGTCGACGCTGACGAGCGTGGTCAGCACGCTGGCCGCCGTCGACGACGCCTGGATCAGGTTGCCGACCGTGACGTTGGTGCGGCTGACCTGGCCGCTGATCGGCGCGGTCACGCGCGTGAACTCGAGGTCGAGGCGGGCCTGTTGCAGCGTGGCGCGCGAGGCCTTGATCTCGGCCTCGGCGGAGTCGCGCGCCGCGATCGAGCTCTCGAGGTCCTTTTCGCTCGCCGCACCCTTGGGGAGCAAGCGCTTGTTGCGCTCGACGTCGGAGACCGCCTTGCGCAGCGCCGCCTCGCCGCGCGCGACCTCGCCTTCGGCGCGCAGCACCTCGGCTTCGTACGGCCGCGGATCGATGAGGAACAGCTCGTCGCCCTTCTTCACCTCGGTGCCATCGCGAAAGGCGACCTTGACCAGGTAGCCCGACACGCGGGCGCGGATCTCGACGCTCTCGACCGCTTCGCTGCGCCCGGTGGTTTCGAAGTAATCCCCCACCGGCTGCTCGACCGGCTGGCTCACGCTCACCTCGGGCGGAGGGAGGGAGACGACTTCAGGGGCGTTGCGGCAGCCGGCGAGCAGAAGGCAGGCGCCGAAAGCCGCGGCGATCCGACGCGGGGTGAGAGCAACGTTCGTCATCGCAGGTGAGTTCCCTTTTCGTTGGCGGATATCCGCTCGCGCCTGCCGGCCTACCACTTTGGCCACCACCACCGCCATCGCCACCAGCCGTGCTCGGCTTCCGTGCCGCTGCCGGCCGCCTCCACGTCGTCGGCCTGACCCGCCGCGTCGGCCAGGCTGCCCCAGCGAGTGCGTTGGCGCATCTCCGCCGCGGCATCCTCGGTCACGAAGCCATCGCCGTTGCGCAGCTCCCAGCCGCCGCCGAGCGCCTTGTAAAGCGCAGTCAGGCTGAGGGCGACCGAACCCTGCGTCGCCACCAGCCGGTCCTGCGCGTCGACCAGGAACTGCTGCGTGTTGAGCACGCGCGTGTAGTCCTCCGCTCCCTCGCGGTACTGCAGATCGGCCAGGTCGACGGCGTGTGAGGCCGCCGCGACGCTGCGACTCAGGTGGTCGACCTGGCGCTGGGCGCCGAGAAAGGAGGCAATCGCGTTCTCAACCTCGGCTTGCGCGCGCAGCACGGTGTCTTCGTAGACCCCGATCAGAGCCTGGAAGCGCGCGTCCTGGACGCGAATGTTGTTGCTGATGCGGCCGTAGTTGAGGATCGCCCAGCGCAGCGTCGGGCCGCCGAAAGCCTCGAAGCTGTTGCCCTTGAAGAGGTCGGCGAAATCCTCCGCCGTCAGGGAGATCGTGCCGACCAGAGAAAGGCTCGGCAGGAGATCGGCCTTGGCGATGCCGATCTGCGCACTCTGCGCCGCCAACTCGCGTTCGGCGCGCCGCACGTCGGGCCGTTGCCGCAACAGCTCGGCCGGAATCCCGACCGCCACCTGGGTGGGCGCCGCGGGAATCGCGTTCGGTCCCGCGAGGAGGTCGGCGAGATCGCGCGGTGGGATGCCGAGCAAGACGCACAGCGTGTTCTGGGTCTGCCGGATGTTCGCCTCGAGGCCGGGGATTGCCGCGCGCGTGTCTTCGAGCAGCGAGGCGGCCTGGGCGGAGTCGAGTTGCGTGACCGCGCCGCCCTGGAACTTCGCGTCGGCGATCTCGTAGCTGCGCTCCTGAATGGCGACGTTCGCCTGCGCGACCGCCAAGCGCTGCTCGAAGGTGCGCAGCGAGATGTAGTTGGCCGCCACCTCGGCGATCAGGCTGACCAGCACGTCGTCGTAGGACGCCACCGAGGCGAGCACGTTGGCGTCGGAGGACTCGACCCCGCGCCGCAAACGCCCCCAGAGGTCGAGCTCCCAGAAGGCGTCGAAGCCGACCTGCCAGTCGTCGAACTTGGGGTCGGCCTGACTCTGGTTGGCGCGGTTCTTACTCAACTCGTTGCGCAGGTAGCTGGCGAACGCGTCCTGCTGCTGCGGAAAGAGCGTGCCGATCGCGATCCCGCGCCGTGCCAACGCTTCGAGCACGCGCGCCCCAGCCGCTTGCAGGGAGGGATTCTGGCGATAGGCGGTCTGCACGAGCGAATCGAGCACCGGGTCGCCGAAGACCTTCCACCACTCGCTGTGATCAGGCGCCGCGGTGCCCTGAATCGCGCCGTCGTCGCTGGCGTCGATCCAGCGCTCCGAGACCGGCGGTGCCGGCGGTGTGTAGTCGGGGCCGATCATCACGCAGCCGGCCAGAAAAACCGACACGCTGCAGGCGATGAGCGAGAATCTGACGACTCGGGCGACCGGACGCACCGCCGTCCTCTATCGCCCCGCGCGGCCTTCCACAAGCGCGCCTCCAGGAGACCCGATTCTCTCTGGAACGCGGATCGGCTCTGGGGGACCCAGAGAAGGTCTACAGTCTACTTGCCGCCCTTGACGACGATCTGATTCTTGCACTCGGGAGAGAGATCCAGCGTATTGCTCTCGAGACAGCCGATGATGCGCGCGCCCCCGGGGACGACGTCGGAGCAGAACCGCGCGATGTCCCAGCGACAGATGGCACCGATCACGCCGGCTTCGCGCGCCAGGTCGTCGAGGCGTGTGCGACAGTCGGTTGAGAGCTGCGCGTCGTGCTCGCGCAGACACGCCTGCGTGCGTCCGCTGCCAGGCGGGACATCGGCACAGAACTTTCGAATGTCCTGTATGCACAGCGGCTCAGCGCCGTCGGAACGCTGCGGAGCGACGAGTGCGAGTGACATGATGGCGAGTGCGGTGACGACGCGTGCGACCATGAGCTTCCCCCCCCCTTTGCAAGTGCGAGACCTGCATCACGGAACGCGCGGGCAGTCAAGGGCGACGCGGGAGGCGGCGTTGCTTCAGGGCTCGCGGCTCGGTAACTGCGGGTCTGTGATCGGTCTCCTTGTATGAGCCGTGACGTACGCGTCGGGCGCGCCGCGTGTGTGGCGCTGGCGCTACTGGCGTCGTGCACCCACGGCCGGCCGCGCATGGCGGTCGTGCACGAACAGGCCGCCCAAGACATCGCGGCCAACCTGGCCGACGGCCCGGGCGGGCCGATCCTGATCATCACTCGCAAAGGCGCCGAGCAGTTCGGCGCGTTCTACGCCGAGATCCTGCGCGCCGAGGGTCTGAACGCCTTCCGCGCCCTCGATCTGGGCGCGCTCACGCCGGCGGTGCTCGACGATTTCGACATCGCCTTGCTGGCCGAAACTTCCGGCGCACCGCTCAGCGCGCCGGAGGCGGCGCTGCTGGCGGACTTCGTCAAGCGCGGCCACGGCCTGATCGCGATGAAGCCGGAGGCGGCGCTGGCCGAGGTGTTGGGGCTGGCGCTGGCGCCGGTGATGGGAAGCGTTGCCTACTTCAAGGTGGACACCGCGCGCGCGCCGGGGACGGGCGTTGCCGCGGAGACGCTGCAGTTCCACGGTGAGGCGGTGCGCTTCGCGGTCAGGTCGGGGACCCGCACCGTGGCGGAGCTGTGCGAGACCGCCACCGCCTGTACCGCCGGACCGGCGCTCACGCTGCGCGAGGGCATCGGCCCGGGCGGGGGCAGGGCGGCGGCGTTTGCGTTCGATGTGGCGCGCTCGGTGGTGCTGACCCGTCAGGGCAATCCGCAGCTGCAGGGCCGGGACGTGGACGGCGACGGGATGGTGCGCGCCGAGGACATGTTTCGCGCCGGCTGGCTGGACATGGACAAGGTCCACATTCCGCAAGCCGACGAGCTGCAGCGCCTGCTGGTGAACCTCATCCTGACGATGAACGCCGATCGCCGGCCGCTGCCGCGCTTCTGGTACCTGCCGGGTGGACGCCCGGTGGCGCTGCTGATGGCGGGCGACGACCACAACGCGCAGGGAACCAAGCGCTCATTCAATGCGTTGCAGGCGCCGCCCTACAGCCCGACCGGGTGCAGCGTGGCGGACTGGACCTGTGCCCGGTCGACGGGACTGCTCTTCCACCGCGTCGCGCTGTCGCCGGCGGAACAGTCGGCCTGGGCCGCTGCCGGGTTCGAGCTCGGCACTCACATGGCGCGGGTCGAGAACGACAGCGCCTGTTACAACGGCACACGCGCCGAATGGGCGCAGGCGTACGGCGACCGTCTGGCCGAATTCGGCGCGAAGTACCCGCGCGTGCCGCCGCAGACCACCACGCGGGTGCACTGCCTGGCGGCGGAGGACTGGGATCGGCACGCGTTGCTCGCCGCCGCGCGCCATATGCGCGTCGACATGAACTACTATTACTGGCCGCCCGCCTGGGCGAACGGACGCAGCGGCTACATGACCGGCTCGGGTCTGCCGATGCGCTTCGCGCGCCTGTCCGATCACGCCCTCGTCGATGTGTACCAGGCGCCGACCCACTACACGTACGAGAGCTTCCCGGCCCCGGCGGGTGGCGACGCTGTCGCGCATCACCGGGCGCTGATCGATGCCTGGATCGCCGACGCGATCACCTCGGGCAACGGCCCGATCATCGGCACGCACTACGATTACAGCGCCGCCTCGAACCCGATGGAGCAGGCCCTGCGCGAGAGCGCGCTCGCACACCACGTTGCCATGGTCTCGGGCCGGCAAGTGGCCGAATGGCTCGACCGCCGCAACGCCGCCTCGTTCGAGGAGATCGCCTGGGCGAACGGGACCCTGACGTTCCGCGTCGCGGCTCCCGCCGGCTCGACCGGTCTGACGGGGATGGTCCCGTTGCAGACCGCCGTCGGTCCCCTGCGCCAACTGGCGCTCGATGGCGTTCCCACGTCGTTCGAGGCCCGCACCGTCGGCGGCCTGGGCTACGGCTTCTTCGACGCGGCGGCCGGCAGCTACGAGGCCGTGTACCGGCCCTGAGGTCCAGGCCAGCCGTTTTCGAAACAATGGGAATGAGCGCCGGCGCGGTTCCGCTGCGCGCAAGGTGTGGCCGGCACGGCGCAACGGCTGCCGCTCTGGTCCCGACGGCATGGCCGGTGCAACGCGGTGTCGCATGGCCACCGGTGCGCTTCTGATCGCTGCCGCTTTGCTGCTCGCAACGCCCACTCCCACGCCGACGCCGACACCGACGCCGCGGCTGCTGCTCCAGGGGTCCGCAGCGAGAGAGATGCCGGCACCTGCCGCGCTTGGGCGCGGCGCGGTGGTTGGCGGCAATGCCGCGAGCGCGGAGGTCGTGGCCGCCGTGCGCGTCGACGTGTGCAACCTGACGGTGAGCGGCGAGACGACGTGGACGGCGGACAACACCTACGTGTTGCTCGAACACTGCCGGGTCACCGTCGTCGACGGCGGGACGCTGCGCATCGAGCCCGGCACCGTGGTCAAGATGAGGGACTGGGACTGGAAGATCGTCGTGCAGGCCGGTGGCGCGCTGCTGGCCGAGGGCGACTCGGACGGACCGATTGTTTTCACCAGCCTGGCGGACGACGCATACGGGGGCGATACCAACGGAGACGGCAGCACCACGACGCCCGCTGCCGGCGACTGGGGCCTGATCGCGTTCGAGGCCGGCAGCTACGGAAGGCTGGTGCACGCGCGCGTCGCGTACGGCGGCTACTTCAGCGGCTTTGGCCTGCGCGGCATGATCGAGAGCCGCAGCAGCGACGTCGCGCTCGAGCATGTCAGCGTGCATGCGAGTGCGGCCGGCGGCTTGTACGCGCGCGACGCCAGCCCGTCGATCAGCGCGTCGCACTTCGCCGACAACGCCGGCTACGCGGTCGAGCTCGACGGGTTGGCGGCGACTGCCACCACGCGCCTGACGGATACCGAGCTCACGACGGCGGCCGCCGGCCAACGCGCCGGTCGCCTGCGTTTCGGCGACCATCCGGGGCA
This sequence comes from uncultured Binatia bacterium (SeqCode), assembly GCA_964455095.1. Lineage (GTDB taxonomy): Bacteria > Desulfobacterota > Binatia > HRBIN30 > CADEER01 > CAYVUV01. The sequence goes on from CAYVUV010000308.1 coordinate 25,932, forward strand.
GATCGATCTGCGCGGCACGCACGCCAGTGGGGCGGGGTGGAACGGCCTGGTGCTGGAGGGCGAGGTGGTGCGCGATCTCGACCTCGACACGACCGGCGGCATGCCGTTGATCGTCACCGGGCGGGTGACCGTCGCCAGCGGCGCGACCCTGACCCTGCATCCCGGGACCATCGTGAAGGCCTGGGACTGGGACTGGAAGTTCCTCGTCAACGGCGCGTTGATGGCGGAGGGCACGGCGGAGGCGCCGATCGTCTTTACCAGCTTGCGCGACGATGTCGCCGGCGGCGATACCAACGGTGACGGTGTCGCGTCCGCTCCGGCGCCGCGGGATTGGGGCCTGATCGGTTTTGCCGCCGGCAGCCGCGGCCGGCTGACGCATGCCGCGGTGCGCTATGGCGGCTACTTCAGCGGCTTCGGCCTGCGCGGCATGGTCGAGGCGCGCGGCACCGACGATGTCCAGCTTGAGTCGGTAGCGCTCACCGACAGCGGCGCCGACGCGCTCTATGTTGATGGCGCCAGCGTCCGCCTGCGCGGCAGCGTGGCCGGCAATGCCTACGGCGTGCGCAACGGGACACCGGCCCAGGGCGTCGTCGACGCGCGCCATGTCTGGTGGGGCGACGCCAGTGGTCCGTTGCACCGCCTCACCAACCCGAGCGGCACCGCCAACGAGGTCAGCGACGGCGTGCGGTTCTTCCCCTGGGCGATCGACGCCGACGGCCGCGAGGTGACGCAGGTGCTGCTGAGCGGGCCCACCCGCGTCAGCCCGGGCGACACGGTCGACTACGCGCTGTCCTACTTCGCCGGCGAGCCCATCGCCGACGCGGTGCTGAAGATGTCGCTGCCGGCCGGGGGCAACTACGTCGACAGCGATCACGGCGGCGTGCTCTGGTTGCGCAACGGCGAGGTGTTCTGGCTGCTCGGCGCGCTACCGGCCAGAACCGAGGCGACGGTGTCGGTCCGCGTCCGCTTCCAGTGGGGGTTGGCTGCCAGCCTGCGCGGCACGGCGCGGGCGCTGCTCGACGGCAGCAACGTCGACAACGGCGCGCTCGACTTCGACACCGCGCCCTATTACGCCTACGCGCGGCCCGCGCCGGCGGCAGCGCAGCCGTTGTCGCCGGCCGAGATCGAGCCGCTCATCCGGGCGCGCGCCGACGTCGCGCGCCTGGTCGACGACGCCGTCGGCGCCGGCTTCAAGCTGGTCGGCGGCGCGCGCTGGACGCGCGACGAGGTGTTGGAGCGGACCGAGGCGCTGCTCATCGCCGCGTCGGGGACCAGCGCCATATCCTGGGATGAGACGCGGGTATTCGCCACTCGGCTGCATCCAGACGGCGCGGTGCTCGCGGATGACAGCGGCAGCCTGGCGATCGACGGCGGCACCGGCGCGGTCACCTACGGCGGCGATTGGCAGAACGAGGTCGACCGCGCCGCCGTCGCCGACGCCCCGATCGGCAAGGGTGCCTGCCTGAACAACTGCGTCATGCGCGGCGGGCTGTCGGCGATCGCCAGCGGCGCGCTGGGCGGGAGTGCGGTGTCGCCGGTGCGCGAAACGCAGCGGCTTCTCGGCGCGCGCTTGTGGCCGGTGCTGACGTCGAAGGCGTGCCAGACCGTCTGCGCGCGCTTCAACGAGTGCGGCCCCTGCCTGCTGGCCCTGCTCGACGAAGAGCGCGGCCTGCCCGAGATCGAGAGCCTGCTGTTCGGTTGCAATCGCGAATGCGAGGACGATGCACAGCGCGCCAAGTCGCGCTGCGACTACGTCGCCGACGCGCCCCCACCGCACGAGCCGCCGAAGCCGATCCTCGTCTGTCGATCGAGTGAGGGGCGCGCGAGGGTAGGCGTGGACGTTTTCCGCTGCGACCAGGCGACCGGCGCCTGGCGGCGTGAGGACGGGCCGGCATTTGACTGCGGCTGTGGGCCGCATGCGCTGACGGCGTCGGTCAGCTGTGAGCAGGGGGGCGTCGTCGCGCGCTGCTTCGACATTCCCGCCGATGCCGCCCCGGCGCATCGCCCGTGCGGCGCGCCGCACGCGCCGGGCGTGACACGAGTGGGCTACGAGCGGCAGTGCCGGCCGGAGAACCTGGCCGGCTACTGGGGCACGCCGCTCTCCTCGTCGCTCGGCGAGCCGGGCGCCGCGGCGGCGCGGGCGTGCGCGTCGTTGGTCGCCGGGGCACCGGGGCAGGGCGCGTGTACCGAGGGCGAGACCACGGTGCGCGTGGCGCGCGACCCGAACGAGAAGGCGGGGCCGAGCGGCGACCTGGTCCCCGGCCAGAGCGTGACGTACACCATCTCGTACGAGAACGAGGGGGGCGGGCGGGCGTACGGAGTCTACGTGCTCGACGAGCTCGACGCCGGGCTCGACGAGGCGACGCTCGATCTCGGAACTGCCGGCGAGTACGTCGCCGCCGGGCGCGCGATCCTGTGGGACGTCGGCGAGCTGGCGCCCAGGGGTGAGCTGGGATCGAAAGGCTCGGTGTCGTTCTCGATCCGCGTGCGCAATGGGCTGGCGGCGGGGACGGTGGTGCGCAACCAGGCGGTGGTCTACTTCCCCAGCGTGCCGGAGGAGACGGCCACCAACGCGGTGGTCGGCGTCGTGCAGACGGTGGCTGCCGAGCCGCAGCGCGTCGAGACCGGCTACCGGGCACCGGTGGCCGTCACGCTGGTCGGACGCGCGGCCAGCGGTGCGGCGGTCGGTTTCCGCATCGTCGCGCCGCCGGCCAACGGGTCGCTCAGCGGCGATCCGCCGCTACTGACCTACACACCGGCAGCAGGTTTCACGGGTCTCGATCGCTTCGCGTTCGCGGTCAGCGACGCGGTGGAGGAGAGCCGTCCGGCCGAGGTGAGCATCCTCGTCACGCCCTCGCCGGACGACGCGATGGCGCCCGAGGTGGTGTGGGTGTCGCCGGCAATCGATGCCCGCCTGATCGAGGTCTCCGCCAACCCGGTCTTCAGCGACGCGACGGGTCCGCTGTTCGCGCCGGCCGTGTCGGTCGGCTGCTCGGAGGCGATGGATCCCGCCACGGCGATCGCGGCGAACCTGGTCGTCACCGACGGCAGCGGGCGCGCGGTGTCGGCCAGCGTGGACTACGACGGCACGCGGCAGGCGATCGTCCTCACCCCGCGCCAGGCGTGGCGCGCCGGCCGCTACGCCGTCGCGCTGGCGGCGCAGGTGCGCGACGCCAGCGGCAATCCGCTCGCCGCCCCGCACAGCTGGTCGTTCGAAGTCGTCGCCGCGTGCGCCGGCGACTGCAGCGGCGACCGGCAGGTATCGATCGACGAGCTGATCCGCGGCGTGACCATCGCGCTCGGTGCCGCCGGAATCGCGCAGTGCCCGTCGTTCGACGCCAACGACAGCGACACCGTGACCATCGACGAGCTGGTCGAGGGGGTGAACAACTCCCTCGCCGGTTGCACGGGGCCCGGCCGAGGGTGACGCCAGAGCCGCTGACGACGCCGACGCCGCGGCCCACGCCGACCGGCCTGCTCTGACGCCGGCGGGTGGAGAGACTGTCGATTATCTCCGAACGGGAGGGCGAGGCTCCTGTCGAGCCGTGCCTCAATGTGGCAGACGGCTCCGGGGGAGCCCTTCGACGGCGCTCAGGACAGGCGTGCCCTTCCGAGGGCGCCAGATGCGACGCGTCCGAGCGTGTGTTACAGCAGGGCGCCATGCGTCGCTGGCTCCTGGCCCTGTTCATGTGCTGCGCCCCGGCGGTTGCGTTTGCGGCGGCGACGCTGTGCGCCGGGGATTGCGATGGCGACGGCATCGTGCGCATCGACGAGCTGATCCGCGGCGTCGATGTGGCGCTGGCGCGGTTGCCGATCGGGGCGTGCGAGGCCGTCGACGGCGACGATGACGGTCGCGCCGGTGTCGACGAGCTGGTCGGGGCGGTCGGCGCCGCGCTCGGCGGCTGTCCCACCCCGACGCCGACGGCTACGGTTGAGGCCACCGCGACGGCCACCGTGAGCCCGACGGCGACGACAACCGACACGGCGACGCACACGGCGACTGTGTCATCGACCCCGACGGCGACGGTCGCGGATTCCTCTCCCACGCTCGAGCCTACGGCCAGCCCGACCGCGACGGACGCCCTGACGCCGACGCGCACCGGTACGGCGACGGCCAGTGCCACGCCGAGCCGCACGCGCACCGGGACGCGCACGGCCACGCGGACGCGCACGATCACCGCCACGCGCACTGTCACGCGCACGCCGATGGCGACGCGCACCGTGACGACCGCCGTGACGACGACGGCGACGCGCACGCTCGTGCCGACGCGCACGGCGACGCGGACGCCGACGATGGCGCCCACCCCGGCGCAGTTCCTGCGCGCGGACATCGTCACCGAGCGCGGTTGCATCGAGGACGGGCAGAGCCCGGTCTACCTGGTCGGCGAAACGATGGTCGTCATCTATCGCATCGACGGCGTGCTGGCGGGCGTTCCGCTCAGCACCGCGCTGGCGACGTTGGTCGCGCGCGCACCCGACCAGACCGAAACCGTGCTCGCGCTGGGCGTGGTGCCGGCCGGGGTGAACCGCACGGTCGCCCTCGGCACCACCGAGCCGACGGGGGTGGCGCTGCTGCGCTTGCTCGCCTCGACAGCCGGCTTGGAGGAATCGGCGGAAGATGCGTGCAGCGTCGTCGTGGCTCAGCCGGTCGAATGACCCGTTCACAGGGGACAGGGGCGAGAGTTCGTCACCTCGGGGCGTGGGGTCCTTGACGCGGGCTGCGTGTTCACCGCCTGTTTTACGGCGATCCCGGCGCGTCAAGTGCGTTGCGAGGCGCGGGACTTGGCGTCGAACCGGCAGTGCTGCCAAGCTGTCGGCTTGCAGGACCTGTCAAGATGATAGGTCCGGCGCAAAACCTTGCACTCAACGGACACTCGGGTGTATGGGCATCCGCAGCGGTGGGGACAACGGCGGGTGAGGCTGCCGCCGGGCGGGGTACAGCGGAAACGGAAGCAAGCTGGCGACACGCCCGACACCGCGCGCGGGTGCGACGCCGGTTCGAGTGCGGGCGCCTGCGGGTGCCGATCGATGCGCGTTCAGGGTGAGAGGAGCTGCGATGGACGGGCCTAGCCGGGCGAAAGCGTCAGTCTCGATCCGCGATGGGGCCGCGGCGGTCTCCGCCGAGCCGATGCGCGCCAGGGACCCGTTCACCGTCGTGATCTTCGGCGCCTCAGGCGACCTGAGCTACCGCAAACTGATTCCGGCCCTCTTCCACCTGCACAACGGCGGGTTCTTGCCCGACCAGTTTGCCGCGGTCGGGTTCTCGCGCACGGCGATGACCGACGAGGCGTACCGCGCGAGCACGCGCAAGGCGCTGCAGGAACAGATCAAGGGCGATGTCCCCGCCGATCACCCGGTGCTGCAGTCGCTGTTCTACCAGGCCGGCAACAACGACGACGCGGACAGCTTTGCGAAGCTCAAGGCGCGCCTGGTGGAGATCGAGGCGAGTCGCGAGCTGCCGGGCAACCGCCTCTTCTACCTCTCGGTGGCGCCGAACTTCTTCCCGATCATCATCAACAACCTCAAGGCCGCCGGGCTGATCGGCCCCAGCGACGGGCCGACCTGGACGCGGGTGATCATCGAGAAGCCCTTCGGCCGCGATCTGCAGAGCGCGCGCGAGCTCAACCGCGTCGTCACCGGCGCCCTCGACGAGAACCAGATCTATCGCATCGATCACTACCTGGGGAAGGAAACGGTCCAGAACATCCTCAGCTTCCGCTTCGGCAACGCCATCTTCGAGCCGCTGTTCAACCAGAAATACGTCGACAACATCCAGATCACCGTCGCCGAGACGCTCGGCATGGAAGGCCGGCGCGGCGCCTACTACGACACCGCCGGCACCATGCGCGACATGGTGCAGAACCACGCCCTGCAGCTCCTCTGTCTGATCGCCATGGAGCCGCCGTCGGCGCTCGAAGCGCAATCCATCCGCGACGAGAAGGTCAAAGTGCTGCGCGCGCTGCTGCCGCTGACGCCGAAGGAGGTGGCGGCCAGCACGGTGCGCGGTCAGTACGGCGTCGGCGAGCAGAACGGCGCCATCGTCAAGGGCTACCGACAGGAGGAGGGGGTCAACCCGAAGTCGGTCACCGAAACCTACATCGCCATGCGCGTGCACATCGACAACTGGCGGTGGGCCGGCGTGCCGTTCTTCCTGCGCTCCGGCAAACGCCTGCACCGCCGCGTGTCGGAGATCGCGGTGCAGTTCAAGCAACCGCCGCTGCACCTCTTCCGCAGCCTCGGCAACGGCGCCCCCGCCGACTGCGACCCGGCGCCGCCGCAACCGCTGTCGAACGTGCTGGTGCTGCGCATCCAGCCCGACGAAGGCATCAGTCTGTCGTTCGCGTGCAAGCGGCCGGGCATGCGCATCGAGCTGGCGCAGGTCGACATGGACTTCTTCTACGGCCAGGCCTTCCAGCAGCGCTCGCCCGAAGCGTACGAGCGCCTGCTGCTCGACGCCCTGCGCGGCGATCCGTCGCTGTTTACGCGCTCCGACGAGGTCGAGCACGCCTGGACCTTCATCACGTCGATCCTCGACGGCTGGGCCAGCCTGCCGCCGCCGACCTTTCCGAACTACTATCCGTTCACCGACGGACCGGACGAAGCGCAGCGCCTGCTCGAGGGCACCAACGCGATCTGGCGACCGCTCGGCGAGGACTGACGGGCGGCGCGCGATGGCGGGTACGGCGGTCACGACCATTGTCGCAGCGGACGCGGCGGATGCGACGCGCCGCATGGCGGCGCAGATCGCCGAGGTGTCGCGTTCGGGCGCCGGCGTCGCGCAGTCCATTGCGCTCTCCGGCGGCAGCACGCCGAAGCTGCTCTACGAGACGCTGGCGGCGCCGCCGTTCCACGACCGGGTGCGGTGGGATCGGCTCGAGCTCTTCTTCGGCGACGAGCGCGCCGTGCCGCCGCACGATCCCGAGTCGAACTACGGCATGGTGCGGCGCGCGCTGCTCGATCACGTGCCGGCGACCGCGCACCGCATGGCCGCCGAGACCGGCGACGCGGCCGGATACGAGCGCCTGATGGGCGAGCGCATCAAGGCCCGTCGCGACGGCTTCGCGGTGCTCGATCTGGTGTTGCTCGGCATCGGCAAGGACGGCCACACCGCCTCGCTCTTTCCCGGCACCGCGGCGCTGCTCGAAGCGCAGCGCTGGGTGGTGATGAACGACGTGCCGCAGCTGCAGACCCGCCGCATGACGATGACCTATCCGCTGATCAACCGCGCGCGCCGCGTCTGGGTGCTGGCCACCGGCGCCGACAAACGCGAGATCGTCGCGCAGTGCCTCGCGGTGCTGGCCAGCGGCGAGTCGGCACCGCAGTGGCCGATCACCGGCGTGCGGCCGCTCGGCGGCCAGCTGGTGTGGTGGCTCGACGAAGCGGCCAGGGGTTGAGCCGCCGAACAAACCAACCGCCGGACGATTCACAACCTTCCTGCCGAGGTGCCGATGACGGCCACAGACGCGCTGACTCCCGCCCAACTCGATCAGCTGAGCATCAACACCATTCGCACCCTGTCGATGGACGCGGTGCAGCAGGCGAACTCCGGGCATCCCGGCACGCCGATGGCCTTGGCGCCGGTGGCGTACGTGCTCTGGGAGCGCTTCATGCGCCACAGCCCGCAGCATCCGGACTGGCCCAACCGCGATCGCTTCGTGCTCTCGGCCGGACACGCCTCGATGCTGCTCTACAGCGTGCTGCACTTGAGCGGCTACGACGTCTCGATCGAGGACTTGAAGGGCTTCCGCCAGCTCGAGAGCCGTTGCCCGGGCCATCCCGAGTACGGCTGGACGGCCGGCGTCGAGATGACCACCGGCCCGCTCGGCCAGGGCGTCGCCACCTCGGTCGGTATGGCGATCGCCCAGAAATGGCTGGCGGCGCATTTCAACCGCCCCGGGCACGACATCGTCGACTACCGCATCTACGCCGTCTGCGGCGACGGCTGCCTGATGGAAGGCATCTCCAGTGAAGGGGCGTCGATCGCCGGGCACCTCGGCCTCAACAACCTGACCTGGATCTACGACAACAACCACATCACCATCGAAGGCAACACCTCGCTGGCGTTTACCGAGGACGTCGCGGCGCGCTTCTCCGCGTACCACTGGAACGTGGTGCGCGTCGGCGACGCCAACGACCTCGACTTGCTCGAGCGCGCGCTGCGCACCGCCAACGCCGAGCCCGAGCGGCCGACGCTGGTCATCGTCGACAGTCACATCGCCTACGGCGCGCCCAACAAGCAGGATACCTCCGGCGCCCACGGCGAGCCGCTCGGCGAGGAGGAGATCCGGCTCACCAAGACGCGCTACGGCTGGCCGCCGGAGGCGAAGTTTCTCGTCCCGCCCGAGGTCGCGCGGCACATGCGCGAGGGTGCCGTCCAGCGCGGCAAGGAGCGCGAGGCCGAGTGGCGGCGGCGCTTCGCGGCCTATGCCCAGGCGCACCCCGATCTGGCCAGGGAGTGGGAGGCGATGCAGCGCGGCGAGCTGCCCGAGGGGTGGGACGCCGACATTCCGCAGTATCCCACCGACGCCAAGGGTGTCGCCGGCCGCGATGCGAATGCCAAGGTGCTGAACGCGGTCGCCAAGCGCGTGCCCTACCTGATCGGCGGCTCGGCCGACCTGGCGCCGTCGACCAAGACGCGGCTCGCCGAGGGCGGCGACTTCCAGAAGGGGTCGTGGGGCGGGCGCAACTTCCACTTCGGCGTGCGCGAGCACGGCATGGCGGCGGTGCTGAACGGCATGGCGCTCGCCAAGCTGCGCGTGTTTGGCTCCGCTTTCATGGTGTTCTCCGACTACTGCCGGCCGTCGATGCGGCTGTCGGCCCTGATGGGGCTGCCGGTGACGTACATCTTCACCCACGACAGCATCGGCGTCGGCGAGGACGGCCCGACGCACCAGCCGATCGAGCACTTGATCTCGCTGCGCGCCATCCCCGACATGATCACGCTGCGGCCGTGCGATGCCAACGAAGTCGCCGAGGCGTGGCGTTTCATCATGCGCAACAAGCGCCACCCGGTGACGCTGGTGCTCAGCCGCCAACCGCTGCCGACGCTCGACCGCACGCGCTATGCGCCGGCGACCGGGCTGCACCGCGGCGGGTATGTCCTCTCCGACTGTGACGGCACGCCGGATCTGATTCTGCTGGCGACCGGGTCGGAGGTGAGTCTGTGCCTGCAGGCGCAGGAGCGCTTGCTGGTCGACGGCATCAAGGCGCGCGTCGTCAGCATGCCGTCGTTCGAGATCTACGAAGGGCAGCCGCTCGAGTACCGGCTGTCGGTGTTGCCCGAGAAGGTGCGCCATCGTCTGGCGGTCGAAGCCGCGTCGTCGCTCGGCTGGCGCCGCTACGTCGGCATCGCGCCCGACGGGGCGATCGTGGCCCTGCGTCACTTCGGCGCCTCGGCGCCGCTCAAGGACCTGCTCAAGCACTTCAAGTTCACGCTCGACGACGTCGTGTCCGAAGCCAAGCTGCTGCTGGCGGGCAAGAAGGTCGATCGGTAGGAACCCTGGTTCTTTTCCTCTCCCGGATGGGAGAGGACCAAAGTGAGGGGGCTTTTGCACACAAAGTCACCGTTGAACAGCGCTCTGGTCGGAGTCGGGGTCGGAATCGGTATCGGGATCGAGGGCAACGAAATGAATTGCAGCTTGTGTCGATGCGATCCGCTACGAACCGCGCAATCCCTGGGACAGGAATCGATTCCGATGTCGATAGCGATTCCGACCCCGCCGGAAGAGGCACGCTCGGTGATGAACCTTGGTGCGAGACGTCGGGAAAGATGGTGAAACGCAACTCGTACTAGAGGCGGTGCTCCTCGCCGCGATTGAGTCAACAGGAGGCTGATATGCAAATCGGAATGGTCGGGCTCGGGCGTATGGGCGGCAACATGGTGCGGCGGCTGATGCGCGACAAGCACGAGTTGGTGGTGTACGCGCGCAGCCGCGAGAGCATCGATCAGTTTGCCAAGGAGGGCGCGACGCCGGCGTACTCGCTCGAGGAGCTGGTGCAGAAGCTGAAGGCGCCGCGCGCGGCCTGGGTGATGGTGCCGGCGGGCGAGGCGACGGAGGACTCGGTCACCAAGCTCGGCGCGCTGCTGTCGAAGGGCGACGCGATCATCGACGGCGGCAACTCGTACTTCAAGGACGACGTGCGCCGCGCCAGGGCGCTGCTGCCGAAGGGCATCGACTACCTCGACTGCGGCACCAGCGGCGGCGTCTGGGGGCTCGAACGCGGCTACTGCCTGATGGTCGGCGGCGAGAAGAAAGCCGTCGAGCGCCTCGACTCGATCTTCAAGACGTTGGCGCCCGGGATCGGCACGACCCCGTCGTCAGCCGGGCGCGAGAAGCGCAAGAGCACGGCGGAGCAGGGCTATCTGCACTGCGGGCCGGCCGGCGCCGGCCACTTCGTCAAGATGGTGCACAACGGCATCGAGTACGGCTTGATGCAGGCGTACGCCGAGGGGTTCGACATCATGCGCGGCGCGCAGAGCGAGGCGCTGCCGCCCGAGCACCGTTTCAAGCTCGACCTCGCCGACATCGCCGAGCTGTGGCGGCGCGGCAGCGTCGTCGGGTCGTGGCTGCTCGATCTGACCGCGCTGGCCCTGGCCGAGGACGAAGCGCTGTCGACGTTCAGTGGCCGGGTCGAGGACTCCGGCGAAGGGCGCTGGACGATCATGAGCGCCATCGAAGAAGCCGTTCCCGCCGAGGTGCTTTCGGCGGCCCTCTACACCCGCTTCCGCTCGCGCCAGGAGAACACCTACGCCGAGAAACTGCTGTCGGCCATGCGCGCCAAGTTCGGCGGGCATGTGGAGAAGAAGTAACTTCCGGTAACGTCTCTTGGACCCCGAAGGGGTCACATTCGCCAGCCCAGGGCAACGCCCTGGGTTGAGACGACGCGATGGTTCAGCCCTGAAAGGGCGCAACTCGCCGTATGTTGCGCCCTTTCAGGGCTAGGCTTTGGAATAGTCCGCGAACCCAGGGCGTTGCCCCGGGGCTGATGGATTTGACCCCTTCGGGGGCACACTCTGGAGCGCCGCGCTTCCACGCGGCCCAAGCGCGTCAGCTTGAGTCCGTCGCGCCCCGTGTGAAGGTTGAACGGCCCCGCACGGGGCCGTCGGGCTGCCTTGCGGCAGAAGAAGCCGCGCAGAAGGCGGGCCCTCTCCCTGGCTCAGAACTCGACTTCGACGTCGCCGTCTATGCTCTCGACGACGCCCGGTGGTTCGTCGATCGGAGAGCTGGGGAGGAAGAAGTCGTCCCAGTCGATGAACGGCGGCGGCACGCTCGGCCGTTGGTTCAGCGTGCCGGGACCGGGCAGGGTGGACTCGGCGGTGCGCAGCGGCGGCGCCAGGGCGGTGGCGCGGTCGGGCTCGGGGACGTACTGGCCGAGCAGCCAGAGATCGCCGATGGCAATGCTCTCGGGGCGGCCGTCGCCGATGAATTCCAGGCCGTCGAGGTACTGGCGGAAGATCGTTTGATCGAGCGGCAGCGGCGGGGTGGGGAAGCGGCCGCGCGAGACGTGGGTGATGTGCTGCGGCGTGATGATCACGCCGCGGCCTACACGGTCGAGCACACTGTGTACCGCGACTTGCCCGGTGACGCCGACGACGTCGGTGACCTCGGCCACCGGGTCGTAGGTGATGACGAACTCGGTGCCGCGCACCCGTGCCACCGCCGTGGCGGTTTCGATTTCGAACACGGCGTCGCGTTCCCGATAGCGCTCGCTGACCAGGGCGCGCATGCGGCCGCTGGTCAAGCGCAGCAGCGCGTGCGTGCCGCGTTGGCGCGGATCGAAGAGCGGGGCGGAGATCTGTGCCTCGCTGGCGTCGCCGATCGCGATGACCGTGCCGTCGGTGAACACCACGCGCAATCGCCCGGGCCGCGCCGTGCGCAGCGAGTCGCCGATGTCGACGGTGGTGCCGATGGCGATCGGTGTCCACGTCCCGCCGCGCCCGAGCTCGGCGGTGCCGTCCACGTCGACGATGGTGCCGACGCCCTGCGCCCTCGCCGCGCCGGCAGGGGCGAGCACGAGAAGGAGCAGCAGCCACCAGGTTGTATGCCGGCGTGCGCAGGCCATCAGAACCTCACCCGCAGCAGCAGCGACCCGATCTGGCGATTGTAGTCGAAGCGCTCATCCGTCGAGTTGTTGAAGACACCGAAGTAGGCCGCCACGACGCTGACGTGGTCGATGATGCCCTTCTCGACGGCGAACTCGATGCGGTGCTCGTTGTCGGTGCGCGGCACGGCGTAGTCCTCGTTGCGAAAGGCATACGTCAACTCGCCGGAGAGGTCGATCGGCCACGACCAACCCACCCCGGCCGATACCTCGTGGCCGTCATAGGCGTAGACGTTGCCCTCCTCGTGCAGCGGGTCCTCGCGGTCAAAACGATAGCCGAGGGCGACGTAGCGCTCGGGTGCGCCGAGGTAGAAGAACTGGCGGATCCCGGGCGAGTGGTTGTAGGCGTCGCGCAGGGTCTCGAACGGCGCCTTGTAGAAGTCGCGCCAGCGCAGGCGGTAGAACAGCTCGGTGCGGCCGAGACCGCCCTCGGGAATCGACACCCAGGGCGTGGCGTGCACGCTCTGCAGGAAGCTGCCGGTGTCGAGCAGGTAGTAGTCGTAGCGCGCGCCGAAGCCGAGGCGTGCGAGATCGGTCTTCACCACTACCTCGGCGCTCGGCCGGTGATCCTGCAGGTTGAACTCGGTGAGGTCGAAATGCAGGCTCTGATAGAGCTCGTAGCCGATCAGCAGCTGCACCCGATCGGTGCGCAGGGGAATGTAGGCGCCGCCGACGGTGATGACGGCGCGGCCGTCGCCCTTGTCGCTGACCCCGACGGCGTCCTGCACGTCGTTGTCGGACGGTGCCAGGGCGACGTTGGTGTCGTACTGAAAACCGACGTCGGCGTAGAGCAGGTGGTTTGGCCGCTCGCCCTCGGGCGAGCGCAGACGGGCGAGAAACTCCGCCGCCTCGCGGCCGACCGGCGTGTCCGGGCTCTCCGCGGCCACCGCGGTGAAGTGCTGCTCGGCTTCCTTCCAGCGCTGCAGGTGATAGTTCGCCACGCCCTGGTAGTAGCGCGCCGGCACGCGCAGGGCCGAGTCGTGGCCGGCGCGTTCGAAGTTGGCCAGCGCCGGCTCGGCCTGGCCCA
>CAYVUV010000309.1:0-22917 GCA_964455095.1 uncultured Binatia bacterium (SeqCode)
GATTGACGGTCGCATCGTCAACACGCCCGAGCAGGACGACGTCATCAACCCCGCCCTCGCGGCGCCGTTTGCCACCTGTGCGCGGGCGAACAAGGCGCACATCGACGAGGCCATCGAAGCCGCCGCGCGTTCATATCGCACCTGGCGCAAGGACGAAGCGTTTCGCCGCCAGAAGCTGCACGAGTGCGCCGCGGCGATTCAGGGCCGCGCCGGCGAGATCGCCGCGTTGCTCTCACAGGAGCAGGGCAAGCCGCTGACGGCGGCGACCGGCGAGGTGTATGGCGCGGCGATGTGGTTCAGCTACTTCGCCAACCTCGCCATCGAGCCCGAGGTGCTGCAGGACGACGACGACAAGCGCATCCAGATCGTGCGCAAGCCGCTCGGCGTCGTCGCCGCGATCACGCCGTGGAACTTCCCGGTCATTCTGCTGGCGTGGAAGTTCGCCCCCGCACTGCTGGCCGGCAACACCGTGGTCGCCAAGCCGTCGCCGTTCACGCCGCTGTCCTCGCTGCTGGTCGCCGACATTCTGCACGACGTGCTGCCGGCCGGCGTCATCAACGTCATCTCGGGCGACGGCGCGCTCGGCGCCGCCCTCGCCGGCCACCCGTTGGTGCGCAAGATCTCGTTCACCGGCAGCGTCGCCACCGGCAAGAAGATCATGCAGTACGCCGCCGACGACCTGAAGCGCGTCACCCTCGAGCTGGGCGGCAACGACCCCGCCATCGTGCTCGACGACGTCGATCCGCAAAAGGTCGTCGACGGACTGTTCTGGGGCGCCTTCCAGAACTCCGGCCAGGTGTGCACGGCGATCAAGCGGCTCTACGTGCACGAGAAGGTCTACGACCCCATCGTCAAAGGCCTGATCGAGCGCGCCAAGTCCGTCGTCGTCGGCAACGGCATGGACGCCGGCAGCCAGCTCGGCCCGATCAACAACAAGATGCAGTTCGAGAAGGTCATGGGCCTGGTCGACGACGCGCGCAAGAATGGCGGCACGGTCGAGAGCGGTGGCGCCCGGCTCGACAGCCCGGGATACTTCTATCCGCCGACCATCGTCACCGGCGCACATGCCGGCATGCGTCTGGTGGACGAGGAGCAGTTCGGCACGGCCCTGCCGATCATCAAGTACCGCCATCTCGAGCAGGCGCTCGAAGAGTCGAACCGCACCCACTTCGGCCTCGGCGGCTCGGTGTGGACCTCCGACATCGCGCGCGGCGAGGCGTTGGTGCAAGAGCTCGAGTCGGGCACCGGGTGGGTGAACCACCACATGGACATCACGCCGTTCGCGCCCTTCGGCGGCTGCAAGTGGAGCGGCCTCGGCTACGAGAACGGCAAGTGGGGGTTTGAAGAGTTCGCCGAGATGCAGGTGGTGAACACGAAGAAGCGCTGATCTCAAAGACCCTGAAGGGGTCAAAGAGCATCTCGTGCACAATACCGTTTATCGCGCACACCCCTGCAGCGCCCGGCGCACGGCGCCGACGAGCTCGTCGATTGCCACCGCATCGTCGATGTTGTCGTCGGCGATCGGGCAACGCGCGAGCGGCGTCACACCGAGGGCGATGTTGACGCCGGTGACAAGCTCGTCGACGCTGACGGCGCCGTCCTCATTGCAGTCTCCCGCACACGTCCCGGCCGGCAGAGCCCAGAGCTCGACGCCTGATGTCCCGTCGTCGGCGGTGAAGAACACCAGCGGATCGAGGCGGGTGTAGCCAAAGGGATCGGACGACGCCGGGCCGGGGGCCAGCTCCGCGAAGGGCCGGGTGCCGATCGAGGTGCCGTCGCTCTGCCAGACTTCGCAACCGGACGCGGCATCGCAGGCCGTGTACAGCAGCCGGTCGTTGAGCGCCGTCAGTGACGACGGGAACGAGCTCTGCGCTCCCGGCAGCAGGTCGCGCACACGCGACGTGCCGTCGGGTGTGCCGTCGCTGCGCCACAGCTCGGTTCCGGTGACGCCGTCGTCCGCCGTGAAGAAGCACAGATCGCCGACGACGACGAACGAACGCGGGAACGAGCTTCCCGGTCCTTCGTTGATGTCCTTCACCAGCATCGTCCCCGCCTCGGTGCCGTCGCTGCGCCACAGCTCTTCGCCGCTGGTGCCGTCGACGGCGGCGAAGAACAGCAGCGGGCCGACCTGGGTGAGCGCCTCGGGAGACGAGCTGGCCGGGCCCGGGTTGATGTCCTTCACCGGCACCGTGCCCGCCTCCGTGCCGTCGCTGCGCCACAACTCTTCGCCGATGGCGCCGTCGTTGGCGCGGAAGAACAACGTGCCTTCGACATCGGTCAGCAGCAGGAAGAACGGCAGCGGATCGTTGCCCGGGCTGATGTCCTTCACCAACGCCGTGCCGCTCTCCGTGCCGTCGCTGCGCCACAGCTCGCGGCCATGGACGCCGTCCTCGGCGCGGAAGTAGAACCCGCCGCCGACGGCAGTCAACGACGTCGGCAGCGAGCCTCCTGGGCCGGGACTGATGTCCTTGACGATGCGCGTCCCTTCCTCACTACCGTCACTGCGCCACAGCTCGAAGCCGCTGACGCCGTCGTTGGCGGTGAAGTACAGCGTGTTCGCCACCGCGGCCAGCGCGCCGGGCAACGAGCTGGCGATGCCTTGTCGAATGTCTTTGACCAGGGCCGTGCCCGCCGCGGTGCCGTCGCTGTGCCACAGCTCTTCGCCGGCATCGGGGCTGCTGGCGCTGAAGAACAATTGCCCGCCGACATCGGTGAGGAACTTGGGCGCCGAGCTCGTCGGGCCGGGATCGATGTCGATCAGCTGCGTGCCGGCGGCCGTGCCGTTGCTGCGCCACAGTTCCTCGCCGTTGACGCCATCGTCGGCGGTGAAGAACAGCAGACGCCCCGAGACGGTCAGCAGGCTGGGCAACGAGTCCTCGGTGCCGGGGTTCACGTCCTTGAGCAGCGCCGTCCCCTCTCCCGTGCCGTCGCTGTCCCAGAGCTCGAGACCGGTGACGCCGTCGTCGGCGCTGAAGAACAGCCGTCCGTTGCCGGCCGCCAGCGAGCTGGGAAACGAATTGGCCGGTCCGGGGTTGATGTCCTTCACCACCGCCGTGCCGCCCTCGGTGCCGTCGCTGGCGCGCAGCTCCTCGCCGCTGGTGGGGTCGAAGGCGCTGAAGAACACCCGGCCGTTCAGCGCCACGAGAGCGCTGGGAAACGAACCGCTGGGGCCGGGGTCGATGTCGCGCACGAGCTGCGTGCCCGCCTCGCTGCCGTCGCTGCGCCACAGCTCTGAGCCGCTGGCGCCGTCATCCGCGGCGAAGAACAAGACGTTCCCGACGGCGGTGAGAAACTCGGGCCCGGCGGCCGTCGGCGCCGGGGCAATGTCCCTGACGCGCGCCGTGCCGCCCTCGCTGCCGTCGCTGCGCCACAGCTCGGCACCGCTGCTGCCGTCGTCGGCGACGAAGAACAGCGCGCTCGCCACCGCCGTCAGCGAGCGCGGCGCAGAGCTCGGCGAGCCGGCGTTGATGTCTTTCACCAGCGCCGTGCCGTTCTCACTGCCGTCGCTGCGCCACAGCTCGATGCCGTCCGAGCCGTTGCTGGCGGAGAAGAAGACCGCCTCGCCCACGGCGGTCAGGTTCTCCGGTTCCGCGCCAGCGTCGTCGGGCGCGATGTCGCGCACCAGCACCGTGCCCTCCTCGCTGCCATCGCTGCGCCAGAGCTCGGCGCCGGAGATGCCGTCATCGGCCGCGAAGAACAGCAGTGCGCCGGCAGCGGTGAGAAACGCGGGGCTCGAATCGCCCGGACCCGCGGCGATGTCCTTCACCAGCGCCGTGCCGTCCGCCGTCCCGTCGCTGCGCCACAGCTCGGTTCCCGAGGCGGACTGAAAGGCGGCGAAGTACAACATGCCGCCGAGCGCGGTCAGGAAGCGCGGCGCCGAGACACCGCGTCCGGGGGCGATGTCTTTGACCAGCACGGTGCCGGCTTCGGTGCCGTCGCTCTTCCACAGCTCCTCGCCGGTCTGCAGCTCGAAGGCGACGAAGAAAAGCGTGCCGTTGACCTCGGCGAAGAAGTCCGGCGACGAGCTGGCGCTGCCCGGGTTGATATCCTTCACCAGCACCGTCCCGGCGGTGGTGCCGTCGGTCTTCCACAACTCGGTCCCCTCCGCCGGCGTGGTGGCGACGAAGAAGGTTGTGCCGCCGACGGTGAAGAAATCGCGCGGTCCCGAGGCGCCGAACACCGGCAGCGGGTTGATGTCGCGCACCAGGAACGCGGGGGCCTGGGCCGCCGCGGCGCCGGCGAGCATCAGGAATACCGCGCTCGCCGCCAGCCATCGCACGGCCAGCGCCCGCCCCCGGCCGATTTGCCTCAACCTCATCGACTCCGAATTAGGCAAGATCACGCCGCTGTAGCAAACGCTTGCGCAGGGGCGTGTCCTCAAACACGTCGCGCGACGTACAGACGGCTGCGGCGCGTGATCTCGGGTTGCACGTCCTCGATGGCGGCCGTGATTTCGTCGCGCAGGACGCGCGGCAGGCGCACGACGCTCTCGACGATGCGAATCTCGGGGATCAGCTGGGCGAGGTCGGGTGGCGCCTCGACTCCGGCGCGCATGCCGCGCAGGCGCTGAAAGGCGGCCAGGACCCGCGGCGCCATCGGGGCGATCGAGGTGCCGCGCATGGCGAGGATCCGGTGACTGGGCGCGGCGAGCGCCAGGTACGCAGCGCCGTACGCGCCGCCGCCGAGGACGCAGAGCAGCGGATGGCCGAGCAGGCGCGCGACGACCAGGCTGCGCAGACAGGCCGCCAGTGCCCATGGCAAGCCGGCACGCTCCTGGCGCAGGCTGTTGGCGTGGCCGCGGCAGAACATGAAGATGACGATCGGCGCGCGCGCGGCGCCGCGCGCGCCGGCGACATGGCGCACCATGCGTGCGACGGCGTGCGCGTCCTCGATCCCGATACCCTCGTGCGAGCGCTGCGGCCCGACGATGATGCCCAGGGCCGGCTTGCCCGCCAACAAGCCCAGCGCGGCGTGCACGTGCCCCTGCCGCACCTCGGGGCCGGTCGGCTGCCACTGCCCGCGGAACGAATACTTGAAGAAATCGCGCTGGCGAACCTCATCCGCCGGCCGGGCGCGCGCGCTGCGCCGCGGGGCATCGCGGTGCAGCCGGCGCTGCAACGCCGCCGTTTCGGCGACGCAGTCGTCGAGCACCTGCAGCGGACCGACCGGCTGCGCCGGCGCGGCGAGAAACCGGCTCAGCGCGCGGCGGATCGCCCGGCTGGAGTCTGCCACCAGGGCGTCGACCTGCCCGGCGCGCTGGCGATGGCGGGCCGCGGTCGCGGCGCGGCCAGTGCGCTCGGACACCGGTTTCCCGTCGCCCTCGAGAAGCGTGGGACCAGTCAGACCCCAATGCGCCGGCGCCGTCGCAACCGCGTAGTGCGCCGTCGCGGCGATCACGGACGGAGCGCCGAAACAGCCGCGCGGCGCCGTCACGACCGACGCCACGGGCACGCCCAGCAGTGCCAGGCGCGCCAGGGCGATCCCCACGGCGGACGCGGCCCCGAGTGCCGCCGGCCCTTCGTGAATGCGCACGCCGCCGGTGTCCCACACGGTGACGATCGGAATGCGCCGCTGCTCCGCCGCAGCGCTGACCGCCGTGAACACACGCGTCTCCTCGACCCCGATGGTGCCGCCGCGATCGCGGCCCTCGGTCAAGGCGAGGAGCACCGGCCGGCCATCGATCATCCCGCCGCCGGCCCACAGCGTTCCGCGCGACGCCGGCTCGATCTGCAGCGCCGCCAAGGTGCCCGGATCGACCAACGCCGCGGCGCGGTCGGCAGCCGAAAGGGCGGAGAACGGCGGCGCGCTCTTCACGACCGCGACAGCGCGCACGCAGATGGGGCTCCGATTTCCCCCTTTGGAAAAGGGGGATCGAGGGGGATTTGTCCGACTGATTCCATCGTAATCTACATCCCCCCTGGCCCCCCTTTTTCAAAGGGGGGAATCCAAGCCTTCGAGACCGATCGACCGACCCGCTGACCGCGTGCGGACCGTACGATGCGGCGCGGCACGGCGCAAGGCGAACCGGCCTCGCTTTTGTCTGGCATTACCCGCGCCATCATCCTTATCTAAGTCGTCCGGTTACAACCTGCGTTGGGGGGGAGGGGTGGCGGCTCGGACGCCGAGCGAGCTCGCGGCCATGCGCACCCACATGCCAAAAATCCTGCTCGATCTCGACATCAGCTCGAACGGCCGTGTCGATCAGATTAGCTTGAGCTGGGGCACACCGAGCATCGGTGTGTGCAGCGTCGGAACGCGGGCGCTGATGCTCGCCGTGCTGGAAGAAGCAATCCAGAGCCTCTTGAGCCCCGACCGCCGTGTGCGTGAGGAAGCCGAGCGCTGGATCGCCGACCCGCGCGGGCAGGCGCCCTTCTCTTTCGTCGTGGTGTGCGAGACCCTCGGCCTGCAGGCCAACGCCGCGCGCCTCGCCTTGCAGCGCTTGCGCGAGCAGGAGTCGCCGCCCAAGCCGCTCGGCCGCAGCCGGCCCAACGTCCGCCGCGTCGGCCGCCTGCCGGGCCGCAAAAGCGCCTGACCCAGCAGTTCCTCTCCCTCCGGGAGAGGTGAGGTGAGGGGATGAAATGATGGCTTCGGCCACTGATTCGTTGAAGAGTCTATTCGATCCCCTCACCTAGCCTCTCCCGGAGGGAGAGGAACCAGATTGCCGGCAGCGGCCGCCATCTGGACAGAGGCGCGCGGAGGTATAGACTCTGGCGCGCATGGCGGGTCGATCCGAAGACACACTCCGCGGAGGCGACGCATGACACCTGCTCGCCGGTGGCTGATCGTACTGGTCGCACTGCTGCTCGCCGGGCGCGTTCGTGCGGCGGAAGTCGAAGGGGTCCGGTTCGCCCCGCGCTTCGAGACCGCCGGCGTCACGATGGTGCTGAACAACGCGGCGCTGCTGCGCTACCGCATCTTCATCAAAGCCTACGTGGCGGCGCTCTACATCGGCGAGGGCGTCGACGCCAGTCGCGTGCTCGACGACGTGCCCAAACGGCTCGAGATCGAATACTTCTGGGCCATCAAGGGACCCGACTTCGCCAAGGCGGGCGACAAGGGCATCGCCGACAACGTCGACGCGGCGACGCTGGCGCGCTTGCGCCCGCGCATCGATCGTCTGAACGCACTGTACACGGACGTCAAACCGGGCGATCGCTACGCGTTGACCTATCTGCCCGGCGTCGGCACCGAGCTGGCGCTGAACGGCCAGCGCCGAGGCGTCATCGAGGGCCACGACTTCGCCACCGCCCTGTTCTCCGTTTGGCTGGGTCGCAACGCGCTCGATGCGACGCTGCGCGACGACCTGCTCGCACAGCGATGAGCGGCGCCGGTGGCGATCCGCTGCGCGCGGCGGCCGCAATGGATCATCCAGCCGCGCAGGCCGAAACCGACCAGGCCGTACGGACCTGGCTCCGCCGCCTGATCACCGTCCCGCTGTTCCTCCTGCTCGCCGCGCTGTTGGTGGTCGCGCTGCCCGTGCTGGGGCCGGCCGCTGCCGTGGTTGACGTGTACCGCCGCCGCGGTTGGGCCACGGTGCGTTGCCTGGCGTTCTTCGCCGTCTATCTGTTGTGCGAGGCCGTCGGTATCGCGGCCAGCGCGGCGCTGTGGCTGACCGGCGGGCCGTGGACCGGGCGCGATCAGAGCGCCTATCTGGAGGCCAATTTCCGCTTGCAGTGTTGGTGGGCGCGGGCGCTGTTTCACGGCGCCGAGCGCATCTTCGGCATGCGCACCACCGTCGAAGGCGACGAGGTCGTCGCGCGCGGTCCATTCCTGCTGTTTCTGCGCCACGCCAGCGTCGGCGATACGGTCGTACCGGCCTCGTTCATCTCCGCCCGCCACGGCATCATGCTGCGCTACGTTCTCAAGCAGGAACTGCTGTGGGATCCGTGTCTCGACATCGTCGGCAACCGCCTGCCGAATTACTTCGTCCGCCGCGGCTCGGGCGACAGCAGCCGCGAGATCGCCGCGGTCCAGCGCCTGCTCGACGACCTGGGCCCGCGCGACGGTGTGCTGATCTACCCCGAGGGCACGCGCTTCACGCCCGCCAAACGCGCGCAAGTCCTCGCCCGACTGGCGGCAGACGCCGACCCGCAGCTACACGCGCGCGCCGCGACGCTGCGCCACGTCCTGCCGCCACGCCTCGGCGGCCCGCTCGGCCTGCTCGCCGCCAACCCCGGCGCCGACGTCGTGTTCTGCGCCCACAGCGGCTTCGAAGGCGCCGGGACATTCAACGACTTGCTCAACGGCTCGCTGGTGCAGCAATCCATCCGCGTCTGCTTCTGGCGCGTGCCCTTCGCCGACATCCCGCGCCAGCGCGAGGCGCAGATTGACTGGCTCTACGCGCAGTGGCGCGCCATCGACGATTGGATCGACCGCCAACAGGTTAACCAGGCCTGAGCAGGGACATGTCCGTCCTGGCCGCAACGCTCGCCGCCGTGACCGCGGCCATGCTCGTCGTCTGGGCGCTCAGCCTGGTGCTGCGCGATGCCAGCATCGTCGATGTCTTCTGGGGCCTGGGGTTCATTCTCATTGCCATCACGGCGCGCGCCGTCGGCGACGGTTATCCGCCGCGCCAGACGTTGGTGCTGGTGCTGACCGCGCTGTGGGGCGGCCGCCTGGCGCTGTATCTCCTGTGGCGCAACTGGGGCCATGGCGAGGACTACCGCTACCGCGCCATGCGCAAGCGGCACGGCGAGCGCTTCGGTGTCGTCAGCCTCTACACCGTCTTCGCGCTGCAGGGCGGGCTGATGTGGATCGTCTCGCTGCCCGTGCAGGCGGCGCAGTTGGCCGCTGAGCCCGCGGCGCTGACCTGGCTCGACGCGGCCGGCACGCTGCTGTGGGCGGTCGGCTGGTGCTTCGAGTCGGTCGGCGACTGGCAGCTCGCCCGTTTCAAGGCCGAGCCGGCCAACCAGGGCAAGGTCATGGACCGCGGCCTGTGGGGCTACACGCGGCACCCGAACTACTTCGGCGATGCGCTGGTCTGGTGGGGGCTCTTTCTCATTGCCCTGGCCACCCCGCGCGGCACCTGGACGATCATCGGGCCGATCGTCATGACCTTCTTCCTCATGCGCGTCTCGGGCGTCGCACTGCTCGAGCGCAAGCTGGTCAAGACGCGGCCGGAGTATGCGGACTATGTGCGGCGGACCAGCGCCTTCGTCCCCTGGCGACGGGGATGAGGGCGTCGCCCGGTGACGTGACTCCGACCCTGTAGCGCTCAAACTTGTGCGGCCCGCAACCGAGCGGCGCGAGGCGGCGTTGCCGGGTGCGTGGCCTTGATATTGCAGCCAGCCGACGCCTTGTGTCGGGTACCACTTCGTTGATCGAGGCTTACCGCAGCGAGACCGAGCAGCTCAACGCCGAGCGGATTCCGCAGGCGGTGGCGCTGTTCCTGCTCTTCGTGGGTGGGGCCGGGGCGTGTGAGTACGTCTATTACCCGCAGCACTTCGGAGTGTGGCTGATCACCTATGCCCTGGAAGTTGCTGTGTGCGTGACCTTGGTCGGGCTGCGCGGCGCGCTGCTGGCCCGCCACGTGTTGGTGCCGGCCAACATCGGCGCCTGGGTCGTGCTGTCGCTGCTCGTGCACGGGTATGCCGCGGTCTCCGGCACAGCGGCCGAGCTGACGGCGATCGGCGCCGTGTGTCTCATGTCGGGCGCCTCGTTGTTGTTGCCGTGGGGGGTGGGTGGCCAGGCGCTGCTCGCGGGAGCCAGCGTGCTGGGGTTCTGCGTCGTGCTGTGGGTGGGCATCCCGACGGCGGTCCCGCCCGTCTATTTGCTCTTCGCCCATTGCACCGGCGCGGCGATCTCGGTCTTGGGCGCCCGCCATCTCGACCTGCACCGCTTCGCCATCTTCCGCGAGACGACGCTGCACGAGGCCGAGGCGTCGATCAGCCACAGCCTGGTCGACATCGCGCAGGAGCTCAACGGCACACTGGAAGCGGACGACGGTCTCGATCGCATCGCCGGCGCGGTGCGCACGGCGCTGGAGTGCGATTGGAGCCTGATCATCGTGCGCGAGGAGCGCCGCCACGCCTTTCTCGTCGTGGGCAGCGCCGGCCACGTCCCGCAGGTCCTGGCCGAGCTGCGCGGCATCGAGTTCGGCGCCGGCGCGTTTCCGCTCCTCGACCGGGTGCTCAACGAAGAGCACGTCGAGGTGCGCGACCTCGCCGATGCCGATGCCGCGACGGCGAGCTTCATGCGCAGCTGCAACACCGCCTCGCTGTTGGCGGCGACGCTGACGCGCGGCGACCAGGTGGTCGGGCTGCTCGTCGCCGGCCGCCGCCGCGAGAGCGGCCCGGTGGCGGAGCGCACTGGCGACCTCTTCCGCGGCATCGCGCAACACGCCGCGATCGCGCTGAACAACGTCCGTCTGGTCGCCGACCTGCGCCGCGCCGATCAGCTCAAGTCGGAGTTTCTCTCGACCATGTCGCACGAGCTGCGCACGCCGCTCAACGTCATCATAGGCTACTCCGACTTGCTGCTCGACGAGGCGTTCGGCTCGTTGCACGGCGAGCAGGACCAGATCCTCGGCCGCCTGCGCGACAACGCACACTCGCTGCTCGAGCTGATCAGCGCCACGCTCGAGGTCAACCGCATCGAGGCCGGCCGCGCCCGGCTGCAGCTGCGCGACGTCGATCTGCGCCAGCTGCTCAACGAGATGCAGCACGACACGGCGCACCTGCCGCGCAGCGCCGGCGTCACGTTGCACTGGGAGGTCTCGGCCAACGACTATTCCCTGCGCACCGATCCGGCCAAGGTGAAGATCATCGTCAAGAACCTGATCGGCAACGCACTCAAGTTCACGCAGCGCGGCCGCGTCGCCGTGCGCGTCGCCTACGACCGCCGCCCAGCGCACTTGAGCGTCCAGGTGCACGACACCGGCGCCGGCATTCAGCCTGACGACCTGCCGAACATCTTCGGCATGTTCCGCCAGGCCGAGAACGGGCATCAGAACGGCGGTGTCGGACTCGGCCTCTACATCGTCAAGCGCTTCGTCGAACAGCTCGGCGGCCAGGTCAGCGTCACCAGCGCTCCGGGCGAAGGCTCCACCTTCCGCGTCTCCATCCCCGCGCAGCTCAGCCAGCCGCGCGCCATCGAAGCACCCGCCCAGCGCGAGCTCGTCGCCTGATCGACGCCGCGCGCTCGCGGCGCCCTTGCGCGCGCCGGCGCCCCGAGCCGGCCGCACCTCGCGCCACGCGCCCTGTCCATTGAATTACCCCTTGTTTCCAAATAAGAAACTGGCGCTTCACAGAGGGGGATCTGCGCGGAATGTGGCCGCTCGTTCAGTGGTGGTTGATGCTCGAGGGGCTGGGGTTGATTGCGCTGCCCCTCACCTTCAGCCTGTTTGGCCCTGGCTCGGCCTACGGCTACCCGTTCGCCAAGGTCCTGGCCCTGCTGGTGCTGACCTACATCGCCTGGCTGGCCGGCTTCGCCATTCCGATGGGCAGCGCGGTGGCCGGCGCGCTCGGCGCCCTGGTACTGGCCGGCGGGCTCGCCGCCTGGCTGCAGCGGCAGGCGCTGCTCGAATGGCTGCGCGGCGACGGCCTCCCGCTCATCATCCGCCACGACGTGTTGTGGACCGCGGGGTTCCTGTTCTTCGCCTGGATGCGTTCGCTGGCGCCCGACATCTTCGGCGCCGAGAAGTACATGGACTTCGCCTTCTTCAACCTGCTCGTGCGCACCCCCACCATGCCGCCGCCCGACCCGTGGATGTCGGGCGAGTCGATCAATTACTACTACTTCGGCTACCTGATGTTCGCCACGCTGGCGCGCGTCAGCCGGCTGCCGACCTACATCAGCTACAACCTGTGCGTCGTCACCGTCGGTGGGTTGGCGTTCGGATTGACCGCCTCCGTCGCCTATCAGATCACGCGCCGCTGGGGACTGGCCGTGCTCGGCGGCTTTCTCTCCGCGATACTGGGCAATCTCGACGGGTTCTTGCAGTTCCTCGAAAAGGGCACCGTCAGCGGCATGGACTACTGGCGCTCGTCACGCGTCGTCGCCAAGGGCGACACGATCAATGAGTTCCCGTTCTTCAGCATCATCCACGGCGACCTGCACCCGCACTTCATGGTCCTGCCGGTGAGCCTCCTGCTGCTCGCGGCGCTGCTCGACGAGCGCCTGTTCCCCTCGCATCCCGCGCCAGAGCCGCCCAACCCGTACCGGGCGCTGGTGCCGTTCGCGCTGGTGGCCTTCGTGTTGGGCGCCATCGTCGCCATCAGCCCCTGGGAGCTGCCGATCGGAGCGCTGGTCGTGACGCTGCTGGCCGGGCGCGCACAGCCGCTGTTGCCGCTGTTCGCGCGCCCGCGGCTGATGCTCGCCGGGCGCATCGTCGGCGTGATCGTCGCGGCGTACGTGTTGTTCCTGCCCTTCTATCTGAATTTCGCCGCGCCCACCGCCACACCCGGACCGAACGACGTCTGCTTCGGCTCGGCGTGCTTCAAGATCGCGCAGACCTCGCTGGCGGAATTCCTTACCGTCTTCGGTCTGATGCTCTTCCCGCCGGCACTGTTGATCGGCGTGCGCGCCTGGCCGCTGCTGCCCGGCACGGGCGAATGGCGCCATCTGGTCGCGGCCGTGGTCGGGTTTGGCCTGCTCTTCACCGCGCTGGCCGGCAACGCCGTGCTGCCGCTGCTCGCCCTGCTGCTCGCCGGCGCGCTGCTGGTCGCCTACCGTGGCGTCGAAGGCGTCGAACGCGCCGGCTATCTGCTGATTGCCACCGCGGTGGCCGCGCTACTGGCCTGCGAGTTGGTCTTTCTCAAAGACTCCTACGGCGACAAGCTCTACCGCATGAACACCGTGTTCAAGCTCTACTTCCAGGCCTGGACGATCCTGGCGGTGACCGTGCCGTGGGCTGTCGATCGGCTGTTGGCGTGGCGCTGGCAGTGGGCGCCGATGCCGCGCGTGATTACAGCGGCGGTGGCGCTGATGGTCGGCGCGGCGGCGTGTTATCCGCTCGGCATCATCTCCGACCGCGGCGGCAACCCGCGGCGCACGCTCAACGGCAATGCCTATCTGGAGCGCGAGCATCCGGGCGACTTCGCGGCGGTGGTGTGGCTGCGCGAGAACGTGCATAACCTCGACGTGATTCTCGAAGCCAGCGGCAACCCGTACTCGTACTACGCGCGCTTCTCGAGCAACACCGGCCTGCCGACGATCATGGGCTGGGCCAACCACGAAGGCCTCTGGCGGGCGCACGAACAGGACGTGAGCCGGCGCCGCGAGGAAGTGTCGCGCATGTACAACGCCCCGACGCTGGCCGAGATCCAGCCCCTGCTCGACAAGTACGGCGTCCGCTACGTGCTGGTCGGCGACATCGAGCGCGAGGACTATCAGCCCGCCGGGCTGCAGAAGTTCGCCGACCTGGAGGTCGCCTTCCGCAGCGGCCAGACGGTCATCTATCGCCGGTGACCCAGCGCATTTCGCTCTGCCCGCCCTGCCTCCCGCTCTCGGCCGACCGCGTCGTCGCGGGTTGATTGCCGACCGACCGCACCATGCGTGTTCTCATCGCGCTCACGTATTACCGGCCGCACGTCAGCGGCCTGACCATCTACGCCGAACGTCTGGCGCGCGGGCTGGCGCAGCGCGGGCACCAGGTGACGGTGCTGACGGCGCGGTTCGCGCCGGCGCTGGCGGCGCGCGAGGTGATCGACGGCGTCGACATCGTACGCGTGCCGGTCCGCACCAAGGTCAGCAAGGGCGTCATCATGCCGCTCTTCCCGGCCTACGCGGCGGCGCTGGTGCGACGCCACGACGTGGTCAACATTCACATGCCGCAATTCGAGTCGGCCCTGCTCGCCGGGCTCGGTCGATTGTACGGGCGCGGCGTCGTGCTGACGTATCAGTGCGATCTGCAGCTCCCGCACGGCTGGTTCAATCGCGTCGTCGAAGCCAGTCTGTGGCCGCTCAACACCGCCGCCGCCCGCGCCGCCCACGCCATCGTCGTGACGTCGGCCGACTACGCCACCCACTCGCCGTTCCTCGCCCGCTACGCCGCCAAGCTGCACGCCATTCCGGCGCTGATCGACCTGCCAGCACCGCGGCCCGATCTCACGGCGGAGCTGGCCGCCACCTGGGGCCTCGGCGGCGACGGCGGCCGCATCGGCTTCGCTGCCCGCTTCGCCGCCGAGAAGGGAGTCGAGTACCTGCTGCGCGCGCTGCCCGCCGTGCTGGCGGAATATCCCGCCGCGCGCGTGGTGTTTACCGGTGCCTACAAGGACACCGTCGGCGAGGAGGCCTACTGGCAGCGTCTGGCGCCGCTGATCGAGACCTATCGTGAGCACCTGACATTCCTCGACCTGCTGCCGGCGGAAGCCATGCCGAGCTTCTTCGCGCTATGCGATGTATTGGCGGTCACCAGCCTCAACTCGACCGAGGCCTTCGGTCTGGTGCAGGCGGAGGCGATGCTGTCGGGCACACCGGTGGTCGCCACCGATCTGCCGGGCGTGCGCGAGGCGGTGCGGCGCACCGGCATGGGCCGCATCGTGGCGCCGCACGATGCCGCCGCGCTGGCCGACGCGCTGATCGACGTCATGCGCCGGCGCGCCGACTACGTGCGGCCGCGCGCCGAGATCGCGACCCACTTCGACCTCGATGCCGCCTTGCGCCGCTACGAAGCCCTCTTCGCCGAGGTCGCCCCGGCTGCCGCATGAAACGCCCTGCGCCCTACTCCGACAACTACTACGCCGAGCACGGCCTCGACGAAGACCGCATCGCTCTGTGGTTCTACGCCCGCCTGGTGCGCCGCCTGCGCCCGGCTGGCGGCCGCTTGCTCGACTTCGGCTGCGGCACCGGACACCTGCTGCGCCGCCTGAACGACAGTTTCGAGACCTACGGCTACGACGCCTCGCCGCAGGCGCGCAGCCGCTGCCGGATGACGGCGCCCGACACCGTCGTGCTCGAGGATTGGGAAACCTTGCCGGCCGACAGCCTCGACGTCATCGTCTCGCTGCACACGCTCGAGCACATCGCGCGGCCGCAGCCGGTGGTGCAGGCGCTGGGCACGCGGCTGGTGCCCGGCGGGCTGCTTCTGTTCGTCGTCCCCAACCCCGGCGGCATCGGCCATCGCCTCAAGCAGCGCAAGTGGTTCGCCTTTCGCGATCCCACCCACTGCAGCCTGCTGAGCCGCGGCGAATGGGTCATGCTCGCCCGCCGCGCCGGCCTGGAGATCGCCTGGGTGCGCGGCGACGGCATGTGGGATGCCCCGTACATTCCGCTCGTGCCGACCTCCTGGCAGCGCGCGATCTTCGGCGCGCCCGCGGCGCTGCAGATGATCTCGCCACTGCGCCGGCCGTTTCTGCCTTCGCCATTGGGCGAATGCCTCATCGTCGCCGCCGTGCGGCCGCTGGCGAAGTAACGTTGAATAAGAAGTCTCACGCGAAGACGCGAAAGACGAAGCCTATCCCCTTCGCGGCTTCGCGCCTTCGCGTGAGCACCTCCGAGTGCCGGCACACGAAGGACGTGCTATGGGCGGCCGAGCATGACCGCACCGATCTTCGACCGCTGGGCTCAGACCTACGACCGCGCGCGGCGGCAGCTGGTGCCGTGTCTCGACGACTTCTACGACGCGGTGATCGCGCAGCTGCCGTTCGACGAGCAGGCGCCGCTGCACGTGCTCGACCTCGGCGCTGGTACGGGGTTGCTCTCGCTGTTCGTCGCGAAGCAGTTCCCCAATGCACACCTGACGCTGGTCGACATCGCCGACCAGATGCTGGAGAAGGCGCGCGAGCGCTTCGCCGACGAACCGCAGCGCTTCGCGTTCGTGTGCGCCGACTACGCCCGTATCGCCCTGCCCGGCCCGTTCGACGCCGTCGTCTCTGGCCTGTCCATTCATCACCTCGAGGACGAGCAGAAGCGCGCCTTGTTCCGCTCCGTCCATGACTCCCTCGCGCCCGGCGGCGCGTTCATCAACGCCGACCAGGTCCTGGGCGCGACGCCGGAGATCGAACAGCGCTATCGCGCCACGTGGCTGCGCCAGGTGCGCGGCCGCGTCGACGAAGCCGACCTGGCCGCCGCGCTCGAGCGCATGAAGGACGACAAAATGGCCACGCTCGAAGCGCAGCTCGCGTGGCTACGCGAAGCGGGCTTCGCATCAGTCGACTGCTGGTACAAGAGCTACAACTTCGCCGTCTTCGGCGGCCGTGTCTGACCAGACATACTCACCGCCACCCCTCGGCCGCTGGCGCCGGCCGACGGCGCTCACGGCCGATGGTTCCCCTCTAAGGATTCGACCGCTGCAGTTTGAGCTGGTCGGCGCGATTGGTCCTCGCGTCGGCTTCATCGAACGTCGACTCGAAGCAGATCGGCGTCCCGTTGTTGAGCGCCTGCACCGTCACCGGGAATCCCGCCGGTGTCAGCGGCAGCGTGCCGGGCGCGAGATCGTCGAGCTGATCGCCCTTGCCCTTCCACAGGATCTTCGAACGGTCGGCGTTCGCCTTGCCCGTGAGGAGGATCTTCTGGATGCCGTCCTGCGAAGCGGGGCCGTCGAGGTAGCGATAGCCTTTGCCGCCAACGAAGCGCCAGATGTGCGGGTCCGCCTGGACCTCAGCTTCGGCGATCAAGGCGGGACTGCTCCCGGAGTACAGGCAGAGCGCGTAGTTGGTCGTCGTCAGCGGTTCGCCGAAGTCGGACGGCACGGTGGCCTGGCCGTTCCCCCACTTCCAGAGCAGACGATCCTTCGAGTTGGACACCTTGTCCTTCAGCGACAGGAGGGAGCGGCCGGACGTGCGGCAGTTGGGCAATGGCGCCGGCGGACATTCCGCGGCGCAAACGTCCGATCCCTCGTCGCAGGACGCAAAGCACGGGTCGGGATTGTCGACGCACGCTCCCGACTGACAGCTCTCCTCGCCGTTGCAGAACGCGCCGTCACTGCAGTCCGTCCCATCGCCGACGAATCCGTCGGCGGGGCACGCCACGTCGGCTGTGCCGCTGCACGTCTCGGCGACGTCGCAGACCCCGGCTTGCGCCCGACACTCGGTGCCGGTGGAGCTCACAGTATCGGCCGGGCAGCTTGCTCCCGGAGTGCCGGTGCACGTCTCGTCCGGATCGCAGGCGTCACCCGTTCCCGGGTTGCAGACGTCGCCGGCGTTGCCCGGCGCATCGTCGACCGGACACGCCGCACCCGGCGCTCCCGTGCACGTCTCGTCAGCGTCGCACGCGTCGCCCGAACCGGGGCGGCAGACGTCGCCGGCGTTGCCCGCCGCATCGTCCGCCGGGCACATTGCGCCGGGAGTCCCGGTGCAGGTTTCGGCCGCATCGCACGCATCGCCCGAGCCGGGACGACAGACGTCGCCGGCGTTGCCCGCCGCATCGTTCGCCGGGCACGTCGCACCGGGAGTCCCTGTGCACGTCTCCGCCGCGTCGCAGGAATCGCCCGAGCCGGGACGACAGACGTCGCCCGCGTTGCCGGCCGCATCGTTCGCGGGGCATGGCGCGCCGGGAGTCCCGGTGCAGGTCTCGGTTGCATCGCACGCATCGCCCGAGCCGATCCGACACGTATCGCCGGCGTTGCCCGGCGCGTCGTCTGGCGGGCAGGCTGCGCCGGGAGTCCCGGTGCAGGTCTCCGTTGCGTCACACGAATCGCCCGAGCCGCTGCGGCAGGGAGTTCCCCCGGAGCTGACCACGTCGCTCGGGCAGGTCTTGGCAACGCCGTTGCAGTTCTCGGTCGGATCACACAGGTCGCCAGAGCCGGCGCGGCATGGAGTGCTCGAGGATTGGACGCCGTCGCCGGGACAGTTGGGCCCGCTGCCGGTGCAGAACTCGGCCGCATCGCAGACGCCGGAGGCGGCGCGGCACAACACGAACGACGGCTCGAAGGCGTCCGCGGGACATTCGCCACTCAGGCCGCTGCAGACCTCGAAGAGGTCGCAAAATGCCGCCGTCGGACGACAGATCTCTCCGTTGGCTCGCCGCTGGCAAAAGCTTGTGCAGCACGACGTCGACAGCCCGTTGGCGGCGCCCTGGTCGCAGGTCTCGCCGGCGTTGATCACCCCGTTGCCGCAGTTCGACGTGACGTTGAGAGTCCAGACGCTGTTGTAACCGTCCGGCAGCACCGCGCGGCCCCACGTCGAGTAGTTGTCGGCGCTGATACGGTCGACGGTTCCGCCGCAGCAGTCGTCGACGTTGTCGTAGCCGAGGAGCACCGCGGCGTCCTCGCCACCCGAGGCGCTGCTGCAGCCGAACCCGCTGCAGCCGGCATTGGAAAAGGCACCGATGTCGAAGGCAATCGTCACCGAGAAGGTACCGTTACCGGTACCGCTGACGATGCCATTCTGGGTGCGAGAGCCGGCGAAGGGGCCGGCCGATTGGGTGCCGTTGTTGGAGACGTTGCTGAGAGCCCCTGTGAGCGAGACGCCAAAGCTCAAGTCGGTGGCGCCGACATCGACGTCGATGATCGAGATCGCCGCATTGCCGAAGTCCTGCGTGCCCACGGCGGTGGCGGCGCCGTCGCCGGCGAAGCCGTACAGGCCTTGCACGAACTGCCCCACGTTGACCGACCAGTTCTCGACCACCGTTGCCGTCACGGCGAACACGAGCGAGTAGCGAATCTTGCCCCACTCGTATTCGTCCTGCCCGTCGACGGCCGAATCAGCGGCGACACCGGCGTCGATGGTGAACGAGATCGACGTGCTGCTGCCCGGCGATGCAGACGCGGAGGCGAGCCCCGAGTTGGCGAGGCGCATAAAGTTGCTGTCCGACCCGCCGAGCGGCTCCGAGCAGGCGGCGTTCGCCGGGTTGTAGGGATCCTCGTCGTCGTTGCCGCCGTTGGTGTTGGCGGTGATGCAGGTGCTGTTGTTGGTGATCAAGGTGAGCGAGATGGTGGCTGCGTCAGCTGCAGAGGCAGCGAGAAGTGCCAGACCCAGCGCAAGCCAGGCCGTCCGGCTCCACAATGCACTCATCGACCGACTCCCCCCCTGCACGACGATGCAAACGATCGATTCTCTGCCTAACACGACCTGCAATCGAGGGGCAAAGGAATTAACACTGACAGTTTCCCAGCCTCCACGGCTGAGGTTCGGCTCCACCTTGCTGCACACATCGACACTGAGCTCCCAGGTGCGCGTGACGCGAACGGCAAGATTTGCGAAGATCGGTCTTCGGCCTCGCTGGTGATGCCGATCCTTTTTCTCATTCACAGGGCCAGAGGAGCGTTGTCATGCACATCGTCGTCACTGGAGCGTCCAGCGGAATCGGTCGCGAGATCGCGAAAGCGTTCGATCGAACCGGGCAGCGGATCTCGCTCGTTGCGCGCCGATTGTCCCTGCTCGAAGAACTGCGAGCGGAGATCCGAACCGAGACGCACCCCATCCGGGCGGACTTGTCCGACCCGGCGGATCCCATCGGATGGTTGCGGCAGGCGGAGGAGCACTTCGGCCCGGTCGACGTGCTGGTGAATAACGCCGGCGTCTCGTACGTGGAACCCGTGCAGGGCATCGACCGCACGCGCATCGACACCTTGTTCCAGGTCAACGTCCACGTACCCATCGCCGCCATCCAGCATGTGCTGCCGGGGATGCTGGAGAGACGGTCAGGCACGATCGTCAACATCGCCAGCAACTCGGCGTTCACGCCAGCGCCCTACTTCTGTCACTACGCGGCGTCAAAAGCGGCGCTGGGGAATTTCTCGGAGAGTCTCCGCATGGAACTGAAGCGCACCGGCGTCCGCGTGCTGTCCGTGTATCCAGGCCCGGTCGAGACGCCGATGGCAGATCGCAACTGGGCGCAGTTGAAGCAGAGCGCCGCCTCTCGCCTGGCCCCGATCGGCAGCGCCCCCGTGCTGGCGAAGCTCATCCTCGCTGCGATCGACGCCGGCAAGGCGCGCGTGATCTATCCCCGCTTCTACGCGCTGGGTTGGTGGCTCCCTTCTGTCGGCCGCTGGATCTCCGAGCACTTCGTGCCGGAAGCCACCGGCGCGGTCACTCCCCTGCTGCCGGGGGACCTCGAGCAACGCTCGCGATCCGTTTAGCCGAGGCAGGGGGTGTGACGCTGACGCCGCGGATACTCGCCGCCCTCCTCGTGATCATGACGGCGGCCGGCTGCGGGCCGGCCCGTCAACCAGCGCCGCCGCGCGAAGCCACGATCGGCGACCGCGTCGCGCAGTACGGGCCAGCGGCCCGGGCCCGCCTGCTGCCGTTCTTCGCCGCGGCCGGCGTGCCATATCCTCCGTCGCGATTCCTCCTGCTCGGCTTAAAGCAGGAGCGCGAGCTGCAGCTCTACGCCGCCGGTCCCGCGTTGCCGCTCACCTTCATTCGCTCGTTCGCAATCCTCGGCGCGAGCGGCGGGCTCGGGCCGAAGCTGCGCGAGGGCGACCGCCAGGTGCCCGAGGGCGTCTACGCGATCGTGTACCTGAACCCGAACAGTGTCGCCCACCTGTCGCTCGCGCTCGGCTATCCCAACGAGTTCGATCGCGCCCAGGCGGCCGAGGACGGGCGGTACGACGCCATCCTCGGCGGTGACATCATGATCCACGGCGGTTCGTCCTCGGTCGGCTGTCTGGCGATCGGCGACCAGGCGGCCGAGGATCTGTTCGTCCTGGCGGCAGATGCCGGTTGGGAGCACGGCGTGGTCGTCGTCAGTCCGGTCGATTTCCGCCGCACCGAGCTCCCCGCCGACTATGCTCCGCCGACCGCGTGGGCGCCCCGGCTCTACGCCTGGCTACGCACCAAGCTCGCTACGCTCCCGCTCGGGTCGCCGCCCGTCGACGCGGGTGCACGTCAAAGCCCCGAGCGGTAGTCCTCATCGATCATCTCATCGATCGCCGTGACCATCTGCTCGTCGCCGCCAACTTTCGCCGCGAACATCTTGCCGAACGAAACGCGCTGCGGCGCCCAGGTTTCGGGCTTCCACAGCTGGGCCCGCAGGAAAGCCTTGCCGCAGTGGAAGAAGCACTCCTCGACGTGCACGCGGATGGCGAGCAGCGCCGGCGCGCCGCGCGCCGCCAGGCGCTCGAGCACCGCGGGATCGCTGGTCAGCTCGGCGCGGCCGTTGACGCGCACGGTCTCGTTCGTGCCGGGCATCAAGAAGAGCACGCCGACGTGCGGGTTCTCCAGGATGTTCTGCAGGCCGAAGACGAGCTTGTTGCCCTTGCGATCCGGGATCAACAGCGTCGCCTCGTCCTCGATGGCGACAAAGCCAGGGTGGTCGCCCTTCGGCGACACGTCGAGCCGCCCGACGCGGTCGGCGGTCGACAGCACGACGAACGGCGAGCGTTCGATGAAGGCGCGCGAGAACGCGTCGATGGTAGGATTGATCTTCATCTCTACAGCCGGGCTCGACTCGCCGATGATGGCGCGCAGCGCCTCGACCGTCTCGATCCTGTGCCCGTTCTGATCAGCCATGCTGCCTCCTGATGCGCGCGAGATGGCCGACTATAGACCGCGGCCCGGAACGGATACCAGAACGCCGTGCGCTGCGCGGCCCGCCGGTAGCGTGCACCCCGCGTTGACGATGACACAGCGCAGGATCACAATGCGTTCATGGCCGTGACGGAGCGCGATCGTCGGCATTTCCAGCTCGTGGGCGAAATCATGGCCGCGCAGAAGAACGAGCAGCGACGCGAGGCGTTGCGCAGCACAGTCGCCGAACGCATCGCGCTTGGTTTTCAACTCGGGGCCCGGGCGCAGAACGATGCGATCGACACCGCGCTCGACGAGCGGGCCGATGCCCAGATCGACCTCGCCAAACGCGGGCGTGCCCTGCGCAGATGAGCGGCGCCCCGCTTGATCTCTTGCGGCGGGTCATGCTGGAACGAGCGCGATGGGAGGACGCCTGGAAGACACTGGGAGTTCCCGAACCGCAAGGAGTCTTTACCGAGCTCGTCGCTCGCTACGCCGAGCCCCATCGCGCCTATCACACGCTTCAACATCTCCGCGAGTGTTTTGAAGTCCTCGAACCTGCGTGCGCTTTGGCCAGCCACCTCGCGGAGGTTCAGCTTGC
Source organism: uncultured Binatia bacterium (SeqCode) (assembly GCA_964455095.1). Taxonomy (GTDB): domain Bacteria; phylum Desulfobacterota; class Binatia; order HRBIN30; family CADEER01; genus CAYVUV01. Next base: position 21,931 of record CAYVUV010000309.1, read on the forward strand.
GCTCTGGTTTCACGATGCGATCTACGACACCCGCAAACAGGACAACGAGGACGAGAGTGCTCGCTGGGCTTATTCCTCGATCGTCACTGCCCACGCAAGTCCAGAAACTGCGACGCGGGTCCGTGATCTTGTAGTTGCTACGAAGCACAACGCTGTGCCGGAGGGAGCGGATGCGCAGCTCCTCATCGACGTCGACCTGTCCATCCTCGGGGCCGACGAGGCTCGCTTTGCGGAATACGAGAAACAGATCCGCCAGGAGTACTCGTGGGTGCCTGAGGAGGGGTTCCGCCAAGCGCGGGCTCAGGTCTTGGCAAGTTTCCTCGCGCGCGCTTCGATTTACAGCACGCCATGGTTCGCGAGCCGTCTCGAAGAGCGAGCGCGCACCAACCTGCGTCGCTCGCTTGGGGAGCTAGCTGTCTGAAGGTGACGGCCGCGTACCGAGCCGGCCGGGCCCGCAGAGTTATCAACGCGGTGTCTTTTGGTTCGACGGCTGCAAGCCGTGCTGGCCGCTCAGCCGACTAATGACGCGTATGCCGCTGCAACGAGCGCATGGGCGCGCTGGTCGCCGGTGAAGCCAAGGTCCATGCGGTTCATCGCGTAGCCGAGGGCGAATCCCGCTTCGCGGTCGGCGAGGCCGACGGAGCCGCCGGCGCCGGGGTGGCCGAAGCAGGAAGGCCCGGCTGATGGGGAGAGGGTCGGCGGCAGCATGAAGCCGAGGCCGAAGGTCGTCTCGATCAGCAATACCTTGTCGGGTCCGCGGCTCTGCAGCTCGCAGGCGCGCTGGACGGTATCGGGGCGCAGCAGACGCAGGCCGTCGACTTCGCCGATGAGGGCGGCGTACATGCGCGCCAGGGCGCGCGCGGTGGCGATGCCGTTCGACGACGGCATCTCGGCGGCGCGCAGGGCGCGGCGGTTCCACATCTCGTCGTAGTGGAACAGGTTCGACGGGCCGGTCATGACGCGGCCGAAGAGCGTGTCGGGCCCCAT
>CAYVUV010000310.1:0-10945 GCA_964455095.1 uncultured Binatia bacterium (SeqCode)
CCGAGCCGCTGGCGATGCGCGGCGCCAGCGCGATGCCGCGCGCCGTGTCGGCGGTCCAGATGCTGGCGTTCAACCCGTACTGGCTCTGGTTGGCCAGGGCGATGGCCTCGTCGGCGTCGGCCACAGCCATGATCGGCACCACCGGACCGAACGTCTCGTCGCGCATGATCAGCATCGAATGGTCGACGCCGGCGAGCACCGTCGGCTCGAAGTATGCCCCGGGCCCCGGGCGGCGGGTGCCGCCGGCGAGCAGGCGGGCGCCTCGGGCGACCGCGTCGGCGACGTGGCGCTCGACGATCTCGACCTGGCCCGGGCTGGTGAACGGCCCCAGATCGATCTCGGCGGTGGAGCCGTTCGGCCCGACGCGCAGCGCGCGCGCCTTCTTCACCACCTTGGCGGTGAAGGCCTCCGCGATCGGCGCTTCGACATAGACGCGCTCGACCGACATGCACACCTGCCCGGTCATCATGCAGCCGCCCCACACCGCGGCGTTGGCGGCGCGTTCGAGATCGGCGTCGCGCAGGACGATCATCGGATCCTTGCCGCCGAGCTCGAGCAGCACCGGCGTCAGCCGCCGGCTCGCCCGCTCCATGACGCGGCGGCCGGTGGCGGGCGAGCCGGTGACGCAGATCATGTCGACATGGTCGACCAGCGCGGCGCCGGTCTCGCCGGCCCCGATCACGACCTGCAGCACGCCGTCGGGCAACGCGCCCTGCATCGCCAGCACGGCGCGCCGCACGGCCAGCGGCGTCAGCTCCGACGGCTTGATCACCACCGCGTTGCCGGCGAGCAGAGCCGGCACGGCGTCGCTGAAGGCCAGATTGAGCGGCGCATTCCACGGGCTGATCACGCCCACCACGCCGCGCGGCTTGTACGACACCCGCGCGCGCTTGCCGAACAGCGGCCGCGCGCTGACCTTGCGCGGGGCCAGAAAGCGCGGCGCGCGGCGCGCCAGATAGCCGATGTCGAGGCAGATGCCCATCATCTCGCCGACCGTGTCGAAGCGCGGCTTGCCGGTCTCGCGATCGAGGGCATCGAGAATCGCCGCCCGCTCGCGCACCATCGCGCGCCGCGCGCGCTTCAGTATGCGGCCGCGCTCCCGCACCGACAGAGCGCCCCAGGCCGGCTGCGCCGCCCGCGCCTGCGCCACCGCCGCCTCCACCGCCGCGGCGTCGTCGATCTCCAGTTCCTCGATCAGCCCGCCGCGCGCTTTGTCGAGCACCCCCAACATCGCGCCCGTCGCAATCGATTGCGCCGCCATGGCCGCTGCGTAGACCGCCCGCACGCCGCGGTCAAACCGAAGCTCACCCGGTCCGCGCAGAAACGCGACGCTCCGACTTTGCCGGCAATTCGCGAAGAAGTTCCTCTCCCTCCGGGAGAGGAACCAGAAGGACCCGGCGCCCCAACGGCGGCGTCAATCGTCGTAGCCGAGCGCGCGCAGGGCCTCGCGGGTGGCGTCGTCGAGCTCCGGCACGGCGCGCTTGGGCGGGTTCGACACCATCTTGCCCCACGCCGCGAGCTCGCCTTTCAGCCGTTCGACGATGTCGGGGTTCTGCTCGAACAGGTCGTGCTCCTCCGTCGGGTCGTGCACGACATCGTAGAGCTCGAGGTAGGTGCCATCGGTGTCGAGGTCCCAGCGCGGCACGCGCCCGGCGCCCTCGTCGTCGGGCGGGCCGAGATCGGGGGTGCGCGCCAACAGCTTGAACGTGTCGTCGCGCGCGGCGAGCCAGTGATCGTCGTTCTCGAAGAAGTAGCGGGCGTGAAACGAGCGTGTCTTGGCGCGATGCGACCTGGCGCCCGTCAGCAGCGGCACCAGGCTCTCGCTGTGCGTCCCGGCCGGCAGCGGCAGTCCGGCCAGCTCGACGATGGTGGCGAACAGATCGAACAGCTCGACCGGTGCGTCGATGCGCGCCGGCACCGCCCCCGGGTAGCGCACCAGCAGCGGGACCTGCAGCACTTCGTCGTACATCACGTCCTGGTGTCCGAGCAGCCCGTGCTCGTCGAACGCCTCGCCGTGGTCGGCCGTCAGGGCAACGAACAGCTCGGCGCCGAGGCCGAGGGCCTTGAGCTTCGCCATGATGCGGCCGAACGCGTCGTCCACCAGGCGCACCTCGCCTTCGTACCGGGTCCAGTCCTCGCGCTGCGCATACGGATTGCCCGGCGTCGGCGGCAGGTGCGTGTCCATGTCGTGGATCCACAGGAAGAACGGCTCGTGCGCGTGCGCATCGAGCCAGCGCATCAGGTGCGGCTCGGTACTGGCGAAGGCGACCTTGTGCTCGCCCTCCACCGTCGGCCGCACGCGGTCGGGCACGACCGTGTCGAAGCCGCGCCGAAAGCCGCCGCGGGCATTGACCAACAGGGCGTGGGTGTTGAACGACGCCGTCGCGAACCCGTGCGCGCGGAACAACTCCGCCAGGGTGGCGAAGTCGGGGCTGATGCCGTCCTTGTTGGTATAGGCGCCCACCTCGGCCGGGTAACGGCCGGTGAACACCGCCCCCAACGACGGCACCGTCCACGGCGCCGCCGTCATGGCGCGGTCGAACACCGCCGCCGTGCGGGCAAAGTCGTCGATGCTCGGTGAGGTCGGCACCTCGGTGTATCCATAGCAACCGAGCCGGTCGGCGCGCAGGGCATCGATGGTGATCAACACCACTTGTTTTGCCCGCCACGGGCCCAGCACGCCGCCGCCGCGCCCCGCCGCGGTCATCACCGCGACCAGCGCCGCGCCGGCGACCACCCCGCCCGCCACCACCATCCATGTGCGCTTCATCGGCCCTGCGCAGAGTAGCCGCGCCGCCGCCGGGCCGCAAAGTCCGGCGGGCGCGACTGCGGAATACGCGTGACAGACCTAGACAAATTTGCGTAAGGTCCCCTATAAGCAAACGGCCGTTTGGTTTCGCAGACCATATCTCGCGCGGGGGGCCGCCAATCGAGGCGGGTCGCGTGAATCGCAAGGGGGAGAGAGATGCGTGTACGCGGCGTGCTCATCGCGGGGGTCGTTTTGTGCGGACTCCCGCGTTTGGCCTTCGGGGTGGGACAGATCAACGGGCTGTTGCTCAACAACAACACGGCGCCGTTCGGCCCGTCGGTCAACTCGTCGGTCGACGGCAGCTGTTGGCAGCAGGGGAAGTCGTCCCTCAGCCTCGTCAGCTCCAACGCCCTGACGATCAACACGCGCTTCGCCATCAGTGCGGCGGGTGACTGCGAGACCACCGATCCGCTGCCGCGTTCGAACGGGTCCGACGCCGATCTGCACGGCGACTACCAGTTGAGCTTCAACGTCCAGGGCTGCCCCGCCGGCACCAACTACACGCTCACCGTCGCGCAGCGCTGGAAGGGCTCGATGACGACCAACGAGGACACCGGCCAGGCCTGCGATGCGCCGTTCTTCGGCGGCAACAACAGCGCCACCGCCAGCCTGACCGGCCTGACCGGACAGCAGACCGGCGCCAACGCCTGCGGCGGCGATCCGCTCTGCGTCGCCGCGCTGACCGTCGCCGCGCCGGCGAGCCTGACCTCGAGCGGCGATTCAGACCAACCCTTCGATCAAACGGGGAATGCCGTGCTGACCGGCACCTCGACCGGCTCGCCGCAGGCGCACACCCTGCGCTTCTTCTCCCGGGCACGCTGCCAGGGACAGTCCGACGACACCGACACCGCCGCCGAGTGCGCGGTACGCGCCGGCTTCGAGTCGGACATCGACACCTGCATTCAGGGCGACAACATCGACCTGCTCGAGGCCGACGACTACAACAGCGGCGGCGGCTTCCCGCCGGTGCGCACACTCAGCGGCGACGGCCATCTCGTCACCGTGACGCTGCAGTGCCTGTGCGGCAACGGCGTCATCAATGCCGGCGAGACGTGCGACGACGGCGACATCAGCGGCGGCGACGGCTGCTCGGGCACCTGTACGCTCGAGAGCGGCTGGTCGTGCAGTGGCCAGCCATCGCTGTGCGTATCGACCTGCGGCGACGGTCTGGTGGTCGGCGCGGAGCAATGCGACGAAGGTGGCCTTAACGGCGGGACGCTGGCCTGCTGCAATTCCAATTGCACGTTCCGCTCCGCCGGCCTGGTCTGCCGCACGGCCGCCGACCAATGCGATGCGATCGAGACCTGCACGGGCACGAGCGGCAGCTGTCCGCCCGACGGCGCGCTGACCTCTGGGGCGGCGTGCGCGGACGACGGCAACCCCTGCACGTCGGATCAATGCAACGGCTCGAGCATCGTCTGCCAGCACGCGGCCGGCAACGCCGGCGCCCAGTGCCGCCCCGAAGCCGGGCCGTGCGACATCGTGGAGTTCTGCGACGGATCGAGCTCAAGCTGCCCGGCCGACCTCAAGTTCGTCGCCGGTTCGCCGTGCGCCAGCGACGGCAATCCCTGCACGGTCGATGAGTGCGACGGCTCCACCACTGCCTGCCAGCATCCAACCGGCAATGCCGGGGCCGTGTGCCGCGGGTCTGCAGGCACATGCGATCCGCAAGAAACGTGTAGCGGATCGAGCCCCACCTGCCCGGCCGACATCCTGACCGGCGCCGGCTCGCCGTGCACCAGCGACAGCAACCCGTGCACGCTCGATCAGTGCAACGGCACCAACCCGGCCTGCCAGCATCCGCCGGGCAACACCGGCGCCGTGTGCCGCGCCTCGGCCGGCACCTGCGATCCGCAGGAAACCTGCACCGGAGCGAGCGCGGCGTGCCCCGGCGACATCCTCACCAGCGCGGGGGTCGAGTGCCGCGCCGCCAGCGGCACCTGCGACGTCGCCGAGTCATGCACCGGCAGCAGCCCGAACTGCCCGACCGACGGCGTCAAAGCCAACGGCACGTTGTGCCGCACCGGCTCGGCCGACCTGTGCGACCCGAACGAAAACTGCGACGGCACGGCGAAAACTTGCCCGACCGACGTCGTGCAACCGGCCGCGACGACCTGCCGCGCCGCCGCGGCCGTCTGCGATCTGGCCGAGCACTGCCCCGGCGTCGCCGGACAGGCTTGTCCTGCCGATGCCAAGAGCACGGCCGTGTGCCGTCCCGCGACCGACGTCTGCGACGTCGCCGAGAGCTGCGACGGTATCGCCAATACGTGTCCGGCCAACGGCGTGGTCGGCGCCGGCGTCGAGTGTCGCGCCGCCGTTGGCGTGTGCGATATCGCGGAGACCTGCAATGGCTCGAGCTTGTCGTGCGGGCCCGATCTCCTGCAGCCCAACGGCACGCCGTGCAGCGACGGCGAGGCGTGCACCGATGGCGACAGTTGCCAGGCCGGCGCGTGCGTGCCCGGCATCTTCACGTGCGAATCCCCGTGCGACCCGGCGCCGCGCAGCGGCTGCACGACCTCGACGCGCGCGCAGGGCTCATTGCTGCAGATCAAACGCAGCACGCCGGCGAGCGCCGGCGACAAGCTGAAGTGGAAGTGGAACTTCGGCGGCGCCACCGACATGGCCGATCTGGGCAACCCGGAGACCGGCACGACCACCTACACCGTCTGCATCTACGACGGCGCGTCGTTGATCTACCAGGGCAACGTGCTCTCGCAGGGCACCTGCGTCGGGCGGCCGTGTTGGGGCGGCAACGCCAAGGGCTTCAAGTATCGCGACATCGGCGGCGCCGAAGAGGGGCTGACGGCGATGAAGCTGAAGTCCGGCGTCAACGGCAAGGCGAAGTTCCTCATCGGCGCCGGCAACAAGACCGGTACGCTCGGCAACGGCCTGAACGCCGCGCCGCCCTACACCGGTCCGGTCGTCGCCCAGCTGGTCAACAGCCTCAACCAGTGTTGGGAAGCGGAGTTCGCGGCGCCGTTCTCCCGCAATCAGGGCGGTCGCTTCAAGTCCAAGAGCGTCGCGCCGTAGATACCCACATCTTCTGCAACGGGAAAAAGTGACCGGGGCAAGGGTTCCCCCCTTTGAAAAAGGGGGGCCAGGGGGGATTTCCGCCGCATGACCGGAGCAGGTGAGTCGGCGGACGTCGTCGTCGTCGGCGCGGGGTTGTCCGGGCTGGCGGCGGCGCGCGCCCTGACGGCGGGTGGGGCGCGCGCGATCGTCGTCGAGGCGCGCGATCGAGTCGGCGGCCGCACCGTGAGCGAGCCGGTCGGCAAGGGTGTGTTCGATCTCGGCGGGCAGTGGATCGGTCCGCACCAGCGCCGCCTGCACGCCCTGGTGCGCGAGCTCGGGTTGCCGCTGTTCCCGACCTGGGACCGCGGCGCCAAGGTACTGCAGCTCGACGGCCACCGCTCGACGTACACCGGCAACATCCCGGCCCTGTCCCCGCTGGCGCTGGTGCAGATGCAGCTCGCGCTCTCGCTCACCAACCGCGCCAGCGCACGCGTCTCGGCCTACCGGCCCTGGGCGATGCCCGACGCGGCGCGGCTCGACGCCATCACGGTCGAGCAATGGCGCCGCCGCTTCATGCGCAGCCGATCGGTGCGGGCGGTGATGGACGTCGCCGTGCGCACCGTGTTCGGTGCCGAGGCGAGCGAGATCTCGCTGCTCTACTTTCTCGCCTATGCCAACGCCGGCGGCGGACTCATGCGGCTGGTCGACATCGAGAACGGCGCGCAGCAGGACCGTTTCGTCGACGGCGCGCAGTCGGTCTCGGTGCGCGTGGCGGCGGCCCTGGGCGAGCGTGTGGTGCTGAGCGCGCCGGTGCGCGCGTTGGCACAAGATGCCGACGGTGTAACCGTGCAGACCGACGCCGGCCGCTTTCGCGCCCGCTGCGCCATCGTCGCCGTGCCGCCTGCGCTGGCCGGCCGCATCGCCTACACGCCGGCGATGCCGGCGCAGCGCGACGCGCTCACGCAGCGCTTTCCGATGGGCGCGACGATCAAGTGCCTGGCGCTGTACGAGCGCGCCTTCTGGCGCGAGCGCGGGCTCTCCGGCGAGGGCATCACCAACGTCGGCCCGGTCGCGGTGGCTTTCGACAACACCAGTCACGACGGCACGCAGCCGGCTCTGCTCGGCTTCGTCGTCGGACGCGCGGCGCACGAGTGGGGCGCCCGCCCGGCGTCCGAGCGCCGCGCCGCGGTGCTGGCGTCGTACGTGCGGATGTTCGGCGCCGAAGCGGCCGAGCCGACGCACTACGTCGAGAAAGACTGGTCGCAGGAGCCGTGGAGCGGCGGCTGCCCGGTCGGCGTCATGCCCACCGGCGCGCTCTCACAGTTCGGCCCCGCCCTGCGCCAACCCGTCGGCCGCATCCATTGGGCCAGCACCGAGACCGCCGTCGAGTGGACCGGCTACCTCGAAGGCGCCATCGAATCCGGCGAACGCGCCGCGAGCGAAGTGTTGCAGCGCTTGTAGTCGGTCTGAGACCCCGAAGGGGTCACATTCGACAGCCCAGGGCAACGCCCTGGGTTGAAACGGACCGAACGCGTGACAAGCCCTGAAGGGGCGCAACTCGCGGCACGTTCCGCCCTTTCAGGGCTAGGAGCGAACTGGTCCTCCGAACCCAGGGCGTTGCCCTGGGCTGATGAATTTGACCCCTTCGGGGTCGCGGATACGCGGCTTTGCACACAAAGTCACCCTTGAACGGCGCTCTGGTCGGAGTCGGGGTCGGAATCGGTATCGGGATCGAGGGCGACGAAATGAATTGCAGCCCGTGTCGATGCGATTCCGCGAGGAACCGCGGAATCCCTGTGACAAGGAATCGATTCCGATGCCGATACCGATACCGATTCCGACCCCGCCGGGAGAACGCCGTATCTAGAACCTTGCCGCAAACCTACCTCTACTTCGCGCCCTTCGCGTGAGACTCTCTCTTGCCTCGAACTCTCCCCTTCGGCTTGACGCCCACCCGGGTTCTCCTCTTAGATGGCGCCTCGTTTTTCCTTGGGGGACGCCGGGTACGCGCCCGGCGAAAGGAGCTGCCATGGTCCGCCTGTCGCATTCGTCTGCCCGCATTGTCGCAGTGCTCGCTCTCGCTGTCGCCCTCAGCGGGTGCGGTGGCGGTGACGACGACGGCGGCAAGCCGGCGGCCACGCCCACGGCGACGACGGCGCCGGTCGCAACCGCGACGGTTCAGGCAGCCACCGCTACCGCGACCGTGCGGCCGACCGTCACCCGCACCGAGGCGCCGCCGCCGTCTGCGACCGCTACGGTCGAGCGCACGCCCACCGAGACCATCGCACCGAGCGAGACGCCGGTGGCGGCGACGCCCACGGCGACGCGGACCGCGACCCTGGTGCCAACGACGACGAGCACCTCGACGCCCACGACGTCTCCCACCGTGACCGCGACGGCGACGGTTACTCCGACGGCGACGCCGACCAACCCGGTGCTCGAGAACCCGGTCGACGAAACCATCAGCGCCGTCGGCCTGCCCGCCGGCACGGCGTATGTCGCCGTCGACTCGCTCGGCATGCCGCACATCTACGGCGATGACCAGCCGTCAATCCTCTTCGTGCAGGGTTACCAGACAGCGAAGGAGCGCTTCTGGCAAATGGACGCCTTCCGCCGCGTCGCCGAGGGGCGCTTGAGCGAGCTGTTCGGCAGGCTGACGTTCGACATGGACGTCGAGATGCGCACCATTTTCACCGCCCGCGACGGCCGCCGCATCGAGCAGGCGCTGTGGGAGCGCCTGCAGGTCGATGCGCCGGAACAGGTGGTGTTGGCGCAGGCGTATTCCGCCGGCATCAATGCCTGGCTCGCCGATCTGCGCGCTGGCCGCAACGGCGCGACGCTGCCGGCGGAATACACGCTGGTCGGCTTCACCGGCGACGATCTCGCCGACTGGCGGCCGCAGGACTCGCTCGCCATCGGCCGCTTGCAGGCCTACGCGCTGTCCTCGTCATTGGGCGAGGAGATCGAAGCCGCGGAGATCGAAGCCGCGCTGCCCGAAGCCTTGCGCCTCGACATCTTTCGCAGCGCGCCGGGGGCGCCCGCCACAGTCCTGCCAGTCGCGGCGCTCCAGGAGTACACCGCCGAATCCCGCCTCACGCCGCCGGCGCCGCAGCCGCCGCTGGCGCTGCTGCACAGCGTGCGCGAGATGCTCGACCGGCTGGACGAGTCCAACCCGTTCGGCAGCCGCACCGACAATGTCGGCAGCAACAACTGGATCATCGCGCCGAGCTTGTCCGCCAACGGCCACGCCATGCTCGCCAACGACCCGCACCTGCAACTCTTCAACCCCGCCATCTGGCACATGGTGCAGCTCGACGCCGGCCCCGGCCTTAGCGCCACCGGGGTCAACTTCCCCGGCCTGCCGGGCATCATCCTGGGCCACAACGACTTCGGCGCCTGGGGTGGCACGGTGGCCGTGTTCGACGTCACCGACGTCTACGTCGAGGAAGTCACCACGCCGCCGGACTACCCGAGCTCGCCGCGCACAGTGACGTTCAACGGCGAGCAAGTCGACGTGCTGCGCATCGTGGAGCAGATCGGCATCGCGGGCGGCTCGGCGGCGGCGGTGGTCATCGAAGTGGTGCCGCATCACGGCCCGATGGTGCCCGACCCCAATCTGGAAGACGGAGTGGAAGGGCTGGCAGCGACCAACATGACGGTGCGCTGGACGGGGCACGAGGTAACGCTCGACTCGCTCTTCCTCACCAAGCTCAACCAGGCGCGCAACGTCGAGGAGTTCAAGGACGCGGTGCGCAACTTCGCCGTCGGGGCGCAGAATTGGGTCTGGGCGGACATCCACGGCGATATCGCCTATTTCCCCTACGTGCTGGTGCCGCAGCGCCCGGCCGGCACGGTGCCGTACCTGCCGCTCGATGGCCGCGGCAGCGCCGAGTGGTTGACCGACGGCGCGGGCAATACCCTGTGGCTGCCGGAGGAGAAGTTCCCCCAGGCGACCAACCCGCCGGAGGGATTTCTCGCCACCGCCAACAACGACCAGTTCGGCAACACGCTCGACAACGATCCGCTCAACGACGAGGTCTATTTCACCTTCACGGCCGACATCGGCTTTCGCGAGCAGCGCATCCAGGATCTCCTGTCGAACCGCGCCCGGGTGCGCCCGGAAGGGGCCAAGATCACGCGCGAGGACATGTCGGCCTATCAGTACGACACCGTCAGCCTCGAGGCCTCGCGGCTGCTGCCGTTTCTCTTTGCGGCCGCCGAGGCGCGCCCCGACCTGATCACGGAAGGCATGCAGGAGGCGCTCGACCGCCTGCGCGATTGGGGTGAAACGGAGCCGGGATCGCCGGCCTGGGTCATGGCGTCGGGGGTCGACCCGGCCGACACGCGCGACGATGTCCCGCCGCGCGCGCAGCCGGTGACCGAGCAGGAGCGCACCGACGCGGTCGCCGCGTCGATCTTCGCCGGCTGGAGCACGCGCCTGTCGCGCGCCGTGTTCATCGACGACTTCGCCGGCACCGGCATCGGCGCGCCGGGCGACGACTTCGCCACCAAGGGGCTGCTGCACATTCTCGAAGACATCGATCGCGTCGACGCCAACTTCGTCGTGCACACCAAGGGGCCGAACGGCGAGAGCACGCTCTGGGACAACAAGAACACGGCTGGAGTGGTCGAGACGCGCGACGAGGTGCTGCTCGGCGCGCTGCGCGATGCGCTGCCGTTCCTGACCACCATCTTCGCCACCGGCGAGCAAGACGAGTGGCAGTGGGGCAAGGTGCACAACGTGCGCTTCCAACACTTCTTCGGCCAGGCGGGTCTGCCCAACTTCGACCTCGGCAACTTCTCCGCCCCGGGCGGGCGTTTCACCGTCAATCCCGCGGAATACAGCCTCAACGCCAACAGCGCCGGCAGCTTCGTCTTCAGCGACGGCCCGTCGAAGCGCTTCGTCGCCGTGCTCGATCCCGCCGGCATCGAATCGGTGAGCATCCTGCCGGGCGGCAACAACGGCAACCCGGGCCCGCTGACCACGCCGGTGTACAACCACATCAACCCGGCGATCCACTACGGCGACCACATCCCGGGCTGGATCAACGGCGACGTGTTCGCCTACCGCGTCAGCCGCGACGCGGTGGCGGCGGACACACAGGAGCTGATCCAATTCGTCCC
>CAYVUV010000311.1:0-24534 GCA_964455095.1 uncultured Binatia bacterium (SeqCode)
CCCCGTCGAGGGGGAGGAAGCCGGAGGCGGAAATCCTCCCCGAAGAGGAGGAGCCGGATCCGAAAGCCTTCCCCCCTTGCGGGTGAAGGTTGGATGGGGGGTATTGAGATTGTCGCGAAGCGCACCAACCAATCCTCCTTCGCGTCTTTGCGCCTTCGCCTGAGCTTTCTTTCAGGTAAAGCTGGCTGGGCCGCCCATTGCCGTGTTACCGACCAGCCCATGCGATGGCGTCGCCCCATCTTCTGGTTGCTGCTCCTGATCGCCGCGGCGCCAGCCGCCGCCGAGCTGAAGCCCGGCGACGAGCTCGGTCCGGAGAACTGGGAAGACGCGCGCGGCCTGCTGCCCGACGAGTTTCTGGAGAGTTACCGGCGCGGCGATTTTCGCCACCGCATCGCGCGCTACGACCTCGAGCGCCTGGGCGACGACGAGATCTTCAGCGCCGCGCTGAAGGCCAACGAGGGCCGCTATGCGCTGGACGCCGCCGGTTCGATCATCGACGCGCGCACCGGCGCGCCGCCCGACGGTGTGTATGCCTGGCCGTTTCCGCACATCGATCCCGCCGATCCGCAGGCGGCGATGAAGATCGTGTGGAACTATTTCTACACGCTCTACTACGGCGGCAACGGCCACTATCGCGCGGATCTTCTCTGGGTCTCGCGCCGCGGGCTGGACCGCTCGATCGAGGTCGACAGCTGGGTCAAGCACTACGACGGCCAGCACCCGCGCTTCCGCGAAGCGGACGCGGATCGCGAGCTGTTGACGCAGACGCTCGCCGACGTGCGCGCGCCGGCCGATGTGGCGGGCATCGTCTCGTTGTCGTGGCGCTACCGCGACGCGGCGCGGCGCGACGCGATCTGGACCTATGTGCCGGCGCTGCGCCGGGTGCGGCAGGTGTCGCCGGCCAACCGGTCGGATGGCTTCCTCGGCTCCGATCTGACGCAGGACGACGGCACGTACTTCGACGGCAAGGTGCAGGACTTCACCTGGCGCCTGGTCGGCGAGCAGGATCTGTTGGTGCTCTTCGATCGCCCGTCGTTCGAGGACCCGGCCGCGCTGCAGCGTCTGCCCGACGGCGGCTGGCGCATGTTGGTGCCCGGCGGCGCGCGTGTCGGCTTCCAGGTGCCCGCCTGGAAAGGCGCGCCGTGGTGTCCGATGCAGGAGGTGCTCATCCGCCGCCCGCACTGGGTGGTCGAGGCGGTGCCGAAGGACCCGTACTACCTGTTCGGCAAGCTGGTGTTTCGCTTCGACAAGGAGATCTTTCTCGGCAGCTACAGCTCCAAGTACGACTGGAAGGGCAACCTGCTCGGCTCGTACTCCGCCATCCGCACCAACATCGTCAAGGCGGCGCCCGGCGAGCTGTGGGGCTGGAGCGGTGGCGCCGTCGCCGTGGCGCTCAACTGGAAGCTCGACCGCGCCACCACCGCCGGCATCGCCGCGGGCAAGAACGTCCCGGCCGATTCCCGCCTGCCGCTCTCGCCGAGCGTGTTCTCGCTGCAACGCCTGATGCAGAAGGGGCGCTGAAGAGCGCGTTCCGCAAGTCCTGACGTATAGTACGAGGGTTCCTTCTCCCGGATGGGAGAAGGTCAGGATGAGGGGGATGCAATGGATCGGCGAAGCCACCGCCGGCTTTGGCGTTCCCACTCCATTCGCGGCCTTCGGCGCAATCGAATCCCCCTCACCTGGCTTTGCACATAAACCCCTAAACGGCCGGGAGTTCATGTGCAGCCACCGCAGTTTCTGTGCAGCCGATCAGGCGCTGGAAAACCGGCGTGATGCCCAGCTCGTGCATCTCGTGAATGAGAACCACCAGGTTGTGACAGAGAATCTTCAAGAGTACCTCGTTCATCTGGCTCACGTCCTGCTTCGCGCGCACGCTGTCGCCGAACTTCCGCTTGATCATACTGAAAGTCGTCTCGACGTTCGAGCGCTTGTGGTAGTGCGGCAGGAACTCATCGCGGTTGAAGGCGAACATGTGGAACATCTTCTCCCAGAGCGCCGACCGCTTGCCCTTCTTCCAGGTTGAGACGGCCTTGGAGCCGGCCCGGAACGCGATGTAGGGCGTCACGTCGAGCTTTTCACACGTCTGGTAGTTCTCTTTGCTCGCATACGCCTTGTCGGCGGAAACCTCTTTCACGTCGAAGCTCGCGGCCGTGCGCTCCAGCAATCCAGGGAACTGCGGTGAGTCGCCCGCGTGCTGCTCGCCGATGAAGACGGCGGTGACGATGTTGGTACGGGTGCCCGTGGTGACGTGCGTCTTGACCCACTTCTTGCCGATCTGCTCGTGGTGGTACTTCATCGAGTAGTAGCGGAAGTAGGTCGACGTTCCGAAACCCGTGGAGTCGATTGCGAACGAGTCTTCCATTTCCTTCAGCGGCAGCGCGCTTGCTTCGATGAGCTGGTGGAGAACCGGCGTCACCTCTTCGTCCTCAATGACGTTCAGGACGCTGTTGAAGTGCGGCGCCTGGTCGATCAGGCCCTTGGCCTTCGCTTCATGAAGCTCGCCCGAGAAGCGGCGCGACGACTTGCCCGAGTACACCTTGAAGCACGCCGCGAAGAGACGATCCGACAGCGGCAGCGGCGGGCGCCCGTTCGTCGACGGCGGAGTCGGCACCGTGGCGCACAGATCGTGCAACAGGCGGAGGAAGTATTCCCGCTCAACCTGCTGGCTGCGGTTGTACGCGCTCCAGTCCTGCGAGTAGGTGACGCGAACGCCAGTCGTCTCGGTGACGGTTACCGCCCCGTCAGGGCGGGTCGTAGTCTCGCGGCGTTGTACGAACTCGACCGCAAACACATGTTTGCACGGCAATTGCCTCAACTCGAAATCCGGGCAGGAGCAAGTCTTCGCATTCCCGTCCACGCGGTATTTGCCGTTGAGGCTTTGCGAAGGCACGGTGAACACGCCGTCGCCGCCCCGCTTGATCGCGGACGTCGCGGCGATGATCAGGCCCTTCTGCTGGCGTTCGTCGAGAGGAAGTGTTGTCGTCATGAAGTGATGTATATACATCCATCATACGCAGGTCAAGGGCTATTTGGGTTGCGGACGTATTTTCTTTGTGCATACAATATTCTCATGAGCGAAAAGGTGGATAGGCGGCAGAAGTCGGATGCTGAGCGGAAGTCGCTCATCATCCCGGTTCGGGTGAACGCCAAGCAGAAGAAGGCGCTAGAGCGGAAGGCCAAGGCGCGGGGCCTCGGTGTCTCAACCTGGCTGCTTCAGCTGGGGCTGTCCGAACCGGACGATGCGACCCGACGCTAGGTCATCCTTCTTTTGTCCCCTACGTGGCGGCACAGCATCGGGATAACATCGTTCTTAAATGGCACCACTTGGGCCGTTCGGGAATTTTTGGTCTCGCCGGGCTGAGCGGAGGGTAAACCGATATGCGGAGGGGTGCCTTCTTTTGTGAAAAATGGCGAGCAAAACCAATGACTTGCACAGTCATGGAAAAAACCGCATATCGGTTTACTCTCCGCTCAGCCCGGCAAGACCCTGTAACTTCGTTGCAAAAGAACTAGGAAAAGCTGCGCATTTCGTATAGCTTGGCTCACAGATTGAAAGCGCGAACAGACAGCATAATCGACGCGGTGTTGTTGCTTCACATCTTGGAAGCCGCCGCGCCAATTCGCGGGCGGACGAAGATGCAGAAGACCGCCTTTCTTGTTGAGCTGAGCCTCAAGCGGAAGGGACTTTCCGGCCTGCACTTCCCATTCATCCGTTTTCACAAGGGACCCTTTAGTCACCAACTCCAAAAGGTCTGCGATCGGCTAGCGCAAAACGGATTTGTCCTGAAGGCCGATTTACGGCTGACTGAGCGCGGGAGAACGCTGGCTGATTTGGCCGTTGGCGAATTGCGGGAGATCCCCGAGAATCACAAGTTTTTCAGCACCATGGATAAGGCGATTGACTGGTGCAAAAGCAGAGACGGAAACACCTTGATCGAGTACGCCTATAAGCTGAAGGTTTCGCCCGACAGTGCCCCCGACACAGAGGCGACGATTCGAGACCTTCCCATGGAGACGGTGATCATTGATCCACCTAGCGGAGGGCTTTGCGTCCCCGCTGACCTAGAGCAGATCCTAGCGGAGCAGCTGGCCGTCACCGATGAAGATCTGCGGGAAATTGCGTCACGGGCTGGCGACTACGATGAGGTTGGCGTCAGGAACGTGCTCGCGGCGTTGAACGCGGCCCCGCCAGCCGTTTAAAGCGCGCTGGGGTTATCCCCATGGCGGCGGCCCATTCGGCTGACCTAAACGCCACCTCGGCAGCCGTCCGCCCGCTCATTGCCGTTTGAGCGAGCTTTTCATCGCTCCACCCTTCGGCCCTCGCGCGCTTGACCACCTCGATGGTCGCGGCATACCGCAATGCGCTGTCGTTTCCCAACCGCTCCCCCTTCCCCCGCGAGTCAGTATCTACGGCAGAGCTTCCTGGTTCACTGTTGCTCAGGCGGCGCCTTGTAGATCAAGGTGAAGATGCTCTCCGCGGCCGTTATCCATTGCTTCCGGCCCGCCGCATCCCACACTTCGCCTGGCGGCGGCAGCGTATCGAGTAGGCCCTGAATGAATGGATGAAACTCACGGCGGCCTTCCGGTTTCGGTGGCGGAGCGATCTCATTCAACTTGGGCGGTGTGTCTGTGCGCTCCGAAGCGACATCCGTGGGCTGTACTAGTCGATCCTTTCCGTGATCAAAAAAACCGGCGAGTTCAGCTGAGCGCTGAAACGTCTGCCGCGCCTTGCTCACTTGCTTCGGAGCAACGCCCAGGGTTCCAATTGCCGCGTCGAGACCCACGTTACCTGGGAGTTTGGATCCTCGGTGCTGCTCATAGAGCCTGCTGTAAAGCGGCACTCGGAGAAACGCCTTTATGCATGCCCGGCGCTGCGTGTCTGAATCCGCCGCTTCGGTCCCTAGGGCCGTGAGGACAACTTCCCCGCGCTGCGTCTCGACGAACCCAAAGATTCGAGCGGAGTTGATCTTGGTGCGAAACGCACCGCTAGACGCGCTTTGGCGCATCCATGCTGCGACCTGATCGATCGCCCCCCGACCGCCCCCGTTCTCAAAGATCGCCTTCACAACGGTCAGGGCTTCCCTCAAATCCACGTATGGGAACTGGATTGTGGATCGCTCTCTTTCCTGACCTTCTTCGTCCCCCTGATCCGTGCCGCCTTCCTTTTCGTCCGCCATCCTGCCTCCTGGAGTTTGTCCAGACGGCACTTTAAACTATAGCGAGCTGGCCGACAAGTCTGAGGGGGCTCGATTCGGCAGAATTGTCTGCCGATTTTTCTGCCTCCGCCTCTTCTTGCTGACTCGCACTCTCTAAGGGGGCCTAGTTGACTGCCGCCTGCGCTCTTTGGGATGGTAAGGTCAGGGGGTGGATATGACCGCAGAAATTGCCGCCGCGCTCACCGCACTAAAGGCCGCTAGCGATATTACTAGGGCGCTTGCGGGTCTCCGTGATGCCGCGATTGTCCAATCGAAGGTCATCGACCTTCAGCAAGAAATCTTAGCCGCCCAGGCGAGTACGCTCGCGGTTCAAGAGGCGCAGTCGGCGTTGCTGCAAAGCGTACGCGACCTTGAAGCAGAAGTGGCTGGCCTCAAAGCATGGCACGCTGAAAAGCAGAAGTATGAACTCACCGAGGTCCATACGGGGGTGTTTGCTTACAAGTTGAAGCCCGACAACGGCACGGCCGAACCATCGCATTCCCTGTGTTCCCGCTGCTTTCAGGATGGCCATAAGTCGATTCTCCAATCGGCGTCACGGGGCAGCACCAAGGTCCTTAACTGCCTTCGCTGCAACGCGGACATCGTGGTTGGGTACCACCAGCCGGGCGCCGCCAGGATCGTATCGCGGTAGCGGTCGCTGCCCGCCAGAACTCCGGCGGGCAAAGCCTTCTTAATGCGGACGGTTCAAAATCGTGAACGCACGCAAGAACCGGTGCCCCTTGCCCGACGGCTCGTTCAACGCCGGGTCGTAGTAGGCGGCCGGTATCCCGTCCAGTTCGCGCTTGAAATCTCGGAGAGTCCACGACTTCCGGCCTGTCTGTTTTCTCAACGCCTCCTCCACGTCCACGCCCGGACTGGGGCAGCTACGAAGAACGCGCAGTATTCCCAATTGCTCTTCCGACATGTCACCGTAGGTCTCTTTGAGGTGCGCCAGTTCCCTAGCTGCCATTTCCAGAATCACGGCCCAGCCGAGGACGGTGATGGTGTATCCGCGCCCGGTGCCGTGCTGATCACGCACCAGTCCTGCGGCCACAAGATCAACCTCGATGGCATTCAGGAACGCTTCACGTAGCGCAGGGTTCCGTTCCCAGTCCTGGGGGAAACGCCGCAGGCGCCCGGTGGCGTCGGAAAGGTACGCTACGCGCTTGTTGAAGAGGTTGGTCCCGATGCCGTTGGCTTCTGAACCCACATTGGCAAGTAATTCGAGGCAGTGCTCAGACAGGCTCGCTATGATTTTTTTCGGATCGGTTTCGCGTTTCCGTCCTTCCAGATCATCGAGTCGTGACTGAAGTCCGCTCGCCCTGTCCGTAGCTTTTCGTTCCAGCTCCGCCGGGGCGTTGTTCAGGTGGTAGAGAAAGATCGCGAGACATCCGATGATCCACGCTGCGACCGGCACCAAGAAAGCAACAACCTCACCAATCATTGCGGGGAGGCCGCCGAGCACGAGACGCAAGACGAGAAGGGCGACCCAATAGACGCCGGTCCAAACGAGAAAGGCACGGCTTGCCTCGACGGTCGCCATCGTGCGCCGAAACGCCACCGCGCGGGCGCGCTTCCAGAACCCGCGCTCGAAGGTCGAGCTGTACCATCGCCAGATGGGCATTCGGCGTGGCATACCACGTTGAGCATGCGTGGACACGGGCGCCGGGCGCCCGATATGCGTGGCCGTATCATGCGAGCCGCCGCCCGCCAGAACTCAGTCGGGGGTTTTTGTGCAGCCGAGCCGAGTCGGCTAGGGTTTTTGTGCAGGTGGGGGGTTCGTGTGCAAAGCCCCCTCACCTTGATCCTCTCCCATCCGGGAGAGGAAGCCAGAGTGCGGCCGACTTGGCCCCCCTGCCGCTCGCCATGTAAGGTCGGCGCCATCGAACGGGGAGGTACACGATGGCGACGCATCCGATTCGCTTCGGCATTCAGACCGGCCAGCAGAGCGTGGAATGGAAACAGATGCTCGACCTGTGGAAGCAGGCCGATGCCTGGGGCTACGACTCGCTGTGGAACTTCGACCACTTCTACCCGATCTTCGTCGACCCGGAGGGGCCGTGCTTCGAGGGCTGGACGACGCTGAGCGCGCTGGCGCAGGCGACCAGCCGCGCGCGCATCGGCCATCTGGTGAACGGCAACACCTATCGCCACCCGTGCGTGGTGGCGAAGATGGCCGCGACGCTCGATCACATCAGCGGCGGGCGCTTGAACCTCGGCATCGGCGCCGGCTGGTTCGAGCGCGAGCACCGCGACTTCGGCATCGACTTCAAGACCGTCCCCGGCCGCCTCGGCGCGCTCGAGGAGGCGTGCCAGATCATCAAGGGCATGTTCACGCAGCCGAAGACGACGGTGCACGGCAAGCACTACACGGTGACCGACGCCCTGGGCCTGCCCAAGCCGCTGCAGCCGTCGGGTCCGCCGATCATGATCGGTGGCACCGGCGAGAAGGTCCTCCTGCGCATCGTCGCGCAGTACGCCGACATGTGGAACGCCAGCGCCGACCCGCAGCGCATGAAGGGGCTGATCGACATCATCCGGCGGCACGGCGACAAGGTCGGCCGCGACAGCGAGGCGATCGAGAAGACGGTCATGCTGCCGCTGGCGTACCGCTCGGCGCCCGAACGCCAGGCGTTCGTCTGCAACCTGATGGCCGGCATGCGCCAGACGACACCGGAGGAGGCGCGCCGCTCGATCATGATCGGTGAGAAGCAGGAGTGCCTCGACACCATCGAGCGCTTCGCGGCGGTCGGCGTGACGCACTTCATCTTCATGATCTTTGCGCCGTACTTCGTCGACGAGATCCAGGCCTTCGCCGAAGAGGTCATGCCGGCCGTGCGAGCGCGCTGAGCGACGCCGCGAGAACAGGGGAGTATCGAATGGGGCGCTTCAACGGCGAGGTGTGTCTGATCACGGGCGGCGGCACGGGAATCGGTCTGGCGTGCGCGCAGCGCGTCGCGGCGGAAGGCGGACGCGTGGTCCTGGCGGGCCGGCGCGAGGAGGTCGTGCGCGAGGCGGCGGCGGCGATCGGCAAGGCGGCGGATTGGGTGCGCTGCGACGTCACCAGCGACGAATCGGTGGAGGCCGCGGTGGCGGCGGTGCAGGAGCGGGTCGGGCCGCTGCGCCTGGCGGTCAACGCCGCCGGCATGGCGGGCGGCGGCAGCGTGCTCAACTCCACGGCGTCCGAGATGGCGTTCACCCTCGAGACCAATCTCGTCGGCACCTTCCGCTGCGTGCGCGCTCAAGCCAAGGCGATGAAGGCCAACGGCGGCGGCAGCATCGTCAACGTCAGCTCGATCGCCGCCGCCCTGACGCACCGCTGGATGACCAGCTACTGCGTCTCAAAGGCCGGCGTGAACATGCTCACCCAGTGCGCCGCCGACGACCTCGGCGAGCACCATATCCGCGTCAACGCGGTGATGCCCGGTCTGGTGCCGACCGACATGGCCGCGCCGCTGGTCGCCGTCGAAGCGGCGCGCGAGGAGTACCTGCGCCTGATGCCGATCTCCCGCCTCGGCACGCCGCAAGACGTCGGCGCGCTGACCGCCTTCCTGCTCAGCGACGACGCCGGCTGGATCACCGGCCAGTGCATCGGCGTCGACGGCGGCCACACCATCCGCAAGGGGCCGGATCTGGTGAGCTGGTTCAGGGAGTTCTTGCCGGTCGAGAAGTGAAGAAGAGTCTCCACTCGCGCACGAGAGGATGACAAGCGGTCGGAGCCAGATTGAATCACCCCCACCTCGATCCTCCCCCGTCGAGGGGGAGGAGGCCGGAGGCGGAAATCCTCCCCGAAGGGGAGGAGCCGGATCCGAAAGCCTTCCCCCCTTGCGGGGGAAGGTTTGGATGGGGGGGGTAATCAGACAACCGCGAAGCGAACAAGCGCCCTGCGTCACCGCTGGTGCAGCAGCTTCATCCCCGCCACCGGGCTGCGCGCGTGCAGCACGTACGGGCTGGCGATGCTGCCGATGTAGAGGTCCTTCATGTCGGCGCCGCCCCAACTGACGTTGGTGGGTTGGAGCATGGTGCCGCCGTCGGGGTCTTCGAGCATCGGCACGACCTCGCCCTGCGGCGTGATGGCGATGACGCGGTTGGCGGCGACCAGCGTCACCCACAGGTTGCCCTCGACGTCGAAGCCGCAGCCGTCGGTGACTCCGACCTGAGAGAGATCGGTCGGGATGTTCGTCGGATCGGCATTGCGCGGGAACGCGATGCCGAGCACTGGTCCGTAATTCTCGCGCGGCCCGAGGCTGCCATCGGCGCGGATCGGGAAGCGGATGACGTTGCAGCCGGTCGTCTGACACACGTAGATGTGCGACTCGTCGGCGTCGAGGGCGAGGCCGTTGGCGAACTGGATGCCGTCCGCCATCTTCTCCGCCCGCCCATCCGGACGGATGCGGAACAGGAAGCCGTCGGCGCGGCCGTCGAGCGCGTGCATCCACGGGTTGGCGAAGGTGGAGTTGTCGCACCAGATGTTGTGGTTGCGGTCGATGATCGGGTAGTTCGCCGCCGTCAACTTCTGCCCTTCGACCTCGGCGCAGATCGTCTCCACGACGCCGCTCTCGACGTCGAGGCGCTGCACCGGCCCGCTCTCGAAGTTGGCGATGACGATGCGCCCCTTGGCGTCCATGTTGATGCCGTTCGGCGCCCCGCCCGCCGAGCCGACGCGGCGCAACGTGTCGTCGGGCAGAATCTCGGCGCAGGCGCTGAGCTGGTCCGAGGCCCAGATGCGCCCGTCGCGCGACACGACGACGTCCTCCGGGCGCTGCACGCCGTTGCCGATCTTGCGGCAACTGGCCAGAGAAATGGGTGCGAGCGGCATGGGTTCCTCCTCGAATTGGCTGCGGACGGTAGCAGATCGACGCGCGGCGGGGGAAACGCGCCGGGATCTGGTTGACTGCTCGGATGACTGAGGCAATTCTGTCTCGACGGAGGCGCGATGCGAGTCGGAAGGCGGACGGTGATCAAATGGCTGGGCGTAGCGGGGTTGGCAATGCCCGGGCTCAGTCTCTTTGGCCGCACCCTGGCGCGGGCGAGCGGGCCGGCGGTGGGGATGCGGACGGTGGCGGCGGGCGATGCCGCGGACCTGCAGGCGATCATGACCTCGTGCGTCAAGGACGCCGACGCGTTCTTCGGCCAATGCGGCGAGTGGCCGTTGAGTTGGGCGCAGGAGTTCGTTCTGCGTTGCCCGAATTCGCCCGTGCTGACGTCCAATGGGACGGCCGTGGCCTTCATGGAGGTGCCGCCGATCAAGCCGGCGCCGGCGCAGGCAGCGGAAAATCCGTCGGCCGAAGAGCGCGCGCGGCTGGAGCTGCGCGCGCGCAATCGCACCACCTTTCGGGTCACCGCCGCCGGCGTGCGTTTCGACCTGCTCGGCGAAGCCGATGCCAATACCATGTTCCGGACCGTGCTGTACGAGGCGCTCAAGGCCGCGCGCGCCCTTGGCTATGAGTACGTCGAAGCCTGGGCGCCGTGGGAACAGCACCCGATCCTGGCGCACAAGTGGACGGACTATCCCGGCTGCGAGCTCACCCAGCCGGTGGCGCACAACCAGGAGGGCGGGCACGACATCTATTGCATCCGATGGCAGCTCGACGCGGCCATCAAGGCGCTCGCGGCCGAGGAGCGCTTCGATGTGGCGTAAGGGAATGCAATGGCTGAGCGCCGCGTGTCTATTGGCTGCCGTCGCCGCGAGGCCGGCAGCGGCGCAGGGGTTCGGCGCGGTGGGCGATACATTCGTCAGCAGCGCCAATGCTGCGATGAACTTCGGCGCCTTCACCTATGCCGAGGTCGGTCTGCACGGACTGCCGAAGAACGACGTCGACCGCGCGTTGCTGCGCTTTGACCTCTCGACACTCCCGGCAGACGCTTCCATCGAGCGTGCGGTCCTGCGTCTGTTCATCAACCTGACCAGCAGCGACCCGCTGGGGCTGAGCACCACGGTCTTCTCGCTTGCCACTGGGTTCGACGAGAACACCGTCACCTGGAACACGCAGCCCGCCGTCGCGCCCGGGCCGACCGCCACGGCGGTGATGAACACAATGGCGGGCGATGTGTTCGAGATCGACATCACGGCGCTGGTCCTGGCGCAGCGGCAGGCAAACCCGGGCGGCGAGATTGTCTTGCGCATTGCGGCGACCGACGAGAGCATCGGTCCGGGGGTGATCTTCTTCGACTTCAGGACGAAGGAGTTCGAGGCCGGCGATCAGCGCGCCCAACTGGTCATCACGCGCGCGTCGCCGGCGCCGTTGCTGTCGGGCTGGTCGCTGCTCGCCGGCCTGGCGGCGATCGCCGCCATCGGATCGATCGCCCTGCGCCGGGTAGCGGCACTGAGATAGACAGAGCGCTACATCACGGCGCAGTGCAGCGGCTCGATGCGGTAGATCACGCGCACCTGGTCGGGGCTGGCGAAGGGGTACTTGTCCACCCCCATGTACTTCTTCGCCAGCGAGTCGATATGGGCATCGGCGCCGACTTCGGTAATCTCGACGACGCGGCCGCGGATCTCGAGGTGGCGGTAGAGATTGGTCGGGTCGACGATGGCGATGCCGACGCGCGGGTCGCGCCGCATGTTGAGGTCCTTCAGACGCCCCTTGGCCGAGTTGACGCGGACATGTGTCCCGTCGAAGTCGAACCAGACCGGCGTCACCTGCGGCGAACCGTCCTTCATCACGGTGCCCAGGTTCGCCAGCGCCTTGCTGTCGAGCAGGTCGCGGTGGGTGGTGGGGATCGCTGCGGTCATGTCGTCCTCCTGTGCTGCAATGTCGGATCGCCAGCATAGCGGGCCTGCCCGCGCGTGTCTGCCCAGATGCGCCTTGCGTTGCCCTGCCAACTGGCTTGAAAGACGATCGTCGGCTGGTGCAGTGTGCAGATCACGATGATCACGGCGGCCCGTCTCGGTTTCGCAGGTCTACCGGATCCCGTCGACGCAGCGGCCTTGCGGGCGCTGGCGGCCGCCCTCTGGGACCTGCGCAGCGACATCGCGGCGGAGTGGACGCGCCGTCTGATGGCGAGCGTGCCGCGTCCGGTTGCCGACGAAGTGTCGGTCGAGACGCTGACCAGCTTGAACGAAGCGTTGCTGACGCTGCTTCTGCAACAGGCCCGCGACGGCGATCTCCTCGCCCTGTATCAGAGCTACTACGAGATGAACTACCGGCTGATCGACGCCGAGCTGCAGCGCGCGCCGGACTCCCGCATGTCCCTCGAAAGTCTCTATACGTCGGCCCGGATCAGCGCCGAGGTGATCGCCTCGCACCTCGGCCCGGCGCCGCAGGCTCTCCAGCTGGCGTGGAGCGGCCTGGCGGCGCGCCTGGCGATGGTCGTCGGCCTCGCCTACAGCGACTGCCGCGAGGAGCACATCCAGCAGAATTTCACGGCGCAGCGCGCCGAGGAGTTGCGGCGCGCCAACCAGGCGTTGCACGAAGAGATCGTGCGCCGCCAGAGCGTCGAGGACAGCCTGCGCCGCGAGAAGACCCTTGCCGACACGACGCTCGATAGCCTGCCGGGAATCTTCTACCTGTTCGATACGCAGGGCCGCTTCCTGCGCTGGAATCGGAACTTCGAGATCGTGTCGGGCTACGATGCGTCGGAAATCGCGCGCCTGCATCCGATCGACCTCTTCGATCCCGACGAGAAAGCGTATATCGCCGATGCCATTACCGCCGTGTTCGAGGCCGGCGCGGCGACCGCCGAGGCAGTCTTCGTCTCGAAAGACGGCACGCGCACGCCGTACTTCTTCACCGGATTGAAGGTGACGGCAGGGGAGGTGCCCTGCCTGATCGGCATGGGCATCGACATCAGCGAGCGCAAGGCCATGGAGGAAGCGCTGCACGCCAGCGCCGCGGAGCTGGCGCGCTCGAACCAGATCAAGACCTACTTTGCCGCGACCATCTCGCACGAGCTGCGCAACACATTCAATGCGATCATGATCGCCAACGAGGCGATCCTGGGCGACAGTGCGCTCGTCATGCGAGCCGGGCAGCGCGAGCTGCTCAAGAGCGTCCAGCGCCGGGTGCACGAAGCCATCCAGATCATTCACGCGACCCTGGAGCTGACCCGCTCCGAGATGCAGCCCGGCGCCGACGGCGCCCGCGTCGTCGACGTGGCCGACGTGGTGGCCGAGCTGGCGCGCGAAGTGGCGCTGCCGGCATCGCGCCCCGACGTGGTGTTGGAGTGGAACGTCCCGTCACTCCTGCCGCCGTTTCACACCGACCCGGTGAAGCTGAAGATGATCCTCAAGAACCTGGTCGAGAACGCCCTGAAGTTCACTCCCGAAGGGCGGGTCGACGTCACCGTGCAGCTGGACGATGGGCACCTCTGCTGCTCGGTCGCCGACAACGGCGTGGGCATCCCGGCGGCGGACCTGGCGCATATCTTCGAGCCGTTCCACCGCGCTGACGCGCGCGACCAGCGGCGGGTCGGCGGCACGGGGCTCGGACTCTATATCGTCCGGCGTCTCGTCGACCTGCTCGGCGGGACGATCGATGTGCACAGCGCGCCGGATCGGGGCACGACGTTCGTTCTGCGCGTCCCCGCCTTCGATCAGCGCCCCGGCAGCGAGCCGGCTGCCGGCGCAACCGGGCGGCTCTCGAACGGGTAGCCGCGACGATTCCGGGCTGGCTTCCCGTGGCCGCGGCGGTATGCGATGGGATGCTGAATGAGCACATCCATGCGTTGGGTCGTCACCGGGGCGAATCGCGGCATCGGTCTCGAGTTTGTGCGCCAATTGTCGGCGCGCGGAGACAGCGTGGAAGCCGGCGCGCGCGAGCCGGCCGGGGCGAAGGAACTGATGGCGCTGGCGGCGCGGGCGGACGGGCGGGTGCGCGTGCACGCCTGCGACGTCGCGAGCACGGCGAGCGTGGCCGCGTTTGCGCGCGCGATCGGCGACGTTGCCGTCGACGTGTTGGTGAACAACGCGGGCGTGTACGGCGACCTGCGCCCCTTCGAGGAGTTCGATCTCGCGGACGCGCAGCGCACGTTCGATGTCAACGCGCTGGGTCCGCTGCGCGTGACCCGTGCGCTGATCGGCCACGTGCTGCGCGGCCGCACGCGGCGCGTCGTCAGCATCACCAGCGGCATGGGCTCGATCGGCGACAATACGAGCGGCGGGAGCTACGGCTATCGGATGTCGAAGGCGGCGCTCAACATGGCCAATCGCTCGCTGAGCCTCGACTATCGCGCGCGCGGGCTGATCGCGGTGGTGATGAACCCGGGCTGGGTGCGGACCGACATGGGCGGTCGCGGCGCGACGCTCGCCGCGGCCGATTCGGTGCGCATGATGCTGGCGCGCATCGACGCGCTGACGATCAAGGACAGCGGGTCGTTCCTGAACTACAGCGGTGGGACGTATCCGTATTAGCCTTGATCTGAGAAAAACATTTCACCACGAAGGGCACGAAGGTCACGAAGTAAGCCTCGAAAGGCCGGGCAACGTTTTGGGCGTTCTCCCTTCGTGGTCTTCGTGCCCTTCGTGGTGAATCTTTTCTGTCAGAGCAAGGGTAGCCGCGATCAGGGACCCAGCGCGATGCGCGCGGGGAGGTCCGCGGCGCTGACGCGGTGATCGTCGTTGACGTCGGCGCCCGTCTGTCGGCTTGCGTCGAAGATGGCGTGAATCAGCTCGTCGAGATCGATCGGCTCGCGTGCGGTGGGCACCAGGGATGGGGTCGCGGTAGCGGTCGGTGTGCGCGTGACGGGCGGGGTCGGACTGGCGCTCGCCCCCGGCGTCGCGCTGTGCGCGGTGGTGGCGGTCGGCGTGGCAGAGTTGGTGGGTGTGGCGGAACGGCTGGCCGTGCGGGTGGAGGAAGCGGTGGGTGCGGACGTGACGCTCGGAGCCGCGGTCGGCGTGCGCGTCGATGTGGGGGAGGGCGGCGGCGTCGCGGCGGCCGTTACGGTGGGGACCGGAGTCCCAGCGCCGACGCGGAGGACGAGCTCCCGGACCTCTCCGACCAGCCCGTTCGCGTCGCGCAACCGCATCGAGATGCGGGCGTCTCCCGGCGGAAACACGAGAACCGGATCGATGGTTGCACAGAATTGAATCGTCGAGGTCGGCATCAGAAAGCGCGGGTCGCCGAACTGATCGACCGTGCAGGTCTCGGCCGTGAACCGGCAGGCGAAGTCGTTCACCGGGTCGGGATCCGAGAACACTGGATCGGGCGACGACGCCGGGGCGACACCGCCGCGCGAGGGTGCCTGGTTGTCGCAGACCGCCAGGCTGCCGTCGCCGAGCGGATGGTCTACCTGAATCTGCAAATCCGGCAGCCCGGTGGCGTTGAAGGTCGCCGAGCCGACCGGGTTTCCCGCCGGTCCGGGTCGGCCTTCGACGATGAGAAGGAATCCCGAGCCCGTCGCGCGCGGACAAACCGGAGTGCCGTCGTCCGTGATGCCGGAGCACAGAAGCGGGACGCCCTGGAGACTGGCGGGGCCGAAGAAGGTGATGAGGGGCCCGGATTGCGCCGCCGCGCGGCCGCAGAGCGGGAGGCCGATCGCGAGCGCAAAGCAGAGAGATCTGACAGCTTGCGTCCGCCACGCCCGCGGCTGCGCCGGCATCGCCGGAGTCGGTGTCTCGATCTGGTGGTAACGCAACACCACGCGGATGGCACTACGTCGGAGACCACGGAAATGTCAATTGCGAGAAGGACGGCGAGAAGGACGCGATGATGCGGCCGTACGACCCCATCGAGGCGCTTGATCCGCCGCACCCACTATGAGAACTGGATACGCGTCTTCTCGGCCGCGGACTGCGCGAGCCGAGCGAGAGCAGGAGGTCGAGGTGATTGCGTTTCATCCACTGGCAGGCGCGCTCGGCGCCGAGGTGACCGGCATCGATCTGCGCGAGCCGATCGATGACGCGGCGTTCGCGCAGCTCGAAGCCGGTTTGCTGCAGCATCAGGTGCTGTTCTTTCGCGACCAGCGCATCGAGCCCGCGCACCATCTGGCACTGGCGCGGCGCTTCGGCGAGCCGGTGGCACACCCGGCGTATCCGCGCGTCGAGGGGTTCGACGAGATCAACGTGCTCGAGAGCACGCCCGAGAACCCCACCAAGATCGACACCTGGCACACCGACATGACGTTCCTCGAGCGGCCGCCGCTCGGCTCCATTCTGCGCGCTCGCATCATTCCGGAGCACGGCGGCGACACGATGTTCGCCAGCCTGTTCGCCGCCTACGACGGGCTGTCGGTGCGCATGCAGCGCTACCTCGACGGCCTGGTCGCCCTGCACTCGTTCGCACACGGTTTTCGCCACAGCCTGGCCGAGCCCGACGGCTGGGATCGGCTGGGCGAGGCGGTGCGGGCCAATCCGCCGGTGCGCCATCCGGTGGTGCGCACGCATCCGCGCAGCGGCCGCCGGGCGCTGTTCGTCAACCGGCTGTTCACCACCCACATCGAGGGCCTGGCAGAAGCGGAGAGCGACGCGGTGTTGCGCTTTCTCTACGAGCACCTGGAGACGCCCGAGTTCAGCTGCCGCTTTCGCTGGCAAGCGAACTCCATCGCGTTCTGGGACAACCGCGCCACGCTGCACCGGCCGGTGAACGATTTCTTTCCCGCCCATCGCCGCATGGAGCGGATCACGATCGCCGGAGACCGGCCGCGATGAGCTTGCGCCTGCTGGTGCTCGACGCCTACGACCCGGCCGGGCGCCAGGCATTGCAGGGCGCCGGCGCGACGCTGGCCGGAGAGCTCTACCGGCGCATGCTGCAGCGGCTCGAGCCGGGCTCCGTCATCGACGTGGTTGGCGCTGGCGAGTCCGGCTTTGCGCTGCCGGCTGCGCTGGCCAGCTACGACGGCATTGCGTGGACCGGATCGAACCTGACCGTGCACCGCGACACGCCGGCCGTGCGCGAGCAGCTGGCCTGCGCGCGCGCGGCGTTCGCCGCCGGCATCCCGAGCTTCGGCAGCTGTTGGGCGGTGCACATCGCGGTCACCGCGGCGGGCGGTCGCTGCGAGGCCAACCCGCGCGGTCGCGAGTTCGGTGTGGCGCGCAAGATCGCGCTCAGCGACGCCGGGCGCGCGCATCCCATGTTTGCCGGCAAACCAGTCGCATTCGACGCGTTCACCAGCCATGAGGATCACGTCATCGAGTTGGGTGCCGGGACCACGGTGCTGGCGTCGAACTCCTTCTCACCGGTGCAGGCCGTCCACGTCGAGCAGGAGCGCGGCGTGTTCTGGGCCGTGCAGTATCACCCCGAGTACGATCTGATCGACATAGCGCGGCTGGGCGTGCTGCGCGCCCCGCAACTGATCCGCCAGGGCTGCTTCACCGATGCCGCGGACGCGACGGCCTTCTTGCATCAGCTGGAAGATCTCCACGCCAACCGCTCGCGCGCCGACCTGGCCTATCGCCTGGCCGTCGGCCGCGACGTGCTGGACCCGGTCACGCGCACCTGCGAGCCGCGCAATTGGCTCGACCGGTTGGTGAAGCCCTCGGCGCGGCGTTGAACGATCAATGAGAATTCCCCTCGGGGTCGGAGTCGGTATCGGCATCGGTATCGATTCGTACCGCGGTGCAACCCGCGAGGAACGCGTGGAGAGCTTCGAGTCGTTGTTCCTCGATTCCGATAGCGATTCCGACCCCGACCCCGATAGGAAGAATTCCTCTCGGAGTCGGTATCGGTATCGGCATCGGGATTCGCGCCGCGGTGCACTCCGCGCGGATCGGGCGGGGTAGCTTACGGCGCTATCCCTCGATTCCGATAGCGATTCCGACCCCGACCCCGAGAACTCGTTCAATCAGGGTTGGTCGCTCGTCACCTCGCCGTAGAGCGCCACCAACTGACGGCAGTGTGCGGCGATGTCGAAGTGGTCGCTCCAGGCTTGTCGCGCGTTGCTGCGCAGGCGGGCTCGCAGTGCCGGATCGGCGATCAAGCGCTGCAGCGCCATCGCCAGCTGCTGTGGGTCGCCGACGGGAACCAGTAGCCCCGACTCGCCGTCGGTCACGGCGTCGCGGGTCGCGCCGACCGGGGTCGTGACGACGGCGCAGCCGTGCGCCATGGCTTCGAGCACGGCGAGCGACAGGCCTTCGTTGCGCGAGGGGAGGACGAAGATGTCGGCTCTCGCTAGCAGCTCGATCACGCCGGCCTCCGCGACCCAGCCGAGGAACTCGACGCGGTCGGCGATGCCGAGCGCCGCGGCGCGCCGGGTGCACGCTCCCACGTCGCCCGGGCCGGCCACCTGCACCCGCCAGGCGAGCGGGGCGAGGTCCGGGTGCGCCAGCGCCTGCAAGAGGTCGGGCAGGCCTTTCAGCGCGGTCAAGTTCCCGAGGAACAGCAGTCGGCATGGCGGGAGGTCGGGTCGTGGCGCGAGCTGCGGCGGCCCCGCGACGGCGTTGGAGATTACGCGCACCACGGCGGCATCGACTCCCACCCGGTCGACGAGCACGCCGCGCCAGTACTTCCCGGGCACGATGATGCGGTTCGCCAGGTCGAACGTGCGGTGGAGTGCGCGTCGCACCCGCGCCGGCAGCCGGGGATGGATCTCGTCGAGCCGCGAGCCTTGCGTGTGCAGAATGATCGGCACGCCGAGCCACGCCGCCAGGCGGATGATGATCCCCTTGCGCACCGCGCTGCCGCGCAAAGCCATGTGGACGTGCAGCAGCGCGATGCGCCCGCGCCTTGCGTTCCACGCGATCTGCCACAACGCCCGGGCGAGGTGGAGCGGCGTCAACGGCGAGAGCCGGCGGCCGTAGGGATCGATCACGCGCAGCGGCGGCTGGAGATCCGCGGCGCGCCAGTGGTGGGCCGTGGCGCTGACCAATCGTCCGATCCCGCCGGGGCCCGAGAGCCCACCGGCAGCGACGACGAACACCTTCGGCACGTGCTGCCTTCCTCGCATCGCGCGGGAGCTTATACAGTCCGTTTCGATGGAGCTATCCGGGCGCGGCGCGGTTGCGACGACGACGAGATCACCGCCATGGTCTTGCATTCGGCCGGCCCCGAGGCCGGGTTCGTCACCGGCGCCAGCCTGACGATCGACGGCGGGTTCGCCGCCTGAGGGTCATCTCCTAGCAGGTGCGTGGCCCTATCTTGGAGCGTTTCCTCTCCCGGATGGGAGAGGATCGAGGTGAGGGGGATTCGATTGCGCCGAAGGCCACCGAACTCCGACGAACCCGGGAACGACGCAGCAAGAATGAAGGTGGGCTTCGCCGCGAGTTGATCCCCCTCATCCTGTCCTTCTCCCATCCGGGAGAAGGGGTGCGATACGCCGCTGGAAGGTTGGAAAGCCGGTCTCAATCGGCTTTGTCGCCGAAGCGGTCGACCTGGTTGTGCTGGGCGGGGGCGCTGTAGGTCGCTTCCCAGCACGAGCCGATGCTGTTGACCAGCTGCGCGGTCACGGCGGGGTCCTGGGCGAGGAACTGCGCGACCCCGACCGGTGCGGGCAGCCCGAGGGGCTCGTCCTTGCCCTTCATCTGCAGCTTCGCGGTGCCGCCCTGTCCGCCCTTCAGCATGATCGACCGCACGCCCTCGGCGCTGCCGTCCTTGTTCTTGTACTTGAAGCCCTGGCTGAACGCCTTCCAGCACGGACGGCCGCCGCAGGTTCCGCCCGCCGGCGCCGTGGCGACCATGACCAGGGCCGGAGTGCCGCCGCTGCGGTCGTAGACGCACAGCGCGAAGTCGGTCGTCGTCAGCGGGTTGCCGAATTCGCTGATGAAGACGTTGCCTCGCGACCAGCGCCAGAGCAGGCTGTCGCGGCTGTCGCGGTCGGAGTCGCGCAGCTGCAGCGCGGAGCTCGCCTCGACCACCGGGGCGCTGCAGCCGCTGCGCGGCGTGGCGGCGCACAACGGCCCCGGCGTCGACGTCGGAGAAGGTGAGGGCGTCGCGCTCGCGGTCGGTGTCGGCGAGGCGGTCGGTGTGTTGGTGGCCGTCGGCGTGACGGTCGGCGTGCGCGTCGGCGTCGCGGTCGGTGTGCGCGTGCGGGTGAACGTCGGTGTCGACGTCGGCGTGCGGGTGGGCGTCGCGGTCGGCGTCTGCGTGGGCGTGTTCGTCGGTGTCGCGCTGGGCGGTGGCGATGTGTTGGTGGCCGTGGCGGTCGGCGTGATGGTCGGCGTCATCGTGCTGGTCGCGGTCGGCGTCGGCAGCGGCGGCGCGCCCACGGCATCGGCAAATACCTGCAGCAGCCCGGCGCCGTACGCAATCGCCTCCGGGTAGAAGGTGCGGGCGTAGAGTTGCAGCATGCTCTCGTTGGCGGTGTTCGGCTGGCCGAGGAACACCACCGGTACGACGGGACCGCCGTCGCCGCCGGTGTTCTCGACGTAAGCCGACCCGGTGTGGAGGTCGGAGCCGCCGGGGCCGCTGCCGGTCGTACTGAGCAATTCGTCGGGAATCCACCAGTCGTCGGCGCAGAGCAGGTCGCAGCCCCAATCGCCGATGCGGTCGATCTCGAAGTGGTCGTCGACGAAGAAGCCGCCCGTCACGAAGTGCAGCGACGGGAACATCTGCTTGAACACGCTGTTGGGTTGCGGGCTCGAATCCTCGTGCAGCACCGCCTGGTAGACCGTCTTGTCGTAGATGAGCTGCGCCAGCTCTTCGACGAAGCCCTTGGCGGTCGGCGGCGTGGCGAACTTGGGCGTCACGGTGGCGAAGTTCATCGCCGGGAAGTTGCCCGGCCCCCAGCCCTCGAAGTCGTCGCCCAGGGCGTGGTCGTCGTCGTGGGTGTGCGCCGGCGAGGTCATGTCCTGGATGAAATGCAGCGCCCGTCCCATGCGGTGAAACGCCGCGTCGGTGCCGACCAGGTTGTTGGCCAGGTAGGCGTTGATCGCCTCGTTGTACTGGTCCTGCGAATTGTTGTTTGCCGAGCCGGAGCCGAAGGCGAAGACGGGCGCCGAGTCGGTCTGCGGGTTGTAGAAGTGGCCGAGCGAGCGAGTCGCGGGAACGTCCTCGTTGTCCGAACCGTTGCCGACCTCGGTGCGGTACGTCGGCGTGTAGAAGGGATTGCCGAGGATGTCGACCGACCAATGCGCCAGCCCGCGGTGCACGACGGTGTTCTCGTGCGCGCGCGCCGGCGCGACGCCGGCGACGATGGCGAAGACGGCCGCCCACCACAGCATCGGACGTCGCGCCGTCATGGCCGTGCCTCGAGGGCGGTGAGGCGCCGCTCGGCGATCTTGCCGACCGGCGTCTTGCGGTCGCGCAGCTTGCGCAGCGCCGCCGCGGCGTCGGCATCGCCGATGTCGGTCAAGCGATCGACGGCCCATTCGGCCAGCCCGCGGCTGCGCCCCTGCGCGACCTGCTCGAGACTGGCGACCTGCTCCGCCGTCGACTGCGTCGCCAGGTGGCGCTCGGTCTGCGCGATCAACGCATAGCTCTTCCACGCCCCGCGCGGATCGTCGAGGATCGCCTGCAGGCGCCCGCCCGCCACCGCGGCGGTGAACAACCCGAGGGCGTAGGTGGCGTCCTTCTGCACCGCCGGGTCGGCGGAGAACGTCGCCTGCACGACCAGATCGACGGCGCGCTCGTCGCCGAGCATGGCCAGCGCGCCCGCCGCCACCACGCGTACGTCGGGGTCGGCGTGGGCGAGAAACGGCGCGATCAACGGCACGTCGCGCTGCAGCCCGAGCCGCCCCAGCGCGGCAATGGCCGTCTTGAGCACGCCCAGATCGCTCTCCGACCGCACCAGCACGCGCAAGCGGCTGGCGGCGCGCCGGTCGGCGAGAATGCGCAGCGTGGTCGCCGCGCGGCGGCGCACTTTGACGTCGCCATCGGCCGTCGCCGCCACCACCGCGTCGACGCTGTCGCGGTCGCGCATCTCGGCGATGGCGCTGCAGGCGAGCATCTTCTCCGCCCGGTCGCCGGAGCGGGCCGCATCGCGCAGGGTCGGCAGCACCTGCGCGCGCCGCGCCATCAGCGCGGTCGCGATGGCGTTGCGCTCCTCACGCGGCGCAGTCTTGAAGGCGCGCAGGAGCACGCGCGGATCGGCCGTGCTGTAGTCGGGCTGAGCCTGACCGACCGCCGGCAGGATCGCGCAAGCGATCAGGGCCAATAGCCCGGCGACGGCTCGCAACCCTCGTCCCCCCGATGTCCTACCGACCATGTGTAAGTTCTCGCTGCCCCAATGCCGCTGCCGTTCGTCGCACGGGCCGGCGCTCCGGCAGGAGACGCCTGCCCTGCGCGACGAATCTATTCCTGTACTTGGGCCGCAACGCAGGGTCAAGAAAAAAGCTTCCAGAGAGTATTCACCGCGAAGGGCACGAAGACCACGAAGGGCAGCCAGCAGAATTCTTGGCCGCGAAAAGGCGCAAGAGGCACAAAGGAAGAACGCGGACTTCTCCATCCCTTTCTTTTGCGCCTTTTGCGTCCTCTCGCGGCTGATCTTATGGACCATCGGCGTCAGCACCAGACGCGATGCCATCTGGGAGAGCTGCACGGCGCTGATCTGCAACGAGCTGCGCGCCAGACTGCGCGGGTTGACCTCAGCCATGGCGGCGCGGGACGGGCCACCGCACGGTGAGCCAGCGCCGCAGCTGGGCGTCGCTGCGCATGCGCGCGCAGGCCGGCATCAGCGCCTCGCCGCAGGGGACGAAGGTGCGCGCGATCGTCAGCGCCGCGCCGTCGGTCAGCGGCAGGGAGGTCTTGCCGGGATGCCCGGTGACGGCGAGTCGCAAGCCGGCGGCCGCGACGGCCGCGCGGCTCTGCGCATCGCAGTGGCCGTTCGGATAGGCGAAGATCACCGGTGCGCTGCCGGTCAGGTCGGTCAGGTACGCCTGGCAGTCGCGGATCTCGGCCGTCGCTCGCGCGGGGTCGATGCGCCCGAGATCGGTGTGCCACATCGTGTGGTTTCCCAGGATCACGTGCGGATCGCGGGCAAAGGCGCGCAGCTCGTCGGGGGTCAACGGGCGGTCGGTGTCGCTCATCGGTCGCAACGCGTCGGCGCCGAACGTGTTGCGCACGGTTGCCTCGATCGCGGCAGGCGCACAGGGCTTGAGCGCCGCGATCTCGCGCCGAATCGCCTCCATCGGCACGCCGCGGCGGCGTCGTTCTCGGTAGACCACGTCCCACCAGAAGGCGCGGCCCGCGGCGACATGCCCGGCGCTGATGAAGAACGTCGCCGGCACCGACAGCGCGCGCAGGATCGGCAGGGCGCGCTGGTTGTTCGCGTAGCCGTCGTCGAATGTGAGCAGGGCGTAGTACCCGTCGGGGTCGAGCTCGTCGAGCAGGTCGGCCGGGCGGAGGAAGCGATAGCCATGGGCGAGAAAGTGCTCGAGGAAGCGCGCCAGCTCGTTGATGAGCAGCGGCTGCGCCGGCCAGACGCGGTCGCGCGCCACTTCGGCGGCGCTCTCGAAGACGCTGTGGAACATGAAGCCGAGCAGCGCCGGCCGCTCGCGCCGGCGCCCGAGGGTCGCTGCCGCCAGGCGGTCGTCGAGCCAGTCGACGCTGCGTGTGAGGTTCCGTTTCATCGCCGCGCCGGCTTGAGCTATCACGCCGGTCGTGAGCAGCAAACGCATTGCCTTCCGCCTGGCCGCATCCGTGCCCGGCGCCAGGGCGACGCTCCCGCGGAGCCTTCTGCCACATTGAGGCACGGCTCGGCAGGAGCCTCGCTCTCCCGTTCGGAGAAAATCGACAGTCTCCAACGGGGGATGCCTCAGAAGTCGTAGTGGCGCGGGCGTCTCTGCCGGCAAGGGGCGCGCAGCGCCGGGGGCGGCGGGCAGGGACGCGCGCCCTACTGCCGTTCGCGTTTTGCCGGGGGAAGCCCGCGCACGAACAGGAGTCGCGGCGCCAGCGCCGAGCCGCCGGGGAGTGCCTGCGCGAGATCGAGACCCACCGCTGCGGCCAGACGCTGCAGGTGGCGCGCGGTGAGGTAGGTCTCGCGCCTGCCGAAGATCGCCGGTTGCGTGCCCGACAGCTGGAAGCAGAGCCCGGTGAACAGCACGCGCAGCGCGTAGGCGACCGGGCGCAGGTCGCCCGCGCGCAGGCCGTCGGAGAGCTTGCGCAGGTAGAAGCGATAATCGTGGTAGTTGATGACCAGGCCGCCGCCGGGGCGGAGGACCCGAGCGATTTCGCGCAGCGCAGCGCGGTTGTCGGTGTAGGGCAGGACCAGCCGGCAGATCACCGCGTCGGCCCATTGCGATCGCACCGGCAGCGCTTCGGCCGCGGCGCGGATCATCGCCAGACGCGCCCGGGGCTCACGCGCGCGCAACAGCTGGCGCGCGCTGTCGAGATGCTCCGCCGCGAGGTCGACGCCGACGCAGACGGCGTCGCCCAGGAAGGGCAGCAGCTCCTGGCCGGCGCCGCATCCGACGTCGAGGACGCGCGCCACCGCTCCGGCGTGTCGGCGCAGCGCGGCCGATGCGTCCGCCGTGGGATCGCCGAGGAATCGCTCCCATCTGCGGCGCGGATCGAACGGTGGCGGCTTC
>CAYVUV010000312.1:0-5580 GCA_964455095.1 uncultured Binatia bacterium (SeqCode)
CGTCTGCGCGATCGCGCCCGGCGGAGCGATCCTCGCCACCCACCGCGTGCACGCAGCCGTGGAGGATCGCGTGACGGCGTCGAGCCTGGGCGAGCACGACCTCAAGGGCCTCAGCCGCCCCGTGCCGTTGTACCAGATCGACGGCTTGCGCTGACGTTCGATCCGGCTTACCGCTGAACCGGCAGAACGACCCCGTCCCGGAGCCACGTCGTCACCACCCGGCAGGCGAGGTCCAGGTTGCCCATCTGACAATGCTTGTCCGCGTGCTCGGTGGTCGTGAACGTGCGCAGCTGGACCGAGTGGGCGGAGGTGAGGGCCTCGGCCTGGCGCTGCGCCAAGATCGGGGGCTGGAAGGTGTCGTGCTCACCGCAGCACAAGAGCACGTCCTGCGTGACGCGTTCGCTGCCGAGGTGCTCGGCGTTCATTCCCAGGAACCAGTCGGCGACCTGCATCGGCTCGTCGCCGTCGACAAGGTAGAGGGTCTGGTTCACGGCGTGGCGAAGCACGGGGAATAGGCGCGCGCGCACTCGGATGCTCCAGTTCATGAACTTCCGCAACCGGAGCATC
This sequence comes from uncultured Binatia bacterium (SeqCode), assembly GCA_964455095.1. Classification (GTDB taxonomy): domain Bacteria; phylum Desulfobacterota; class Binatia; order HRBIN30; family CADEER01; genus CAYVUV01. Next base: position 568 of record CAYVUV010000312.1, read on the forward strand.
CGGCGGGCGACGGCGCGGACTGGTCCGCGGAGCTGGTGCAACCAGTCGTATACTGGCGGCCAGCTCACGACGCGATCGATGCGCGGTTCCCGGCCCGCAGCGCGCAGTGCCCAGTAGCCGCCCATCGACATTCCCACGATCGCAGCCCGTTCGACCGCGAAATGGTCGAGGACCGCGCGCACCGGCTTCTCCCAGTCGTGATCGAAGATCAGCCCGCCCAGGGCGCGAGCCCCGCCCTGCCCGGGACCTTCGTATGCGATCACGTCGAAGCCGCTGGCCGCGATGCGCTCCCAGATGGCGTAGAACTCCTCGATCAGTGAATCGAAGCCGCCGTGCAGCAGCACCGTACCGCGCGGGGCGGACCCGATGGAGCGAAGTCGGTACGCCGGAAGCGTCGCACCCCCAAACTGGATATCGTGACGGGTCGCGCCAGTGTCGCCGAAGGCGCGGTCGAAGAGCGAGCGGTAGCGCCGGTAGATCGGGACCCCGGCGCCCGATCCCTTGGGAGTGAAGAACTCCGCGATGCGCAGGTAGCTGGTTGCGTTGCGGAGCCGGCCCTCGGCCTCGGCGCGCTCGGACAAGGCAGTGAACACCTCGGCGCAGTCGTCCAGCGAGCGGAGCGCACGCGCCGCGTCGCGCAGCTCGCCGCGATCGGCAAAACCAAGGGCGTGGGCGCGATTGAGCTGGTAGTTCAGAAAGGCGTTGCGGTGGAAAGCCTCGAACCCGACTGGCAGGTCGACGAGCTTGATGTCCTGATCACGCACCGGCCGCAGCCTATCTACTGCCCGATCCGGATCGGGCTCACGAGCGTTCGCTTTCGATCGCCCGCCACGCCCCCACCAGGACGAGTACGAGACCCGGTATCAGTGTTGAGCTGAGCGGTTATCCGGCGCTTCATTTCAGGCCACCGACTACTACATCGCCGCAAGGCCGCACCAGGGACACGGTCATCTTTCGCCTGCCGTGATCCTCAGAAAACGCGTCCCATGCATCGCCCGCTGCCCCCGGCTCCCCGCCTTGACTAGCTAGTCATGAATAGACGCCCGGTATCCTCGCAGGCCGACCGCGAACAGGACCGTCAGCCCCCCGACCAGCAGCATGTTCGACTGGCAGCGAGGTCCCCGGTCGGCGGCCAACTGACGCGGCGCTGCCCGAGGTCGAAGCCGTCGCGGGTCAGCGCCTGGGCTGGAAGAGCTCGACCAGGTTGCCCGAGGGGTCCTCGAGAAGGATCTGCTTGCCGCCAGGTCCGGCGAGGATGTCGTTGCGGAATCGTGCACCGGCAGCGTGCAGTCGGGCCACTTCGGCATCGAGGTCTTCGACGATGAGATGGATGCGGTTCCAGCCGCCGGGTCCCGGCTTGGCGCCATCCGGCATCGGCCGCCCCGCGGAGCTGGTCGGTCCGCTCAGCAGCAGCCGCAGGTTGCCTCGCGTCACGTCGGCGAACGCGGGTGGAAAGCTTGTCAGCACCTCGAAGCCGAAGAACTTGGTATAGAAGCCGATGGCTGCATCGACGTCGTGGACCATGTAGCGGACGTTCACCATCTCGCTCGGCTTCGTCATTGCTTCTCCTTGGATAAGCTGCGTTGCTCAGCAATTGCCGCTCAGGCGTGCCACGAACGAACGCGGAGAATCACGAAAGCACGAAAGATCGAAATCGCGAAAGATGAACGCGGACATTTCAAGTTTCCGGATTCACAGTTTCGTGTTTTCGTACTGTCGCGCTTTCGTGATTTTCTGACGACGGCAATTCTTGGGCAAAGCTGGGTCAGCTAGAGCACCGCAATATCGAGCTCGCGCAGGCGCGCGGGGTCTCCGATGACCTCGATCTGCGCGACCTTGGCGTTCGTGAAGGTGAAGGTCAGTGCCCGGGACACTTTGCCGCGCGGCGCGAGGATCAATCCGACCGATCCATCGATGAGTGCTGGCTGGACGGATTGCAGCCCCCGCGACATGGCGATGAACTGTTTCACCCATGTCGAGGCGCCCCTGACTTCGCGCGTCACGTTGGCGGCGTCCGCTGCCCCGCCGGCCATGCGTGCCGCGCCATCGATGCGAACGACGGCGTCGGGATCGAGCACGGCGAGGAGGCCCTCGATGTCGCCCGCGCGTGCCGCCCGCAGAAACGCCTCCACCACTTCGCGCTGACGAGCCCTGCCGCCGTCCGACGGCGCCGGCGAGCCGCGCACACGCCGGCGGGCGCGGCTCGCCAGCTGCTTTGCCGCGTCCGGCGACCGTCCGACGATGGAACCGATCTCGTCGAACGGCATGCCGAACAGATCGTGCAGGACGAAGGCGAGCCGTTCGGCGGGCGTCAGGGTGTCGAGCACCACGAGCAGCGCCACGCCGACCGAATCCGCCAGCACCGCCTCGCCTTCGGGATCGGCGCCCTCCCCGCCCGCGACGCTCGGTTCGGTGACCTGCGCGCCAATCGGCTCTTCACGCCGTGACTTCCGCGCGCGCAGCATGTCGAAACACACGCGCGAGACGACGGTCGTCAACCAGCCGCCCAGGTTGTCGATCCCGCCCGTATCGCTGCGGCTGAGGCGCAGCCACGCTTCCTGCACCGCGTCCTCGGCCTCGCTCAGCGAGCCGAGCATGCGGTAGGCCACGCCGCGCAGCCGCGGCCGGTTCTCTTCGAAGCGCTCAATCAGCCAGCCCTGTTCTTCCATGTCACCTTCCCGCCTCTTGCTCCGTCATACCACTGACGAATGACACGAACCCGAGGTGACAAGAGGGATGGACATGATGGCGAAACAGATATTACCAACCCGGGCGTTGCTGGCGTGCGGCGCCGTGGCCGGTCCGGTGTACGTGACAGTCACGCTCGTCGAGGCACTGACTCGTGATGGCTTCGATCTGAAGCAACACCGTTTCACCCTTCTGACCACCGGGAACCTCGGCTGGATCCACCAGGCGAACATGCTGCTGGTCGGGGTGCTGACGATGCTGTTCGCGGCCGGCCTGAGCCAGATGCTGCGGAAGGGGCTGGGAGCGCTCTGGGCGCCACGGCTGCTCGGGCTGTTCGGGTTGGCGTACATCGTCGGCGGCCTGTTGACCTCGGACCCGGTGGTCGGCTTCCCGCCCGGCACTACACCGGAAATGGTGCATCACACCGTGCAGGCCGGCGTCCAGAATGCCTCACGAAGCGTCAGCACGCTTTTGCTCATCGTGACGAGCCTCGTGATCGCGAGGCGGTTTGTGGCCGAGGGACGCCGCGGCCGGGCCTGGTTCTACGGCGCCGCCATCCCGATGGTGTTCATGGCGCTGACCGCCGTCGGCTTTGCCGTCGGCGTCAACCCTGTCGCACCGGCCTTTCTCGCCACACCCTGGATCTGGGTGACGGCGTTGGCCGTACACCTGTACCGACGCGAGGCGAAGCGACGTGAGGTCGCTCTGGCAGGCCAGGAGACGAGAGCACTTCGCGAGCTGCGGTCCTCGGAATGATCGATCACGAGCCGCCGCGGACGGCACGTACGCGAAAGCCGAGGCTCTTAGAATCGATGTGCAGATCGCCGTCGCCGGTGAACACGATCCACGCGAGCGACGGGGTGCCGGTAAACGTCGTAGCCGTCCAGTGGAGGGCGGCCTGCGGATCGCCAAAGCTGAGGCAGCTGCTGTCGTCGGCCGGATCGCCTAATTTGCCCTCAATTTGTCGGCGATCTTCAGCTTCGCCGCCTCGCACTTCTCGGCGCCCGTCGCCGCCCCCGCCGATTCGCGCGCAGAGTATCAGCAGCACTACCCAGGTCCAATGCCTCCGTCTCCTGGTTCTTCAATGGCTGGCCGTGTCCGTTCGGCGAACCGCATAGCCGCTCCTCCTCAGTCCGCGAACGGCGTCGTCAGTTCCGTCTCGTTCGTGTCCACCACGAACACCGCGAGCAGCTTGGCCGGCTCGGTCTCGCTGGCATTGGCACTGACGCCGTGGCGGTCACCGGGCAGCTCGGAAAAGTTCTGTCCGGCCTTGTAGGTCGTCACCGGTCCGCCGTTGATCTGACTCTTGATCGCCCCCTCGAGCACGGTGGCGTAGATAAAGGCGGATTTGGCATGCGTGTGACCGGGCGAGTAGCCGCCCGGGCCGTATTCGACCAGCACGCCCTTGATGCTCTTGCCGGGAACATTCGGCAGCTCGTGTTCGTAGACGAGGGTCACTGTGGCGCTCTTCGACTTCGCCTCCTCCGCGAGGGCGCTGCCGAATGGCAGGGTGGCGACAAGCAGCGAGCACAGAATGCGCTTCATGGACACTCTCCTTCCGATTGGTGGCTGTGGGATCAGGCTTTTGCCTGTGAGCGGCGGAGCCATTCGTCGAGACCGATGCGGCCGAGCCGCGCTTCGCCCAACGGCACGAGCGAGCGCTCCTCGACGCGGCCCCCGAAGTATCGGGCCTCGGGATCGCGCACGACCTCACGCGGGTCGCCGACCGCCTTCAGGTAGCGGGCGACGATTTCGTTGAACGGGGCGCGTTCCGGGCCGGCGATCTCGACGATGCCGTTGCGCGGCGCCGCGAGCGCCACATCGGCAACGAAGGCGGCAACGTCATCCGCCGCGATGGGCTGGAACAGGCCGGGCGAAACGCGGACTCTGTTTCCATCCGCCGCTGAGGCGGCGATGCCGCCGATGAATTCGAGGAACTGCGTCGCTCGGATGATGGTGTAGGGGACGTCGGAGGCTTCGATCAGTCTCTCCTGCGCGACCTTGGCGCGGAAATAGCCATTTTCGGGTGTCCGATCGGTTCCGACGATGGATACCGCGACATGGTGCCGCACGCCCGCTGCGGCCTCCGCCGCGAGCAGGTTGCGGCCGGAGGTCTGGAAGAATTCCAGCACCGCCTGGTCTTCAAATGACGGCGAATTGGAGAGATCGATCACGACCTGCGTGCCGGCCATAGCCTCCTTGAGGCCCTCGCCGGTAATGGTGTTGACGCCGCTTTTGGGCGAAGCGGCGACGGCCTCGTGGCCGCCCTGGCGCAAAATGGGAATGGTTTTCGAGCCGATCAGACCAGTGCCGCCGATGACGACG
>CAYVUV010000313.1:0-14450 GCA_964455095.1 uncultured Binatia bacterium (SeqCode)
GTGCTGCACGACGTCCTCGGCCTGAGCGATCGCGTCTCGCCGAAGTTCGCCAAGCGCTACGCTGATCTGTGGGATGCGGCGCGCACCGCCATTGCCGCCTACGCCGACGACGTGCGGGCCGAGGCGTTTCCGACTGCGGCGCACAGTTTCCAGTCGCTGGCCAGCGTGGTGCCCAAGGCCGCCGAAGGCTGAGCCATCGCCATGCAGACGATCGATCAGGTGGCGGCGATGCAGGCGTGGTCCGACGCGACGCGCGGCGCCGGGCAGCGCATCGGCCTGGTGCCGACGATGGGCTACCTGCACGCCGGCCATCTCAGCCTCGTGCACGAAGCGCGGCGCCGAAGCGATCGCTGTGTGGCGTCGATTTTCGTCAACCCGCTGCAGTTCGGCGCCAACGAGGACCTGGCCAAGTATCCGCGCGACCTGGCGCGCGACTCGTCGCAGTTGGCCGAAGCCGGCGTCGATGTGCTCTATCTGCCGGATGCCGCCGCCATGTATCCGCCCGGCTTTCAGACCGAGGTCACCGTCTCGGGTCTGACGCGCGGGCTGTGCGGCCGCTCGCGGCCGACACACTTTCGCGGCGTGACGACCGTGGTGGCCAAGCTGTTCAATGCCGTGAAGCCGCACGTCGCCGTCTTCGGCGAGAAGGACTACCAGCAGCTGGCGACGATTCGCCGCATGGCGGCCGACCTCGACTTTGAGATCGAGGTCATCGGCATGCCCATCGTGCGCGAGGCGGACGGCGTGGCGATGAGCTCGCGCAATGCGTATCTGAGCCCAGCCGAACGCGATGCGGCGCGCTGCCTGTCGCGCGCGCTGGCCGCTGCGCGCGAGGCCGTGGCAGGCGGCGAGGCTGATGCCGCCGCCGTGCTGGCGCGGGCGCAGCGCGTCTGCGAGGCGGAGCCGCTGGCGCGCCTCGACTACGCGGAGCTCGTCGACGCTGAAACCTTGGAGCCCGTCGCGCGCCTGGAGCGCGCGGCGTTGCTCGCTCTCGCCGTCTACATCGGCAAGACCCGTCTGATCGACAACGCCGTGCTCGGATCCGTGAGCCAAAGGGAGGCCTAATGTATCGCAACATGCTGCGCAGCAAGATTCACCGCGCCACCGTCACCGGAGCCGAGCTGCACTACGAGGGCAGCGTGACGATCGACGCCGATCTGCTGGAGCGGGCCGACATCATCCCGCACCAGGAGGTGGAGATCTGGAACGTCACCAACGGCGAGCGCTTTCGCACCTACGCGCTGCGCGGTCAGCCCGGGTCGGGGGTGGTGTGCATCAACGGCGCGGCGGCGCACAAGGCGCGGCGCGGCGATCTGGTGATCATCGCCACCTTCGGCTGGATGACCGAGGCCGAAGCCCGGCAGTGGGAGCCGAAGCTGGTGTTTGTCGACGCGCAGAACCGGCCGACGCAGCGCACGCACGAGGACGCCGGGCAGGCGGACGTCGCCGAGGTGGTCTGGCAGTAGGGCGCGCCCGTCAGCGACGGGCAGCGCGCTTGCGCACTTCGCGGGGCGGCTCGGCGCCCAGCATGCGCGCCAGCGACTTGGTGTACGGTGCCCGGGCGATGCCGCGCTCGGTGATGATGGCCGTCACCAGCTCGTGCGGGGTGACGTCGAAGGCCGGGTTGGCGACCTTGATGCCGGTCGGGCTGATCTGGCGGTCACACAGGTGTGTGACCTCGCGCGCCGGGCGTTCCTCGATCGGAATGGCATCGCCGTTGCGGCAGGCCAGGTCGATCGACGACGTCGGCGCCGCGACGTAGAACGGCACGCGGTGGCGCGCCGCCAGGGCCGCGATGGTGTAGGTGCCGATCTTGTTGGCGACGTCGCCGTTGGCGGCGGTGCGGTCGGTGCCGACGATCACGCACCCGATGGCGCCGCGCTGCAGGAAGTGCCCGACCATGTTGTCGGTGATCAGCGTCACCGGGATGCGGTCCTTTTTCAGCTCCCACGCGGTGAGTCGCGCCCCTTGCAGGAACGGGCGCGTCTCGGTGGCGAAGACCGAGATCGACTTGCCGGCTTCCTTGGCGGCGCGGATGACGCCGAGCGCCGTGCCGTATCCCGCAGTGGCGAGCGCGCCGGCGTTGCAGTGCGTGAGTACCACCGTGCGCGGCTTGAGCAGCACCGCGCCGTAGCGGCCGAGGGCGCGGTTGTTGGCGATGTCCTCGTGATAGATCGCCAGCGCTTCCTGGCGCAGGATCTCGCGCACGACTTCGAGGCTGCGACCGCGCGCGCGGCCGAAAGCGGCGCGCATGCGTTCGATGGCCCAGAAGAGGTTGATCGCTGTCGGCCGCGTGATGGCGAAGCGGCGGCAGATGCGTTCGAAGACGCGTGACTGGTCGGCGTCTCCGGTCTGCGCGACACCGAGGGCGACGCCCATGGCGGCAGCGACGCCGATCGCCGGGGCCCCGCGCACGACCATCTCCTTGATGGCGCGCGCGACGTCGCGATGATCGCGGTACACGCGATAGACTTCCTGCATCGGCAACAAACGCTGGTCGAGCAAGACCACCGTGCCGTTGCGCCATTCGACCGGACGAACCATAGATGAGCTCCGTCGCCTACATACGTGCCGCGCACGGTGGGGTCAAGGCGAACCTCCGCGCGCGCGGCGCTCAGTGCGCGCGCAGCAAACTGCCGCTGCGCGCCGCGGTGGGTGTGCCAGCATCGACGAGAGGCTCGCCGTTGACGATGACGTACTCGATGCCGATCGGACGTTGGATCAAACGCGCGGCGCCGCCAGGCAGGTCGTGCACGAGCTCCGTGCGCTGCAAGCCGATGCGCTGCGGATCGAACAGCACGATGTCGGCTGGCCATCCGGCGCGCAGTTGTCCGCGCTCGGCGAGTCCGTAACGCGCGGCGGGCACAGCACTGACCAGCCGCACCGCTTCTTCGAGCGTCAACACGCCGCGCTCGCGCACCCAGTGTGCGAGCAGCGTCGTCGCGAATCCCTGGTCGGCGAGCGTGTCGACATGCGCCCCGGCATCGGACAACGCGACGATGGCGGCGGGATGCCGAAGCAACTGTGCGACCTGAGTCTCATCGGTGTTCATGATCGGAATGGCGAACTGGCAGCCGAGGTCGCTCTCAAGCGCCAGGTCGAGCAGCACGTCGACCGGATCGGCGGCGCGCGCTGCCGCGATCACCGCGATGCTCTGATCGATGAGCGATTGGTGCGCGGCGACCGGCGAGAGGGCCAGGAAGATCTGCGCCCAGCTCGGGCCGAGCGCGGCGACCCAACCGCCGCCGGCCGACATCTCTCGCAGCTGGGCGCGGAACTCGTCACTGGCGAACAGCGCCAGGCGCTCCGCGCGCGGCCGTGCCAGGATCGGTCTCCAGAACGGATTGTTGGCGATGGCGATGCCGCCGACTTCGAAACTGATGCGGATCTCGAGCGGCCGACACCCGACTTGGGGGTATACCGGGATCCCGTCGCGCTGTGCTTGCCCGGCCGCTTCGATGAGGCGCAGGCACCCCGGGGGATCGAACGGGTTGGCGAGCAGCGGCGCCCACGTCACCGGTCGCCCGGCGGCGCGCGCCACCTCGATGTAGAACATCTGGTCGGCGAGCTTGTCGTCGGTGCCGCCGAGGAGGTGCAGGGGGGCGACTTCGATGATGCCGCGACCGAACTCGCGCAACACGCCGGCGAGCGCCGTGATCTCGTCGCGCGGCGCGACGCGGCTCGGCACCGGCGTGCCGCTGCCAAAGAAATGCGTCGGCGACTCGGAGGTCGAGAAACCGACCGCGCCGGCCTGCATGGCCTGGCGGACGAGGTCCTGCATGCGCGCCAGCTCGTCGGCCGTGGCTGCGCGCTCGACTGCGGCGCCGTCCATGGCGAAGTAGCGCACCGCGCTGTGGCCGATGAACGCCGCGACGTTTATCGCCGGCCGGCAGCGCTCGACGGCGTCGAGATACTCGGGGAACGACTCCCACTCCCAGCGGATACCGGCGCGCAAGGCCTCGGTCGGCATGCCCTCGACGTAGAGCAGCATCTCCATCAGGAGATCGCGGTGCGCGGACCGGCACGGTGCGATGGTGAACCCGCAGTTGCCCATCACGACGGTCGTGACGCCGTGCCACGACGACGGCGTCAGCGCCGGGTCCCACGATACCTGGCAGTCGTAGTGGGTGTGGACGTCGATGAAACCGGGCGCGGCGACCAGTCCATCGGCGCGGATCTCGCGCCGGGCGCCGCCGTCGATGCGGCCGAATGCCACGACACGTCCGTCGCGAATCGCGATGTCGCCGCCGAAACGGGCGCGCCCCGTGCCGTCGCAGATCTCGGCGCCGCGGATGATGACGTCGTACATGCTCACTCCCCCCTGCGCGGCGAGGGCCGCGCGTGCGTCTCGTTCCCTACGTGGACGCTCACCGGTGCGCTTGTCAACCGCGATCAGTCGTCGAGCGCGGCCAGCACGCGGGCGGGGTCGAGGCGGTGGATGCAGAGCCGGTCCGTGCCGCACGACGCGCACGGCGGCCCGGCGATCACCACGCGCAACGTGTCGCCGAGCGGGTGCCACACCTGTGGATCGCTCGCGCCGAAGACGACCGCGCCGCGCGCGCCGACCGCGCCGGCGAGGTGGCTGATGCCCGAGTCGTTGCCGAGATAGCGGTGCGCCCGGCGCAGCAGGGCTGCGACGCGCGGGAGGGGCTCGTCTACCGCGGCGGCATCGCTCGGTATGTGGGATGGATGCTCGGCTTCGGCGGGGCCGCACAGCGACAGAACCCGACCGCCGCCGGCGCGCCACATCGCGGCCACCGCGGCCATGCCCTCCCAGTTCTTGCGCGGGCTGCCACTGCCCGCGTGGATGACCAGCGCGCGGTCTGCCAGCTCATGGCGCGACCACAGCTCGGCGGCCCACGCCTCGGCCTCAGGCGGCAAATGAAGGAGCCGCGTCTCCGGTTCCACCCCCAGGCAACGGGCGAAGTACTGCGCGGCATGCTCGCCAGCGCGCATGCCGCGAAACTGGTGGACGTGTACCGTGCCCGCGGTGATGGACTGCAGGCGCTGGGCGAAGGTGACGTTGCCGTATCCGGTCCAGCTGTGCACGCGGCGGAACCCGCCGAGCACCTCCACCGTGCGCGCAGCCAGCGGCGTGGTCGCAAACAGATCGGCGATCTCGCGGCGATCCACCGAGCCGCCCGACACGCCCTGCGTCGCCAGCAGCTCGAGCAACTGCGGTTGGGCATAGACGATCAGAGGCTCGCGCAGCGCGCACAAGCTGGGCCAGAGGCACAGGAAGTCGCCGAGCGCGCCGGGGAACAGGATCAGCGTATCGCGTGTCATGCGGTCGCGGAGCGTTCAATTGACTTGGCCATAGGCCGCCGATAGGTTTCCAGCAAGGGCGCGTGTGTGAAATGCGGACGGCAGTGGCACGGTCGCCGCTCGACTTGATCGGAAACACTCCGGTCGTGCGGCTCAATCGAATGGTCGGCGACCACGACGGCGAGGTGTGGGGGAAGCTCGAGTCCTTCAACCCCGGCGGCAGCGTCAAGGACCGGATCTGCCTCAGCATGATCGAGGCCGCCGAGCGCGCCGGGCGGCTGAAGCCGGGCGATACGATCATCGAACCGACCAGCGGCAACACCGGAATTGGCCTGGCGCTGGTGGCGGCGATCAAGGGATACCGGTTGGTGCTCACCATGCCCGACACCATGAGCGAGGAGCGGCGCAGCCTGCTGCTCGCCTATGGCGCGACGTTGGTGTTGACGCCGGATACCAAGGGCATGCACGGCGCCGTGCGCAAAGCCGAGGAGCTGCTCGCCGAACACCCCGACTACTTCATGCCGCAACAGTTCAACAATCCCGCCAACCCCGATGCGCATCGGCGCACGACGGTGGTCGAGCTGATGGAGCAGTTCGAGCACATCGACGCCTTCGTGGCCGGGGTCGGCACCGGCGGTACGATCACGGGCGTCGGCGAAGTGTTGCGGCGCGAGATGCCCGGCGTGCGAGTCTACGCCGTGGAGCCGGCGGCGTCGCCGGTGCTGTCGGGCGGCGAGCCGGGATTTCACGGCATTCAGGGAATCGGCGCCGGGTTCGTGCCGGGCATTCTCGACCGCGATGCGTATGACGAAGTGATCACAGTCGCCGATGCCGACGCGGCGGCATGCACGCGCCGCCTGGCGCGCGAGGAAGGCCTGCTGCTCGGCATTTCGTCGGGGGCGAATTGTTGGGCGGCATTGAAGGTTGCGCGCGACCTCGGCCCCGGCAAAACCGTGGTGACCGTCTTCTGCGATACGGGCGAGCGCTATTTGACCACCGACCTCTTTCACGCCGAGGGTATCTGAAAATGCGCGACAAGCTCGCCAGGTTGCAGGAGCTGCTGCGCGGTATGGAGCGCGTACTGGTGGCGTTCTCCGGCGGCGTCGATTCGAGCTTTCTGCTCGGCGTGGCCGTTGAGGAGCTGGGCGACGGGGTCGTGGCACTGACGACATGCTCGCCGACCGCGGCAGAGGACGACGAGTTGCAGGCCCGTGCTCTGGCCGAGACGCTCGGGGTGCGGCATCTGATCATCGATGCCAATGAGCTGGAGATACCGGGCTACGCCGAGAACCCGACCAACCGCTGCTACTTCTGCAAGGCGAGCTTGTATCGCATTTGCCACGCGCAGGCCGCGGAGCTGGGCATCGCGCACATTGTCGACGGCGTCAATGCGGACGACCTCGGCGACTACCGCCCGGGCTTGCAGGCCGCGGGAGAGCAGGCGATTCGGCATCCCTTGGCGGAAGTCGGTCTGACCAAGGACGAGATCCGGGTGCTGAGCCAGGAACTCGGCTTGCCGACGTGGGACAAGCCGTCCAGCCCGTGTCTCTCGTCGCGCTTTCCGTACGGGACCGCGATCACGCTCGACGGCTTGCGCAAGGTGGGCGGCGCGGAACGCGTGCTGCGCCGGCTCGGGTTTCGCGAGTGTCGCGTGCGCTTCCACGATACGGTGGCGCGCATCGAGGTGGCGCCGGCCGAGTTGTCGCGCGCCCTGCAGCCGGAGACACGCGAGGTCATTCTGCGCGAATTGCGCGCGCTCGGCTTTCTGTACGTTTGCGTCGATCTGCAGGGCTATCGCACGGGCAGCCTCAACGAGGGGCTTGATCGCTCGACAGCCACCACTCCGCCCAGCGCAGGTCCTCGGGCGTCGTAATCTTGCGGTTCGACGGTTCGCCGGGCACGACGTGCACGCGGCGGCCGAGTCGCTCGACCAGGACGGCGTCGTCGGTCGCCGGCCCACTGCTCGCAGCGTGCGCGGCGCGAATCACTGCGGCTCGGAACACCTGCGGCGTCTGCGCCAGCCAGATGCGTTCGCGCGGCAGCGTGTCCTCGACCCACCCGTCGGCGCTCACCCGTTTGACCGTGTCGGTGCTGGGCACCGCGACCACGGCGGCGCCGTGCGCCGTGGCGGCGGCAATGGCGCGTTCGATGACCGCGGTCGCGATGAACGGTCGGGCGGCATCGTGAATGACCACGAGGTCGGCGTCCGGCGCCGCCTGCAGGCCGGCGCGGACCGAGTCCTGCCGTTCGGCTCCGCCATCGACGAGCGCGACCGTGATTCGCCATGGGCCGTGGTGTTCGAGCAACGCCGCCGCGCGGTGTCGTTCCGCCGGCGGGACGACGACCACCGCGGCCGAGATCGCCGGTGCCGCCAACAGGGCGCGCAAGGAGTGGACGAGCAGGGGGGTGCCGTTCAAGGCGACAAAGGCCTTGGGCTCTCCGGCCCCGAGTCGGGTGCCGGGTCCGGCGGCGACGAGGATGGCGGTGGTTTGCACTGAAAAAACAAACGGCCGGGGGATACCCGGCCGTCGGTTCGAATTGGACTCGCCGTCAGTGGGCGAAGATATCCTTGAGCTCTTCCATGATCTTTTCCTCGGGATGCGCCCGGGCGATCGACAGCTCTTTGACCAATAGGTTGCGGGCTGTGTCGAGCATCTTCCGCTCGCCGAACGACAGCTCCTTGTCGCCTTTGAGCACGAACAGATCGCGCAGGACCTTGGCGATCTCCAAGACGGATCCGGTCTTGATCTTCTCCGTGTACTCGCGGTAGCGGCGGTTCCAGGTCTGCTGATCGATTTCGACCCGTTTCTCGCGCAGGATCTTGTAGACCTTGGTAACCATGTCCTTCCCGATGACCCGTCGCAGCCCCACGGAAGCGACGTTCTCGGTCGGGATCATGATGGTCATGTCGCTGTCGATGATCCGAAGCATATAAAACGTTTTTTCGGTTCCCGACACGACTCGCGCCTGGATGCTTTGGATGACGCCAACACCGTGAGCCGGGTAGACCACTTTCTCGCCCACTTTAAACATCTGGTCTCTCCCTCCCTGGCTCCGATTGAGATTCCCGATTATCGCAGTCCTACCGAGCAATTTCAAATCATTCCTTATTTTTCATGCACTTCTTGAGGAATCGAGTCTGTTGCAGGCCCTCTGGCCGGGTGACTCTGGCAAATTCCCACAAATGGAAAAGCTACGGGATTCTAGGTAGATGCAACAAGAGTCCAGAGCTTGTAGTCGAAGCCTGAGTCAGCGCATGGCAAGCGCAGTATCTGGCTCGGTCCAACCATCGCGCCGGAGCGCTACCACCAGCCGTTCGTCACGGCCGTAGATGTCGGAACGGAATTGGACTAACCCCGTTTCATCGACCCAGGCGGTCCAATACAGCAGGTGCACCGGGATCGGCTCGTGCAGCCAGACGGTGCGCGTCTCGCCGCTCTTGATCTGTTCGGCGACCTTATCCGGGGGCCATGCGGGGTGGTCGCGCAGGAGGTATTGGGCCAGCTCGACCGGCTTTTCCACACGAATGCAGCCCGAGCTGAAGGTGCGGTTCGCCTGCTGAAAGAGCGCCCGGGACGGCGTGTCGTGCAGATAGATCTGGAAGGGGTTCGGCAGCATGAATTTGACCCGGCCGAGCGCGTTCCATGGGCCCGGGTCCTGGCGCAGGCGATAGGGGAAGCTGGCGGGCGAGACGTGGGCCCAGTCGACGCGCGCGGGGTCGATGTTGCGTGTGTTCGGGGCCCAGCCCTGGAGCAGGCGCAGATGCTGGCTGGCCAGATAGTGCGGATCGCGGCGGACGAGCGGCAGCTTGTCCTCGACCGCCAGGCGGCGGGGAACGTACCAGTACGGATTGAGGACCACGTGCGTCATCGCGGCGCTGAAAGCGGGTGTGCGCGTCTGCGGTTTGCCGACCACGATGCGCATGCGCAGCACCGAGTCGCCGTTCTCGACGACGGAAAGCTCGAAGCCCGGTTGGTTGACGGCGATGTACCGCGCGCCCAGGTCGGCAGGCAGCCAACGCCAGCGCTCCATGTTGAGGGCGATCTGGCGCGCGCGCGCGGTGGCAGAAACGTTCAGCGCGGCCAGGGTTGCTGGACCGACCACACCGTCCACCGCGAGCCCGTGTCGGCGCTGGAAGGCGCGCAACGCCTCGGCGAGCGGTTCATCGAAGCGCTCGCCGTTCGCCCGGTCCGCGGCGAGACTCCCGTCCGCTGCCAGTCGCGCGCGCAGCTGGCGCACGCGTGGGTCGCGCGCGCCGGGCCGCAGCTTTTCTCCCGCTTCAACTTCAGGCCAGCCACCGCGAGCAGCCAGGGCGCGGAACTGCACCAGGGCCTGGCGCAATCGCTCGTAGTCGCGCTGCGGCGGTCGCAGCGCGAGTGCCAGCTCGTTGGGATGCCCGGTCGCGAGCGCATGCTCCAGCGCCGCCATCGGGTCGGGGCGTCCGGACACGGGCGCAAACGACGCGTCGCCGGCTTCCGGGGCGACCCGACCGGCGCCCAGATGCGCGGCGTAGAGCAACATCGCATCGGAGAGCAGCAGCTCGGTGTCCGCATCTGCCGCGACCGAGCTGCCTTCCCCCGCAGCCCGAGCGCTGAGATGCGCGTCGATTTCGGTCAGGTGATAGTCGGCTGGGGCCAGGCCTTCGTCGGCAGCCGCGCGCAGGAGCGCGACGAACTCCGCTGCCTGGCCCAGGGGGCCGTCCTCGCCAAACCATGCGGGACGATAGTCGCGCGCCGCGTAGAAGCGCTGCACGAGCCCGAGGGCGCGCAACGGGCAGCCGGCCACGGCGACCGGAACCGAGTCGGCCGGTGTGCCGAGTCGAGCCCCGAGCTCCGTGCGCAACGCTGGGGTTGTGTCCGGCATCGCGCCGGCCGGCGCAGGTTCGACCAATCCGCAGGCCAGGATGAGCGCGAGCGCCCACCCCATGCGGTCGAGGGCGGATTGTGCGTGCCGGTTGAATCGGTATAAGGCGGTAATTCGATGGCTCCTATCGTGCGTTTGATTTCCGAACCCCAGTTGGCGGTGGGTTCCCCGTGCTGTGCTGGTCACCGACCTGCTTCCCATCCGTAGCTTACCCTCGCGGCGCATTCTGCCAAGGTAGGGTCGATCCGAGTGACGGATTCGGTATGGTAGCACGATGAACAGGTGGAGCAGCCGACACAAGGCATAACCAGATCAAGGCGCGTTGGGCCCGCGCTGTGATCGCATCCGTGGTGGGGACAGTGCAGATGACGGAAGCGGTAGCGATAGCGAATGGCGGAACAGGCCCCGAGTCGAGCGACGGTCGGCGCGATATTGAACGAGCGGTAGCGGAGCTCGCGGAACGCCTCCCCGAACCACTCGTGCCCCTGGCACGGTTGGTGTTCAACTATTGTTGGTCGTGGACGCCGGGTGGCGCCGAGCTCTTCCAAGACATTGACGTGGCCGCGTGGCATCGCTGCGGCTGCAACCCGCGCTACGTGATCGAAGCGACCTCACCGCGCCGCTTCCAGCAGCTCGCGCAGGACCCTGAGTACGTCGCGCGCGTGGCCGCGGTCGCAGGACAAGTCGATCGCGATCTGGCTTCCGTGCCGCATTCGGTCATTCCCGCCGACCGGCCGGTGGCGTATTTCTGTTCGGAGTTTGCCGTCCACTGTTCGTTGCCACTCTACGGCGGCGGGCTGGGCGTGCTTGCGGGCGATTTGCTCAAGGCCGCTTCGGACCTGGCGGTGCCGATGGTAGGCATCGGCCTGCTCTATCGCGAGGGATACTTTCACCAGCGTCTCGACCCGCAGGGCTGGCAGCGCGAGCACTGGATCAGCACCGATTTTGGACGCGTCCCCGCCGTCCAGGTGACCGGATCAAACGGCCAGCCGCTGATCGTCGAAGTGACCATTCGCGGCCGCAACGTGAAGGTGCAGGTGTGGCGCATCGACATCGGGCGGGTGCCGTTGTACCTGCTCGACACCGACCGGGAGGACAATCACCCGATCGACCGCTGGATCACCGACCGCCTCTATATCGGCGATCGGCACACGCGGCTGGCGCAGTATGCCGTGCTGGGTATCGGCGGGGTGCGGGCGCTGGACGCCCTGGGCATTCACCCGTGGCTCATCCATCTCAACGAGGGACATGCCGCGTTGAGCGCCTTCGAGCGCGTGCGCCGATTGGTCGAGGCGGCGCAGCCGCTCGAAGCGGCGATCGCCAACGTGCAACGCGAGACGATTTTCACCACCCACACGCCGGTGGCAGCCGGCAACGAGGGGTACAGCCGCGAAGAGCTCGAGCCGGTGCTGAGCGATTTCATCGATCAGCTCGGCATCGGACGCGATTCGTTCTATCGCCTCGGCCGCGTCAACCCGGACAACGATCACGAGCCGGCGAACATCACGCCGCTGGCGCTGCGCACGAGCCGCAACGCGAACGCCGTGTCGCGTCGCCACGGCGACGTGGCGCGCCGCATGTGGCACCCGCTCTGGCCCTATCGCGCCGTGCAGGACGTGCCCATCGGCCACGTGACCAACGGGGTCCACACGATGACGTGGATGGCGCCGGCCATGCAGGCGTTGCTCGACCGCCATCTCGGCCCCGAGTGGCGCACGCGAACCGAGGACGCGGCGCTGTGGGACCGCATCGACGAGATTCCCGACGAGGAACTGTGGGCGGTGCGCGGTGCGCTGCGCGCGCTGTTGGTGGAAGACATTCGCCAGCGCTCGATCTTCGACCGCCTGGCACGCGGCGAGGACCCGGACTACGTCGAGAGCGCCGCGCGGGTGTTCGATCCCAACGTCTTCACCATTGGCTTCGCGCGGCGCGTCGCGACCTACAAGCGATTGTACCTGCTGACGTTGATTCCAGAGTGGGCGTGGCGCGTGCTGAGCAACCCGGAGAGACCGATTCAAGTCGTGGTCGCCGGCAAGGCACATCCGTCGGACCAGGAGGCGAAGGAAACGCTGAGCCGCTTCTACCAGCTCAAGCGCGCGCCGGAGGCCATCGGGCGGGTGGTCTTTCTCGAGGACTACGATTTGCGCATCGCGCCGCGCATCGTCGCCGGTGTCGATTTGTGGCTCAACCTGCCAAGGCCGCCGCTCGAAGCCAGCGGCACCAGCGGAATGAAGGTGACGCTCAACGGGGGCGTGAACTTCAGCGTCCTCGACGGCTGGTGGGAAGAGGCCTACGACGGGCAGAACGGTTGGGCGATCACCACCCCTCCCGGCGATCCCCACGTACAGGACCAGCACGACGCCGAAGCGCTGTTGGGGACGCTCGAGCGCGAGATCATCCCGCTCTTCTACGACCGGGAGTCGGGCGGCGTGCCGCACGGCTGGTTGCGCCGCGTGAAGACGGCAATGCGAACGTTGATCCCGCGCTTCACGGCGTCGCGCATGCTGCAGGAGTACGTCGACCAGCTCTATACCAACCCCACTGTGCGCTGAGCGGCGCGCTCAGGGCAGGCGCAGCTGGATTGTCTGACTCAGGGTCGCGATGTGCTCGACCCAGGCGCGCGCCGCCGCGTTGCCGGCGTCGGCGCGCCGGCGCTGCTCGGGATAGGTCGTCTGCAGCTGCGTGTGGCACACGTTCTGCAGCTTCCACAGATTGACCTCGAACGGCAGCCACCGTGCCAGTCCGGCGAGCACCTCGGCGCGTTGTACCAGGTTGAGGTCGGCGGGCGTCGCCGCCAGCTGATCGGCGAGGCGGTCGATGGTTTGACCGAGCGCATAGCCGAGCGTGACGGGGTCGAGTTGAATGGATCCGGCCGTCGCCTCGCGCACCAGCGCCGTGATGCGCTCGAGGTCCGGTTCGTCTGCGGCCAGGGCCGCCCGCAGGTGGCTGTTGAGCACCAACTCCGCCGCGGCGACGAAGGCGCGCGGCAGCGGAACGCGCAAGTGGCCGAGAAAGCGCATCAGCGGCGCATGCGTTTCGTAGAGCTGGCGGTAGACCGCCTCGGCTTCCGTCACCGTGGTGACCAGTAGGCGGTCGGTGACCTTGCGTTGCTCGTCGCGAAACAGCGAACGCAGGGAATACGTCGCGTCGCCGAAGTGGCGATCGAGTCGGCGCAGCGCATCGGGAAAGTCGGCGCGGGCGAAGCTGCGTCCGAGACCGCGGACCATGTCCGGGTAGGCGGCATCGACCTCGCCGCGGCGCACGCCGCCCTGCACGGTGTGGTCGCCCAGATGCATGGCGGCAAAGGTGACCGGCGCGCTTTCGCGCGTGATCTCGTGGGTGACCACGGCGCGTCCGATCAGCAGCGTGGCCTTACCGGCCTCGAAGCGATGCGCGTCGAGCCGGTCGATCGTGTAGCAATAGATCCGGGTGCGTTCGCCATAGGGCTCGAACAGCCAGCTGATGGCGTAGTGCGCCGCGACGGCGTCCCAGCTCACCATCGACGGCTTGACGAACTGTTCGTAGACACGGCGGCCGTCACCGTGTTCCGGCAGGTTGCTCTGCGCGGCGGCGAGCCGATCGAGGAAGCGGTCTTCAACCGGCTCCCCGAACAGTTCCTCCGCGAGTTGGATGGCGCGTGCGGCGTACTGGAGATCCTGGACGGTCTCGATGCCGGACAGCTCGTCAAAGAACCAACCGCAACTGGTGTACATCAACATGGCGTGACGCTGCAGCTCGAGCAGCTTCAACACCGCGATGCACTCGTTCGCCTCGAGCGGGCGGAGGGCGTGGCGCGCGAGCAGCTGGTCGGTGCTGGCCGGTGTGCGATCGAGCAGCACGGTGATGTAGTCGTTGCGCGCCTGCCATGGATCGCGCAGGAAGCGCTTGGCCACTTCCTCGAACGGCTCCGCTAGCGTCTCGCGCAGCCAGTCGAGCGCGTCCCGCAGCGGCTCGCGCCAGCGCTGGTTCCACGTCGGGTGTCCTCCCGAGTGACACCCGCAGTGGCTGCGCCAGCGCTCGACGCCGTGCACACAGCTCCACGACGTGCGCTCGACGATCTCGACCTCGTGGGTTGGCGGATGGAGCGCGAGGTACTCGCCGTAGTTGGTGAGACGCGCGAGCTTGCGCGTCTCGATGAAGTCGAGCGCGTAAGCGAGCGCCATGTCCCCGTGGGCGTGATGATGCCCATAGGTTTCCCCGTCGGTGGCGATGTGCCCCAGTTGCGGCCCGGATCGGGCGGACGAGAAGGCGTCGAGCAGCCGCTGCGCGAGCCGTTCTCCGGAGCGCAACAGGCCTTCGAAAGCGACGGCCTGGGCGATGGG
>CAYVUV010000314.1:0-1573 GCA_964455095.1 uncultured Binatia bacterium (SeqCode)
ATCGCGAATCCGGCCGCCGACAGTCGCGCCGGCAGCCAGTCGATCGCCCGGTAGGCATGCGCGGCGAAGAACCCGTACGGTTCCTCGACCCGGCTGGCGCCCTCGGCCACCGCGCTGCCCCAGCGTCGCGCAAGCATCTCCGCGAAGCGGTACAGCACCGGCCCGATGGCGCCCGGCAACAGGATGTACCAGAACAAGGGCCCGAAGACGTGGCGATGCGCGGCCACCAGCGCGTGCGCGATCGCCTGGCGGCAGATCTCGTTGACCGGCGTCTCGCGACGCGGCCGATCGGACAGGTCGTCGGGATCGGCCTGGCTGAGCCAGCGCTCGAGCACGCGCCGCGCGCCCTCTGCGTCGTCGCTCGCGAGCGCGATCTGGATCTCGGTGAAGGCGTGACTGAATTGGCGGAAGCCGACCGTCAGGTAGAGCACCGCGACGTGGACGACGAACAGCGCGAGCGGGTGCAGCATCGTGGCGATCCACTCGAGCAGCGCGACGCCGCCGACGCCGATCGCGACGACGACGAGCCACCCGAACACCCCCTGTTGGCGCTCGCCGGCGTCGCTCGCCCCACGCACCAGGTCGGCCAGCGCGATGGCGGCGCGATGCACGGCGTTGTCGCCCGGCAGCGACCGGCCCTGCTCGATCAGCAGCGCGAAGATCAGTGCGACGAATCCCATCCCGTTCCAGGCCGGGCCGCTCAGGCCACGAGCAGACGATACAGGTTCCGCAGCATCGCCGCGGTCGCGCCCCAGATGAAATGCTCTTCGGCGGCGCCGGGCGGGCGATAGGGCATCGCGAAGAAGGTGCGCTCGCCCACGGCGAGCAGCACGCGGCGGCGCTGGTGATGGCGCGGATCCATCAGGAACGCCAGCGGCACCTCGAACACCTGGGCGACTTCCGCCGGGTCGGGCCGCGGGTCGAACCCCGGCCGCACCAGGGCCACGACCGGCGTCACGCGAAATCCGGTGCCGGTGAGGTATTCGGGCAATCGGCCGATCACTTCGACGCGCGAGCGCTCGAGCCCCACCTCTTCGTGAGCCTCGCGCAGCGCTGCCTCGACCGGCGACGGGTCGCCGGGCTCGACGCGCCCGCCCGGAAACGCCACCTGGCCCGAGTGATGGCGCAAGTGCAGCGTGCGCTGCGTGAGCAGCACGGTCGTCCCCGCGGTGTGCGCGACGATCGGCACCAGCACCGCGGCGTCGCGCGGCGCGGACTGGTCGACGCGAAAGCGGTCGTCGGTCTGTTCGGGTTGCCACGACGGGGGCTTCGCGAAACGCCCGCGCAGAGCGTCGGGCCCCAGCCGTTCGGCGTGCACGGCCGGCAGCGCTTCGTCGACCTCCGCGACCGGCATGTCGCGCGGATCGAATCCGGGCAGCGCCGCCCACACGCCGGAAGGCGTGTTCGGCCGTTCGCCGGAAGGCGTGTTCGGCCGTTCGCCGCGATTGTTCGACTCGGTGTCCATGATCCGGAAAATACAACAGGGCGCTGGTCAGCGCCCTGTAGTGGAATCATCGCGCTGGTCAGCGCCCTGTTGTGGAATCATCGCGCGGGTCAGCGCCCTGCAGGACCC
>CAYVUV010000315.1:0-2337 GCA_964455095.1 uncultured Binatia bacterium (SeqCode)
CCACCCACATGCTGGCTTGGTTACCCTCGCGCCGTCCCATCGCCATCCGCTGCCACCTCCACATCCACGCCGGTGTTGGATGCCGCGCTTCATATCATCTCGGGCTACGCGTGGTCGACTTTTTCAACGGGCTGCTAAGCCCCCGGATCAGAGTTTCGTGTTTTCGTACTGTCGCGCTGTCGTGATTCTCTGACGAAGGCAGGCAATTGTTGGGCAAGCTGCTCTGGAGCACCGATCTTGCGCGCTGGCATGGTTCCATTTTTGTAGCCGTGTGTGGTAGCCGTGCGGGCCGTCAGTCGGAGGTGGAATGACCTGGTGCTCTCGGGGATCGATTGCCGGCCTGCTCGTGGCCTCGTGTCTGTGCGTCCCTGACTGCGCTCGCGCCGTCACGCCGATCGGGAACGAATTTCAGGTCAGCACGTACACCGCGCTCTCGAACCACGTCATGGCCCCTCGCGCGTGTGGCGGCGGGGACGGCAGCTTCGTCGTCGCCTGGTCCTACCAGGACAAGCCAAACATGGACATCGCCGACGTGTTCGCCCAGCGCTACGACTCCGCGGGAGCTCCCGCGGGCAGCGAGTTTCAGGTCAATACCCACTCCAACAACAACCAGTTTCGCCCCAGCGTCTGCTGCCGGCCGAATGGAGACTTCGTCGTGGCCTGGACGAGCGACGGCCAGGAATCGCTCGTCTCCGGCGTGTTCGGGCAACGATTCAGCTCGGCGGGCGGCTTCCTCGGGACGGAGTTTCAGATCAACACCTTCACGCCGGACAATGAGGAACTGCCCGAGATCTGTTGCGACGCCGGCGGCAACTTCGTCGTGGCCTGGGAGCGCGTGGAGCTCGGCGAGGTTGCGGCGCGGCGCTTCGACTCCACTGGAGCCGGGCTTGGCACGGAGTTCATCGTCAACGCGTACACGACCGGCGCGCAGCTGGAGCCGGACATCGCCTGCGATGCGAGCGGCAACTTCCTCGTCGTCTGGAAGAGCTTCCACGACGGTGACGGCGAAGGCGTGTTCGCGCAGCGGTTCGCCTCGGGCGGGGCCCGGGCAGGGGCGGAGTTCCAATTGAGCGTGCACACGATCGACGAGCAGGAATCCCCCACAGTTTGCTGCGACACCGACTCGGACTGCGTCGCCCTGTGGCAGAGCCGGTCGCAGGACGACCCGGTCCAACTCGGCGTGTTCGGGCGCCGCTTCTCTTCCGCGGGGGCCCCGGGATCCGAGTTCCAGGTCAACGTGGTCACCATCGGCGATCAACTGAGCCCCGCCGTTGCCTGCGAGGCCGACGGCGACTTCGTCTCGACCTATTTGGGGGCGCTTTCCGGCACCTACCAGGTCTTCACGCGACTGTTCGATTCCACCGGGACGCCGATTGGCGGTGAGTTTCACGTCAATACGAGCACCCCTAGCTTCGCTGAGTACCCGTCGGTAATGCGGCGAGATGCCAACGGATTTGTCGTCGCGTGGGGACGTACGACCTTCGCCGGAGGATCCGACCGCGACCCTTTCGCCCGGCTATTCCTCGATGTCGATTCCACGTCGACGCCCACCCAGACGCCGACTACGACGCCCACGAACACGCCGACCGCGACGCCGACGCGCACGCCGACCGAGACGCCCACAATCACGCCGACCGCGACGCCGACGCGCACGCCGACGGAGACGCCCACAATCACGCCGACGGCGACGCCAACGCGCACGCCGACCGAGACGCCGACCGTGACCCCGACCCGGACCCCGACCGTGACGCCGACCATCACACCGACGGCAACCAGCACTCCGACGCGGACACCCACCGCGACACCGACCCCGGTGTCGCCGTCGATCGAATCGGGCGCCGAGCCGGGCTCGACAAGCGTGTGCGGGAGAGGGCGGCTGGACCTGCCCCCAGAGTGCATCGAGATTTACGCCGTCGGGCCGGACCGCCAGCCCGACGATCCGCCCGGCAGCAACGACGACGTCCTTCTGAGCACGATCCCGAACACGGGCGGAACGGACGCCAACGGCAACTACTGCATTTTACTCAACCGTCCGCTCGAAGGCGGCGACGCGATCTTCGCCGTCGATCTCTGCGCCGACCCACCGCTGATCGGCCCGGCGGTCATCGTGTTCACCCCCGCGACCGCGCCTGCCATGTCCGACACGATGCTCGCGGCGGCGCTGGCGATGCTGGCGCTGGTCGGGTGGCTCGCCTTCCGCGCCCGCGCCGCACAACGATGAACGGATCTATCCCGGCCAGGTGACCGCCGGGTCACGGCCCCCGGACGGCGCGGATGTAGGCTCTGTTGGACTTGGTGCCGCCGCCGCTGGCGCCGCTCGAGAAACTCACTCCGTCC
>CAYVUV010000316.1:0-21647 GCA_964455095.1 uncultured Binatia bacterium (SeqCode)
CGCTTGAATGGCTGACGCACAGGGCTTATAAGCGAATTGGTGTCGATCCCTGATCGCCACCCCCGCGGGGCGCCCCAGGGGCGCCCCGCGCCGGCTCCCACCGGCCACCACACCACCACACTTTGGGAGACCCGCACCGCAGCACCGCCACTCCCGTCCCCCAAATCTTGCCGCCTCACCGCGGCCGCGTCGCTTACGAGCAGCCGCTCGTCGCGCCGCAGTTGAGGCATTTGTAACAACTGCCGTTGCGAATCATGATCGCGCCGCAGTCGGCGCAACTCGGCGCGTCGGATTGCGGGCTGAACCCGAGCCCGCTCACCGTCGTGCCACTCGCCTCGGCGGCGACTGACACCGCCCTGGAGGACTCACCGGAACGGTCCGGCAGACCCAACCCCACCGTTTCGTGCTGGTCTGGGCTGAGGAACTTGGCCCCGAGCAAACGGAAGATGTAGTCGATCAGCGACTTCGCGATCGGGATCTCGGGGTTCTTGGTGAAGCCGGAGGGCTCGAAGCGCACGTGGCTGAACTTGGTCACCAGCACGTCGAGCGGGACGCCGTACTGCAACGCCATCGAGGTGAGGATGCCGATGGTGTCCATCAGGCCCGCGATGGTGCTGCCTTCCTTGGCGATCTTGATGAACAGCTCGCCCGGGGTGCCGTCGTCGTACTGGCCGACGTGGATGTAGCCCTCGTGACCGGCGATATCGAACTTGTGCCGGATCGATCGGCAGTCCTGCGGCAAGCGGCGGCGCACCGGGCGCTGCTCGACCACCGGCGCCGCTGCCGGCGTCGCCTCGCTGCGCGCGGTGTTGAGCGGCTGCGTGCGCTTGCAGCCGTCGCGGTAGATGGCCACCGCCTTCACACCCAGGCGCCAGGCGACCATGTAGGCTTCCATGATGTCGTCGACCGTCGCCTCGGTCGGCATGTTGATCGTCTTGGAGATCGCCCCGGAGATGAACGGCTGCACGGCGCCCATCATGCGCAGGTGCCCCAGGTAGTGGATCGAGCGCTGGCCGCCGGCCGGCTTGAAGGCCCAGTCGAACACCGGCAGATGTTCGTCGCGCAGGGGCGGCGCGCCCTCGATCGTATCGTGCTCGTCGATGTGCTCGATGATCTCCTGTACCTGGCGCGATTCGTAGCCGAGCCGGCGCAGCGCGCGCGACACGGTGCCGTTGACGATCTTGAGCATGCCGCCGCCGACCAGCTTCTTGTACTTCACCAGCGCGATGTCGGGCTCGACGCCGGTGGTGTCGCAATCCATCATGAACGCGATCGTCCCGGTCGGCGCCAGCACCGTCGCCTGCGAGTTGCGAAAGCCGTGCTCGCGGCCGTGCGCATAGGCCTCGTCCCACGCCGCCCGCGCCGCCGAGAGCAGATCGAGGGGCACGTAGGCGGTGTCGATCTTGTGCGCCGCGCTGCGGTGCTTGGCGATGACCTCGAGCATCGGCTCGCGATTCTTCTCGTAGCCGGCGAACGGGCCGAGCTGCGCGGCGATGCGTGACGACTGCAGGTACGCCTCGCCGCACATGACGGCGGTCACCGCCGCGGCGTACTGGCGGCCGGACTCGGAGTCGTACGGCAGGCCGAGCGACATCAGCACCGCCCCCAGGTTGGCGTAGCCGAGGCCGAGCTCGCGGTAGGCGCGCGCGTTGCGGGTGATCGCCTCGGTCGGGTAGCTGGAGTTGTCGACGACGATGTCCTGCGCCGTGATCACCACGTCGACCGCGTGGCGGAAGGCCTCGGTATCGAAGTCTCCCGCTTCGCTGACGTACTTGAGCAGGTTGAGCGAGGCCAGGTTGCAGGCCGAGTCGTCGAGATGCATGTACTCGGAGCACGGGTTCGAGGCGTTGATGCGGCCGGTGTTCGGGCAGGTGTGCCAGTCGTTGATCGTGGTATCGAACTGCATGCCCGGATCGCCGCAGACATGCGTCGCCTCGCCGATCATGCGCAGCAGGTCGCGCGCCTTGAGCGTCTGCGACACCTCGCCGTCGAGCACGTTGCGCGTGCGCCAGTCGCTGTCCTCGGCCACCGCGCGCATGAACTCGTCGGTCGCCCGCACCGAGTTGTTGGCGTTCTGAAAGAAGACCGATCCGTACGCCTCGCCATCGAGCGACGAGTCGTAGCCGGCGTCGATCAGCGCCCACGCCTTCTTCTCTTCGCGCTCTTTGCAGCGCACGAAGTCGACCACGTCGGGATGGTCGACGTTCAACACCACCATCTTGGCGGCGCGCCGCGTCTTGCCGCCCGACTTGATCACGCCCGCCGAGGCATCAGCCGCGCGCATGAACGACACCGGTCCCGAGGCCGTGCCGCCGCCGGCGAGCTTTTCGCGCGAAGAGCGGATGTTGGACAGGTTGACCCCGGCACCGGACCCGCCCTTGAAGATGATGCCTTCATTGCGGTACCAGCCGAGGATCGAGTCCATCGTGTCCTCGACCGACAGAATGAAGCAGGCCGAACACTGCGGATGCGGCTCGATGCCGACGTTGAACCACACCGGGCTGTTGAACGACACCTTCTGGTGCAGGAGCAGGTGGGTGAGCTCGGCATCGAAGGCCTCGGCATCGGCCGGGCTGGCGAAGTACCCCTGCGTCTCGCCCCAGCCGCGGATTGTGCGCACGACGCGGCCGATCATCTGCTTGACGCTGCGCTCGCGCTCCGGGCTGCCGAGCGCGCCGCGGAAGTACTTCGACACCACGACGTTGGTCGCCAGCTGCGACCAGGCCGCCGGCACCTCGACGTCGTGTTGCTCGAAGACGATCTTGCCCTTCTCGTCTTGAATGACGGCGCTGCGGCGCTCCC
Organism: uncultured Binatia bacterium (SeqCode); assembly: GCA_964455095.1. Taxonomy (GTDB): domain Bacteria; phylum Desulfobacterota; class Binatia; order HRBIN30; family CADEER01; genus CAYVUV01. Next base: position 2,803 of record CAYVUV010000316.1, read on the forward strand.
ACGCGACCTCGTCGAACGGCTGGACCTCGGGCGTGGTGAAGTAGCGCGAGATGACCACTCCTGCCCCAACCGGGCCCGCCGCGACCTCCGCTTCGTCCCGCCCCCGCTTCGCCGCCCGTTCAGCCATTGCTAATCTCCCCCATTACGGCTCCTGCTGGTACACGCCGACAACATCTCGTGTGGGTCCGGTACATAAGACACTACATATAGGGCTGTCAAGCTCCGAATGCCACTCCCGGCTGTGGTTCGCATCTTTTCCGGACTGCAGTATGGTCGTCCGCAATGAAGCGTTCGCCGACCTCGCCAGCGTCGCACCCGGGCCGTGCAGCCGACACATTGGCGCGCGTGCTGCAGCGCATCGATCCCGACAAGCGGCTCAAGGCCTACCGCATCTGGACCTTCTGGGCCGAGGAGATGGGCGCGGGAATCGCGGCGCGCGCCGAGCCCGCCGCGTTCAAGGCCGGCGTGCTCTCGGTGCGGGTGAGCAGCGCGCCGTGGATGCAGGAGCTGCAGCTGATGAAGGACGACCTGCGCGCGCGCCTGAACACGCGCCTCGGCGAGGACCTCGTGCGCGACATCTACTTCGTCTCCGGCCGCGTCGGCCGCGCGCGCAATGCGGCGCCGGCGTCGCCGCGCGCACCCACCGCACCGGCCCCGGCACTGACCGAGCTGCCCGAGATGCGCGATCCGCGCATGGCCGCGGCGTTCGAGCGCCTGGTGCGCGCCCACGCCCGCCGCGCCCGCGGCGGGAAAGACTGAGCGGCCGACTCAGCCGCCCGGCGGCGGTTCGACGTCGCCCGGCGCCTGGATCAGCTCGATCAGCGTGCCGTCGGGATCGCAGACGAACACCGCGCCGGCCTCGAACGCCGGGATGGCGATGCGCGTTTCGTCTAGCACCTGCACGCCCGCGGCGCGCAAGGTCTCGAGCGTGGCGGCGAGGTCATCGACGCGCAGCGACAGGTGCGTCAGCCCGCGCTGGTTCATCGGCCGCGGCGTCGCGTCGCCGACGACGCCGGGCGAGGCGTACGACAGCAATTCGATGCGCGTCCCGTCGCGCTCGAGGTAGACGGCGCGCAAATCGACTTCGCGCAGGCGCAGCAGGGTGTCGGTCGGCTCGCCCTGCACGCGTAGCTCCGCGCGCAGCGTCAGGCCGAGCAGATCGCGGTAGAACCGGATCGACCGCTCGACGTCGGCGACGCAGAGGCCGATGTGCGTCAGGCGTAGAATCGCCATGCGATCAGGCGCCGCCGCGCTCGGTGATGCGCACCAGCACGCGGCCGCGGCGCGGGTCGAGCGCCACCGAGGCGCGGCCTTCGAGCAGCGCGAGCAGATCGCCGCCGGCGATGGTGCGGCGCCAGCCCTGCATGATCCGCAAGCCGTCCGCGTCGCCGGCCGCATGGCGCTGCAGGAGCTGCTGTAGATCGGCCTGGGTCGCGAGCAGGCTGGGGGCGATGCAGGCCTCTTCGGCGCGCAAGCGCAGCACGGCCTGCAGCAGCTCGACCACGCCGGTCGACGGCGCCGCGCCATGCGCCGGCGCCGGCTGCGGCCACTGGTCTTTCGGCACCTCGAGGGCGCGCGCGACGCGCTGCACGACGGTCTCGGCGTGACGCTCGAGCTCGCGCGAATGCACGGCGCGCAGCCCGCGCAGCGAGGCCACCGTGGTCGGTGCCTTGCGCGCGATTTCGACCAGCGCCTCATCGCGCACGATGCTGGCGCGCGGCTTGTTGCGCTGGCGCGCCAGCTCCTCGCGCCAGGCCGCCAGCTCGCGCAGCACGGCGAGCCCCTTGGCGCGCAACGAGCCGCGGCCGCGCACGCGCAGGAACGCGTCGGCCGGATCGGCCGGCACGCTGCGCGTCGACTGCTCGACCAGCCGGCACTCTTCGAGCAACCACTCCCAGCGCTTCAGCTCGGTGAGCCGAGCCCGCAACTGCTCGTAGACCGGCAACAGGTGCCGCACGTCGTCGACCGCGTAGGCGATCTGCGCCGGGGTCAGCGGCCGGTGCGACCAGTCGGTCAACGTCTCGCTCTTCTCCACCGCCACGCCGAGCACGCGCTCGACCAGTTGCGCGTAGCCCGCCTGCGCCCCATAGCCGACCATGGCCGAGGCCACCTGCGTGTCGATGACCGGCGTCGGCACGCGCCCGGTCAGACTGTTGAAGAGCTCGAGGTCCTGCTGCCCGGCGTGCACGATCTTCTCGATCGCCGGATTCCACAGCAATTCGTAGAACGGCTCCAACGCCGGCACCGCGCGGCAATCGATCAGCGCCACCTCGACCGGGGTCGCTACCTGGATCAGCTCGAGCTGTGGAACATACGTGCGCTCGCCGACGAATTCCGTATCGAGCCCGAAGCGTTCCACCGACGCCAGGTGCTTGCACACCGCGCGCAGGCTGGCCGCGTCGTCGACGTACACCACGCGCGGCCCGTCGTCTCCGGCTCGTTCAGGATGCACCATGCCCTCCGGTCATGACCAAATCCGGGCCCCACCGCAAGCGCTATTGTCGTTCGGAGCGCGGCGCCGGTGCCTCACCGCACCGGCCCCACGGCCGCCAGGGCGAGGGCGAAGTAGTCGTCGGGCGAAGTGTACCAGGTGTCGAGTCCGAACCCGGCCGCGGTCAGCATGGCCTCGGCGCTGGCGCGCGTGAACTTGCGGCTGATCTCGGTGTGGATGGTCTCGCCGGCGGCAAACCTGACGTCCAGATCGAGGGCATCAATCCGCACCTGGTGGGCCTCGCGGGCGCGCAGGTGCATCTCGATCTGGGCCTCCGCGGGGTCGAAGAAGGCGACGTGGTCGAAGCGCGTCAGATCGAAGGTCGCGTCGAGCTCGCGGTTCAGCACGCGCAAGATGTTGAGGTTGAACTCGGCCGTCAGTCCGGCGCGGTCGTTGTAGGCCGCGTGCAGCACCGGCGCCGGTTTGACCAGGTCGAGCCCGAGCAACAGGCGGTCGCCGACCGACAAGTGGCGGGTCAGCGCGCGCAGGAAGTCAATCGCCTCGGCGTCGGTGAAGTTGCCGATCGTGCTGCCGAGGAAGATCACCAGCCGCCGCTCGGCGGGTGGGAAGTGGCGCAGATGGCGCTCGTAGTCGCCGACGATGCCGTGCACGCGCAGGCGCGGGTAGTCGCCGCGCAAGGCGGCGGCGCTGCGGCGCAGCATCTGCTCGCTGACGTCCATCGGCACATAGCACGCCCCCGGACGCACGCGGGTCAACGCGTCGAGCAGCACCCGGGTCTTGCGCGAAGCGCCGCTGCCGAGCTCGATCAGGTGCGACGGCGCCGTGCGCGCAATCACCTGGCCGGCCACCGCCTGCAGCAGCGCGTGCTCGGTGCGGGTTGGATAGTACTCGGGCAGGTCGCAAATGGCATCGAACAGCTGCGCGCCGCGATCGTCGTAAAAATACTTCGGCGGCACGGCCTTGCGGGCCCGCGTCAGGCCGTCGCGCACATCGGCGGCGATCTGGGCACGGCGGTCGCCGCCGAGCAGTCGCTCGATGCGCAGCAGCGGATCGCGCCCGGGCGCGGTGCCATCCAGCAACGGTGAGTCCAGTGGCAGCTGCGGCGCTGCTCCGTGTGGTGATGTCATCGCCATCTCCTCGACGTCGAGTGCGTCCCGGCCTGACGGGCCGCGGCGAGCCGCCTGTGGCTGCGCGCCGCGCCCTGCGCCACTTCACGCGTGGCGGCTGAACCCTCAGGCTACCCTAACGCGGCGCACTGTGGAATATGTCGGCCGCGAAAAGGGCGCGAGCGCACCGGGCCGATGATCGAGCTGGACGGCATTCACAAGGTCTACCCCGGGGGACACCCCGCCCTGTGCGACGTCACGTTGCGCGTCGATCGCGGCACGACGCTGGCGTTGCTGGGTCCGTCCGGCTGCGGCAAGACCACAACGCTGAAGATCATCAACCGCCTGGTCACGCCGAGCGCCGGGCGCGTGCGCATCGACGGACGGGACGTCACCGGCGTCGACCCGATCGCGCTGCGGCGCGGCATCGGCTACGTCGTGCAGGACGCGGGCCTGTTCCCGCACCTGACCGCACTCGCCAACGTCGAGATCGTGCCGCGTTTGCTCGGCTGGCCCGCCGAGCGCCGGCGGGCGCGCGCCCGCGAGCTGTTTGCTCTGATCGGGCTCGATTTCGACCAGCACGCGGAGCGCTATCCGGTGCAGCTGAGCGGTGGCCAGCGCCAGCGCGTCGGTCTGGCGCGCGCGCTGGCGGCGGACCCGCCGATCGTGCTCATGGACGAGCCCTTCGGCGCCCTCGATCCGCTCACTCGCCAGCGCCTGCAGGACGAATTCCACCAGCTCGAGCAGCGCCTGCGCAAGACCGTCGTCCTCGTCACGCACGACGTCGACGAGGCCTGCCGCCTGGCCGACGTCGTCGCCGTATTGGCCAATGGCCGCGTCGTTCAAGTCGGGACGCCGGCCGACATTCGCCGCGCCCCGGCGTCGGATTTCGTCGCCGATTTCCTCGGCGTCGCGCGCGCGGCGGGCAATGACTGAGCGGCGCCGACCGCGGCTGGCCGCCGCCGCGCTGTGCGCCGCGCTGCTGGTACCCCACGCCGCCGCAGCCGCGGCGCCGCGCGTCGTCGTCGGCGCCAAGAAGTTCACCGAAAGCGCCGTCCTCGCCGAGCTGATGGCGCAGGTCCTCGAACACCAGGCCGGCGCGCAGGTCGAGCGCCGCCTCAACCTCGCCGGCACGCAGGTGTGCTTCGACGCCCTGCGCGACGGCGGCATCGATCTGTACGCCGAGTACACCGGCACCGGGTTGCGCAACATTCTACACGACGATACGCCCGCCGGCGGCGCCGCCACGACCTTCGCGCGCGTCAGCGAGGCCTTTCGCACCCGCTTCGACCTGCTGTGGCTGGCGCCGTTCGGCTTCGACAATACCTACGTGATGATGATGCGCCGCGACCGCGCCGCAGCGCTGGGCATCGCGGCGCTCGGCGACCTGGCCGCACACAAGCTGCGCTACGGCGTGTCGCACGAGTTTCTGCAGCGCCCCGACGGCATGAGCGGACTGCGCGCCGCCTACCGGCTCGACGAGGCGAGCACGGTGGGGATCGAGCACGACCTCGCCTACCAGGCCCTCGCGACGGGCGCCATCGACGTCGCCGACGGCTATTCCACCGACGCCAAGATCATCAGCCACGACCTCGCCGTGCTGCGCGACGACCGCGCCTTCTTCCCGCCCTACGAAGCGGCACCGGTGGTGCGCGCCGACCTCTTGGAGCGGGTGCCGGGGGCCGCCGCCGCGCTGACGCTGCTCGCCGGCCGCATCGACGCGGCGACCATGCGCCGGCTGAACCATCAGGTCGAAGTTGGCGGCCAGAGCCCGGCACAAGTCGCCGCAGCACTGCTCGCCGACCTCGGACTGCAGAGTCGGCAACTCGACGAAGCGCCGCGCGCGCGCGGGCTGCTGGCGCTGCTCTGGCAGCGGCGTGCCGTCACCGCGCAGCTGACCGCGCAACACATGCTGCTCACCGGCGTCGCCGTCGCCGCCGCCTGCCTGCTCGGCATCCCGCTCGGCATCGGCGCCAGCCGCCGGCCGCAGCTCGCCGCCGCGCTGGTCGGCGTCGCAGGCGTGTTGCAGACCGTTCCGTCGATCGCCCTGCTCGCCTTCATGCTGCCGCTGTTCGGCATCGGCGCGCGCACCGCCGTGGTGGCGTTGTTCCTCTACGGGCTGTTGCCGATTCTGCGCAACACCATCGCCGGCCTGCGCAGCGTCGACGCGCAGCTCATCGAGGTCGGACGCGGCCTCGGCATGCGGCCGGGGCAACTGCTGTGGCAAGTCGAGCTGCCGCTGGCGGCGCCGGTGATCCTCGCCGGCATCCGCACCGCCGCGGTGATCACCGTCGGCACGGCCACGCTCGCCGCCTTCATCGGCGCCGGCGGTCTCGGCGACCCGATCGTCACCGGCCTGACCGTCACCGATACCAACCTGGTGCTCAGCGGCGCCCTGCCCGCCGCGGCCCTGGCCATCGCCCTCGACGCCGTGCTCGGCGCCATCGAGCGCCGCGCCACACCGCGCGGATTGCGGCTACCCGCCGACGGCGCTTAGCTGCGACGCATCGGACGAGGGTTCCTTCTCCCGGATGGGAGAAGGACAGGATGAGGGGGATACAACGGATCGGCGAAGCCACCCCTGCTTTGGCGACCTGTTCACCGATACAGTTTCAGCCGTGGCCTGCGGGGCAATCTAATCCCCCCGCACCTCAATCCTCTCCCATCCGGGAGAGGAGAACCGGATTGGGGCGCTCAGCTCGCCTCGGGTCTGCCGATGGCTTCGAGGAACTTCTCGTGGATGATCTCGCAGGCCAGGCGGTAGAGCTGGTCGCGGTCCTTGTGCTGGGCGAGAAAGCCGATCGGGATCTGGAATCCCCCCTTGTCGCGCGCGTTGCCGCCGCCGTAGTGCGAGCCGCGCTCTTCGTCGATGCCGAAGGCGCGCTTGAGAAAGCCGTCGGGGTTGATGGTGTCGCTGCGCGTGCGCAGCGAGCCGTCGACGGTGCGGCCGTCGACGATGCCGAACACCAGCACGGTGTCGATGCCGGCGCGCGAGAGCAGGAAGTCCGCCGCCTGCGGGATGCCGTCGCGGTGCTCCTTGCGCACGAAGCCGACGTCGCTGAACAGGAAGTTATCATATACACGCCGCCGCTCGAGCGCGGCCTGGATCATGTCCATCACCGCCGGGCTCAGCGACTGGGCCGAGATCTTGCGCAACAGCGCCTGATCGACCGCCGGAAACAGAAACGCCGCGCCTTCGAAATCGAGCCGCGTGGCCTCGAGCAGCAGGCGCGTGTCGGAGCGAATGCCGTGCATGAGCGCGGTGGCGAGCTTGACGTGGTCGGGGTCGTTGGGGTTCAGCCCCTCGGGCAGCGCGCAGCGCAGGTACTCGGCGAAGATGCCGCAGGTCGAGCCGGCGTCCTCGCGCACATCGACGAACTCGGCCGGCATCTCGCCGAGCTTCTTGTGGTGGTCGACGAAGGCGAGAAAGGTCTTGCCGGCCAGCTCGGCCTGGATCGGCGTCTCCGTGCGCTGCGTGTCGACGAATGCGTAGAGCGAGTACGGCTGCAGGTCGAAGCGCGCGTCATAGAGCTGCAGGTCGAGCTCGAGCTGTTTCACCAGCGCGCGGTTCTCCTGGTGGCTGACCTCGAAGAACGACAGCAGCGTCGCGTCGATGTCGTACAGACGGGCGAGCTGGCGCAGTGCCAGCCCGGAGGCGATGTTGTCCGGATCGGGATAGCCGGTCAGCAGGATCAGCAACCGCTCGCCGCGGTGCTTGGCGAGCGCCGCCGCCAGCTCGCTCCAGCGCGGCACGCCGTCGACCGGCTCGGGGCGTTTGACCGGCCGCAAACGCGGCTCGGTGAGAGACTCCGCTCGTTCTGCCATGGGCGGACGCTAGCACAAACACTTTCCCTGTCCACGGCACCCCGCCGCGCACACGCCGGCGCGCAGGTGACGGGTCAGGTGACCGGCACGAGGCGTTCGATGCCGCCCATGTAGGGCCGCAGGACCGCGGGGATCAGCACGCTGCCGTCGGCCTGCTGATAGGTCTCGAGCACGGCGATCATCACCCGCGGCAGCGCCAGGCCGGAGCCGTTGAGGGTGTGGACGAGCTCGGGTTTGGCGCCCGGCGCGGGGCGATAGCGAATGCCGGCGCGACGGGCCTGAAAGTCGCGGAACCCCGAGCACGAGCTGACCTCGAGCCACTCGGCGCATCCCGGTGCCCAGACCTCGACATCGAACTTGATCGCCGCGACGAAGCTCAGATCGCCGGTGCACATCTGCACCACGCGGTGGCGCAGGCCGAGTCGCCGGCAGACGTCCTCGGCGTCGTCGAGCAAGCGCTCCAGCTCGACATCCGAGGTGTCGGGCGCCACCAGCTTCACCATCTCCACCTTGTCGAACTGGTGCCCGCGTTTGATCCCCCGCACGTCGCGGCCGGCCGACATCTTCTCGCGCCGGAAGCACGGCGTGTACGCGACGTGGTAGATCGGCAGCTGCGCGGCCTCGAGCACCTCTTCGCGGTAGAGGTTGGTCACCGGCACCTCGGCGGTGGGGATGAACCAGTAATCCTCTTCGATGTCGCGGTACAGGGTGTCGCCGAACTTGGGCAGGTTCCCCGTGCCGACCAGGCACTCGCGCTTGACCATCGCCGGCGGGTACACCTCGCGGTAGCCGTGCTCGTTGACGTGCAGGTCGAGCATCCAGCTGATCAGCGCCCGCTGCAGCTTGGCGCCGGCGCCGGTCAGCACGTAGAAGCGCGAGCCGGAGATCTTCACCCCGCGCGCGAAGTCGATCACGCCGAGCGTCTCGCCGAGATCCCAATGCGGCCGCGGGGCGAAGTCGTAGCGGCGTTCTTCGCCGACCACCCGCACGATGGTGTTGGCGCTCTCGTCCGGCCCCACCGGCACCGACGGGTGCGGCACGTTCGGCAGCTCCAGCATGGCGGTTTCGAAGGTCGCTTCGCACGCCGCTGTGCGCTGCTCGAGGGCGGTGATCTCGTCGCCGAGGGCGCGCATCGCCGCCACCAGCGGCGCGCGCTCCTCCGCCGACTGGCGGCCAATCGTGCGCGAAGTCTCGGCGCGCTGCGCCCGCAGCCGCTCCAGCTCGGTGATCGCCGCGCGCCGTTCGGCGTCGGCCGCCAGCACGGCGTCGACCTGTGCGGCCGGCACGCCGACCTTGGCCAGCTCGCCCTTGACCCAATCGGGCTGCTCGCGAATGAGGCGAATGTCCAGCATCCGCTGCGGTTAGCACGAAGCCCGCAGCGAGTGAAGTTCGCCCGCGCCACCTCAGAGCGGCAGCTCGAAGGCGTTCTGCACCAGCTCGCAGCGCACCCGCCCCTGTTCCCACCACACGCCGACGACATCAAAGCGGGCGGCGCGATCCTGCAGGCGATGCTCGACCAGGAAGTGCTGCGCGGCGCGGCTCACCTGGCGCTGCTTGCGCGGGTCGACCGCCTCGAATGGCGTGCCGAAGCCAGCGCCGCGCCGCGTCTTGACCTCGACGAAGACGACGGTCTCGCCGTCGAGCGCGACCAGATCGACCTCACCGGCCGGGCAGCGATAGTTGCGCGCCAGGATCACGTAGCGCCGGCCGCGCAGCAGCTGCTCCGCCGCGCGTTCGCCTTCGGCGCCGAGAATCTGCCGTGCATCCGGCATGCGGGCGCGGATCGTATCGCCGCACGCGGCGCCCGGCAACCGCGCCGCCACACCGCGTTGAACGCCCCAGACCCCTGTGTTAGACGCTCGGCATGGCGATCACGCGCGACGAAGTGCGGCGCATTGCGCTGCTCGCCCGCCTGGCGCTGGACGAAGAGGAAGAGATCGCCCTCACCGGCCATCTCGACCACATCCTGACCCACTTCCAGCGCCTGACCGAGCTCGACACCAGCGGCGTCGAGCCGACCGCGCATATCGCGGCCATGGAGACGCCGTTCCGCGACGACGTCGTTGCCAATCAGCCGGCGGTGGAGTCCTGGCTCGCCAATGCGCCGTCGCGCGACGGCCCCTTCTTCAAGGTTCCCAAGATCATCGAGTGAGCCGCCGGCGGCGCGGGCTCACCGCGGCGCCCCCGCTGCTGCCCCGCGCTTCCATCCGGCGACGTTTGCCACACCATGAGCGAGCTGACCGACCTGACCATCGACGAGGCACACCGGCGCCTCACCGCGCGGAAGATCAGCGCCACCGAGCTGACACGCGCGGCGCTGGCGCGCATCGAGCGCACCGAGCCGGCCCTGCACAGCTTCATCACCGTGACGCCCGAGACCGCCCTCGCCCAGGCCGCCGCGGCCGACGCGCAGCTGGCGAGCGGCGCGCCGGTGGGGCCGCTGTGCGGCATCCCGGTGGCGATCAAGGACATCATCCTCACGCGCGGCATCCGCACCACCGCCGGCTCGAAGATCCTCGAACCGTTCATCGCCCCGTACGACGCCACCGTCACGCGCCGCCTGCTCGAGGCCGGCGCGGTCTGCGTCGGCAAGGCCAACTGCGACGAGTTCGCCATGGGCTCGTCGAACGAGAACTCGGCCTACGGACCGGCGCACAATCCCTGGGACCTCACGCGCGTGCCCGGCGGCTCGTCGGGCGGCTCGGCGGCGGCGGTGGCAGCGCGCCAGGCACTCGGTTCGCTCGGCACCGATACGGGCGGCTCGATCCGCCAGCCCGCGGCGTGCTGTGGCGTGGTCGGCATCAAGCCGACCTACGGACGCGTCAGCCGCTACGGCGTCATCGCCTACGCCTCGTCGCTCGACCAGGTCGGCCCGTTCGGCCGCACCGTGGCCGATTGCGCCCACCTGCTGCAGGTCATCGCCGGCCACGACCGGCTCGATTCGACCTCGGTGAACCAACCCGTGCCGGCTTACGGGGCCGCGCTCGCAAAGGGCGTAAAGGGTTTGCGCCTCGGCTTGCCGAAGGAATACTTCGTCGACGGCACGCAGCCCGAGGTCGCCGCCGCCGTGCGCGCCGCGGTGCGCCAGCTCGAAGGGCTCGGCGCGGTGATCGAAGAAGTGTCGCTGCCGCACACCGACTACGCCATCGGCGCCTACTACTTGATCGCCACGGCCGAGGCGAGCTCGAACCTGGCGCGCTACGACGGCACCCGCTACGGCCTGCGCGCCGGCGAGGGCGAGGGCCTGCTCGGCATGTATCAGCAGACGCGCGCGCAGGGTTTCGGCGCCGAGGTCAAGCGCCGCATCATGCTCGGCACCTACGCGCTGTCGGCCGGCTACTACGACGCCTACTACCTCAAGGCCCAACAGGTCCGCACGCTGATCCGGCGCGACTTCGACGCCGCCTTCGCGCGCTGCGACGCGCTGTTGACACCGACCGCGCCGACCACCGCCTTCCGCCTCGGTGAGAAGGCGAGCGATCCGCTGCAGATGTACCTGTCGGACATCTTCACCATTTCCGTCAACCTGGCCGGGCTGCCCGGCCTCTCCCTGCCCTGTGGCTTCGATGCGGCCGGGCTGCCGATCGGCTTGCAGCTCGTCGGCCGCCCGTTCGACGAGGCGACGCTGTTCACCGTCGCCCACGCCTACGAGCAGGCCACCGAGTGGCACCGCCGCGCGCCGGCGCTGCCAGGGGCGTGAGCGCGGCAGAGTTGTGCATGGACTACGAAGCGGTCATCGGACTCGAAGTACACGCCGAGATGCTCACGGCGTCGAAGATCTTCTGCGCCTGCTCGGCCAAGTTCGGCGCCGGGCCGAACGCCAACACCTGCCCGCTGTGCCTCGGCATGCCCGGCGTGTTGCCGGTGTTGAACCGGAGCGTGGTCGAGTTCGCCATTCGCGCCGGCCTCGCCACGCACTGCTCGATTGCGCCGGTCAGCCGCTGGGCGCGCAAGAACTACTTCTACCCCGACCTTCCCAAGGGCTATCAGATCAGCCAGTACGAGCTGCCGATCTGTCTCGCCGGGCGCATCGACATCCTCGTCGACGGGCAGCCCAAGTCGGTGCGCCTGACCCGCATCCACATGGAGGAGGACACCGGCAAGAACATCCACGACGCGCACGGCGACGCCAGCCTGGTCGACTACAACCGCTGCGGCGTGCCGCTGCTCGAAATCGTCAGCGAGCCCGACATCCGTTCGCCCGCCGAAGCGGTCGCCTACCTGCGCAAGCTGCGCGCGATTCTGCAGTATCTCGAAGTCTGCGACGGCAACATGGAGGAAGGCAGCTTCCGCTGCGACGCCAACATCTCGGTGCGGCGGCGCGGCGACGACACGCTCGGCACCCGCGCCGAGGTCAAGAACATGAACTCCTTCCGCTCCGTCGAGCGCGCGGTCGAGTTCGAGATCAAGCGCCAGATCGCCGTGGTCGAGAGCGGCGAGCGCGTCGTACAGGAGACGCGCCTGTGGGACGCCGACCGCGCCCACACGCGCTCGATGCGCTCGAAGGAGCACGCGCACGACTACCGCTATTTCCCCGACCCCGACCTGCTGCCGCTGGTGGTGTCGCAGGAGTGGGTCGAGTCCGTGCGCCGCACGCTGCCCGAGCTGCCCGACGCCCGGCGCGCGCGCTTTGCCCGTGACTACGGCATTCCCGAATACGACGCCGAGGTGCTGACAGCGCGCAAGGACCTGGCCGACTACTACGAAGCGGCCGTGCAGGCCGGCGGCAACCCCAAGGCGTTGAGCAACTGGGTGATGGGCGACGTGCTGCGCGTCGTGCGCGAGCGTAAGCTCGACGACGCGCTGGTGATCGACGAGTGGCCGGTAGCGGCGGCGCATCTCGCCGCGCTGGTGCGGCTCATCGACGATGGCCAGATCAGCGGCAAGATCGCCAAGACCGTCTTCGAAGAAATGGTCAGCACCGGCCACGATCCGGCCCGCATTGTCGCGGAGCAGGGTTTGAGTCAGGTCAGCGACGACTCGTCGATTCTCGCCGCGGTCAAGGCCGTGCTCGACGCCAACGCCGCCAAGGTGGCGGAGTACCGCGGCGGCAAGGACAAGCTGTTCGGCTTCTTCGTCGGGCAGGTGATGAAGGCCACGCAGGGCAAGGCCAATCCGCAGAAGTTGAACGAGCTGCTCAAAGAGCAGCTCGACGGCTGACGGGGGGGCGCCGCGGCCGCTTGTGCTCGCGGCGCGACGACGCTAGTGGGACCGAAACGGCCCCGGCAGACGGGCCGACGGGAGGACGCAGATGGCACGGCTGTTCAAGGACATCACCGAGACCGTGGGGCACACGCCCCTGGTGCGCCTGAACCGGGTCACCGAAGGCCTCGCCGCCGAAATCTACGGCAAGTGCGAGTTCTTCAACCCGCTCAGTAGCGTCAAGGACCGCATCGGCTTGAACATGATCGACGCCGCCGAAAAGGCGGGGCGCCTGACGCCGGACACGGTCATCGTCGAGCCGACCAGCGGCAATACCGGCATCGCCCTCGCCTTCGTCGCCGCGGCGCGCGGCTATCAGCTCGTCCTCACCATGCCCGACTCGATGAGCATGGAGCGCCGCAAGTTGCTGCGCTTCCTCGGCGCCGAGCTGGTGCTGACCCCGGCTGCCGAAGGTATGAACGGCGCCATCAAGAAAGCCGAGGAGCTCGCGCGCGCCTACCCGAAGGCCTTCATCCCGCAGCAGTTTCAGAACCCGGCCAACCCCGACATCCATCGCCGCACCACGGCCGAGGAGATCTGGAACGACACCGATGGCCGCGCCGACATCCTGATCAGCGGCGTCGGCACCGGTGGCACCATCACCGGCGTGTCCGAGGTCATCAAGTCGCGCAAGCCGTCGTTCCAGACCATCGCCATCGAGCCCGCCAACTCGGCGGTGCTGTCGGGCGGACAGCCCGGACGCCACGCGATTCAGGGCATCGGCGCCGGATTCGTCCCGGCGATCCTCAACACCAAGATCATCGACGAGATCATCACCGTCACCGACGACGACGCCCTCGCCACGGCGCGTCGCGTCGGGCGCGAGGAAGGCATCCCCTGCGGCATTTCGAGCGGCGCCGCGGTGTGGGCCGCGCTCCAGGTCGCCGCGCGACCCGCCAACGCCGGCAAGCTCATCGTCGCCATTCTGCCCAGCTCGGCCGAGCGCTACCTCAGCACGGCCCTCGTCGAAGGCCTCAGCTGAGCGGCCCCGCGCAGCCGAGTAACTTGACTTTGCCGACCCGGTTTGGCGAAACTGCCCGCCGGTCGTGTCGCGCGCGGGGAACAGAACGGAGGACGGGATGATGAGAACCGGGTGGCCCCGGCGCACGACGGCCGGCGCGTCGAGATTCTCCTGGGTGCTGCGCACCCATCCGTCTACCGTCCTCGCACTCTGCGCACTCGCCGCCCTGTTCGGCGCCGCGCCGCTGGCGGCGCAAACCCCGATCGAGCGCGTCAGCCAGAACGCCGCCGGCACCGGTGGCGAGGGGCGCAGTGACGCGCCCGCGGTCAGCGCCGACGGACGCTTCGTCGCCTTCTTCTCCGATGCCCCCAACCTGGTTTCCGGCGACACCAACCAGCGCCGCGACGTCTTCGTGCGCGACATGCTGCTCGACACCATCGAGCGCGTCAGCGTCGGCTTCGACGGCAGCCAGGCCAACGGCGCCAGCCAGTTCAGCGGCTTCGCCCCGGCGATCGACGCCGACGGGCGCTTCGTCTCGTTCTCGTCCAACGCCTCAAACCTGGTGCCCAACGACACCAACGAGCGCGAAGACGTCTTCGTCTTCGACCGCCAGACGCGCACCACCGAGCGCATCAGCATCGGCAGCGCCGGCGAGGCCAACGGCTCGAGCGTCTCGACCGACATCAGCGCCGACGGCCGCTTCGTGGTCTTTCAGTCGGCGGCCTCCAATCTCGTCGAGGGCGATACCAATGGCGCCGCCGACATCTTTCTGTTCGACCGCGAGACGCGCGAATTGCGCCGCGTCAGCGTCGCCTCCGACGGCGCGCAGGGCAACCGCTTCAGCATCACGCCGGCGATCAGCGCCGATGGCGCTGTGGTGGCCTTCGCCTCCGAGGCGACCAACCTCGTCGAGGGCGACACCAACGACGCGCGCGATATCTTCGTCTTCGACGTCGGCAGCGGCGTGACGGCCCGGGTCAGCGTCAGCTCGTCCGGCGCGCAGGCCAACCGCATCAACTTTCTGCCCGACCTCAACGGCAACGGACAGCTGGTCGCCTTCAAGTCGGAAGCCGACACGCTGGTGCCCGACGACACCAACGGCGTGCCAGACGTCTTCGTCCACGACCGCGCTACCGGGCAGACCGAGCGCGTCAGCGTCGACAGCTTCGGCAACCAGGCCATCGGCGGTCTGAGCTCCGGCCCGAGCATCAGCGGCGAGGGCCGATACGTCGCCTTTGCGTCGTTCGCCTCCAATCTGGTGCTCGATGATGGCAACGGGTTCAGCGACCTGTTCGTCTTCGACCGCATCGACCACCTCATCCGCCGCATCTCGAACGAGATCAACAACGGCCGACCGGGCGGCAACGTGCCCGACTTCCCGCCCAGCATCAGCCTCGACGGCCGTTGGGTCGGCTTCGCCTCGGCGGCGGAGAACATCACGCCGGACGACGAGAACAACCAGACGGACGTCTTCCTCGGCTGCAATCCATTCGATGCCAGCGACTGCCAGGAGGCCGTCGCGACGCCGACGCCGACGCCGGAATGCCGTGAAAACACCGACTGCGATCCCGGTGAGGTGTGCGTCGACGGCACCTGTGTCGAAGCGACTCCGACGCCGACCCCGATCGGCTTCTGCACCAGCAACGACGACTGCGAGCCGCCACAGGTCTGCGTCGACAACATGTGCGTCGACCCGACCCCGACGCCGACCCCGATCGGCTTCTGCACCAGCAACGACGACTGCGAGCCGCCGCAGGTCTGCGTCGACAACATGTGCGTCGACCCGACCCCGACGCCGACCCCGATCGGCTTCTGCAACAGCAACGACGACTGCCCCGACGGGCAAGCCTGCATCGACCACATGTGCCGGCCGTTCACGCCCACCCCGACGGCGACCCCGATCGGCTTCTGCAACAGCAACGAAGACTGCCCCGACGGGCAAGCCTGTATCGACCATATGTGTCGGCCGTTCACGCCGACGCCGACGCGGACCCCGATCGGCTTCTGCACCAGCGAGGACGACTGCCCCGACGGGCAGGCGTGCGTCGACAACATGTGCCGCCCGTTCACGCCGACCGCGTCGCCGACCGTGTCGAACGGCGGCGGCGGGGGTGGCGGCGGCTGCAGCTGCAAGATCGACCCCGACGCCCCGATGCGCGGCCTGCCCGACGCCCTGGCGATCATGTTCCCGGCGCTCCTGCTCTGGCTGCGCCGCCGCTCGCGCTTCAGCGTCCAGCCCTGAGGCCGGGCATTCAGCCGCGAAAAGGCACAAAAGGCGCAAAAGAAGAGTCCTGGCCTCCGGGCTCTCTTTATTTGTGCCTTTTGCGCATTTTTGCGGCCGGCAATTCCTACCGCGCCGGCCGCGTGCCGATGATGCTGGCGCGCTCCATCACCCGCACGTCCGGCCAGTAGTCGCTGGCGGCGTAGTGTTGTACGGCGCGGTTGTCCCAGAAGGCGACTGCGTCGCGCTCCCACTGGAAGCGGCACTGGTACTCGAGGATCTCGGCGCGCCGGCTCAGGCGGCTGATCAGCGCGGTGCTCGCATCGGGGTCGAGGCCGACGATGTGGCTGGTGAAGAAGCGGTTCACGTACAGGTGACGGCGGCCGGTCTCGGCGTGCGTGCACACCACGGGATGCTCGACGGTGGGAAACTTCGCGCGCATCGCCGCCTGCTGGTCGGACGGGATCATGTAGCCGAACACCTGCATGTAGTCGTGTACACCGGTCAGGCTCTCGATCTGCGCTTGCGTCTCGGCATCGAGGCCCTCGTAGGCCGCCACCATGTCGGCGAACAGCGTGTCGCCGCCGTTCTCAGGCACTTCGAGCGCGTGCAGGATGGCACCCATCGACGGGCACTCGCGCCAGGTGACGTCGTGGTGCCAGCCGTTCTCGAAGCCGCCGACATCGGCCGACTTCTCGAAGCGCACCAGCTCGGGCTGCCCGGTGTTGGACGGAATGAACGGGTGGATCTCGAGCTCGCCGAAGCGACGCGCGAAGGCGACATGCTGCGCTGCGGTCAGTGGCTGGCGGCGGAAGAAGATCACCTTGTACTCGCCGAGCGCGCGGCGGATGTCGCGGATGATCTCGTCGGGCAGATCGCTGGTCAGGTCAACGCCCGAGAGCTCGGCGCCAATTGTGGCGCCGAGCCGGCGCACGTCGAAGTGCGGCCAGCGCAGCGCCGCGAGTCGCGCGCGCTCGTCGGCGAGATGCCCGAGCGGGCCGACCTCGATATCGTACTTCTCGATCCGCAGGCGGCGCGACAGCAGCGACGCGCCGGGCTGCGGGCGTGATGTGGCGGTGTTGGTGTCTCCCATGTTCACCCCTTTACCGCAGCTCACTCCTCGCTGACCAGACCGTCGAGTCGTTCCATGACCTCGATGAACTCTTCCACCATGTCGCGCACGACCTGGCGGGTGGGGATCGAGGTGTTCATCTGGCCGACGACCTGGCCGACGAAGTAGGTCAGGAGCTGGCGGCCGCCCGAATCGGTCTTGTGCGCGACGCGGTGGATGCGGCGCTGCGCGTTGGCGACCAGCATGCTCTGCAGCGGCATCGGCAGCGTGTCCGGCGCGGTCTCGGCCTCCCAGGCATCGGTCCACGGGCTGCGCAGCATGCGCGCCGGCTTGCCGGTGAGCGAACGCGAGCGCCGCGTGTCGGAGGACGAGGCGGCGAGAAACTTCTCGCGCAGGGCCGGCGACGTCTCCGCCTCCGGCGTCGTCAGCCACACCGAGCCGCACCACACGCCCTCCGCCCCGAGCGCCAGCGACGCCGCGACCTGCCGCCCGCAGGCGATGCCGCCGGCGGCGAGCACCGGCGTCGGCGCCACCGCGTCGACAACTTGCGGGATCAGCACCATCGTCGCGATCTCGCCGGTGTGGCCGCCGCCCTCGGTCCCCTGCGCGATGATGATATCGACGCCGGCCTCCTTGTGCGCCACGGCGTGATCGACGCGACCCGCCAGCGCGGCGACGGGAATACCGGCAGCGTGCGCCTTCTCGACCAGCCACGCCGGCGGCGTGCCGAGCGCCGAGGCGATCAGCTTCACGTTGTGGGCGAAGCTGACGTCGATCAACGGCGCCATCCCTTTTGCATCGACGCGCACCGCGCCGATGCCGCGTCCGTCGCGATTGCTGTCCGGCGCCGCCGCCGGAAGCTCAGGCACGTCATAGCGCGACAGCAACTCGTCGATCCACTGCCGGTGTTCCTCGGGCAGCATCGACTTGAGGCTGCCGCGATCCATCCCACCTTCGGCCGCACCGACGTACTTGCGCGGGATCAGCAGATCGACACCGAACGGCCGGCCCTTCGTCTGCTCGGCAATCCACTTGAGGTCGACGTCGAGCTGCTCCGGCGAATGCGCCACCGCGCCCAAGACGCCAAACCCTCCGGCGTTGGTCACCGCGGCGGCGACGTCGCGACAGTGGGTAAAGGCGAAGATGGGGAAATCGATCCCCAGCATCTTGGTGACTTTGGTGCGCATGGGTTCGACCTCCGAAGCGCAGCGCGCAGGGGGTCGTGCGGCCGACCGCCGGGGGCGCTGGGCTCGCGCGCAACGAGCGGCGCGCGCGCGGCGCGGGGTTACGTGTTGCGGTAGACGATCAACCCGTGGGTCGGGTCGTAGGGCGAGACGGCGACGGTGACGCGGTCGCCGGGGATGACCTTGATGTGGTAGCGGCGCATGCGGCCGCTGATCTTGGCGACGAACGACTGGCCCTTTTCCGACTCGATGCGGAACTGGCCGCCAGCCATGACTTCCTTGACGGTCCCTTCGATTTGAATCAGGTCATCACGCGCCACGCTGTACTCCTCTGTCGGGCAGCTTCACGGCCCGAACTGCAACCCCACAAAACGGTCGATTGATCCGGCACGTATAGCAAACTCGGCTCTCGCTCACCAGTTCCGCGTTGGGGTCAGCCACGGCCGAGCAGCCGGGCGGCTTGTTTGGCAAAGTAGGTCACGATGAGATCGGCCCCGGCGCGGCGGATGGCGATCAGCGTTTCCATCACCACGCGGTCCTCGTCGATCCAGCCCTGCGCGGCGGCGGCTTTGATCATCGAGTACTCGCCGCTGACCTGGTACGCCGCCAGCGGGTAGCCGAACTGCTCCTTCACCCGCCAAATCAGATCCAGGTACGGGCCCGCCGGCTTGACCATCACCAGATCGGCGCCCTCGCCGATGTCGAGCTCGACTTCGCGCAGCGCCTCCTCGGCATTGGGCGGGTCCATTTGATACGAGCGCCGGTCGCCGAACTGCGGCGTCGACTCGGCCGCCTCGCGGAACGGCCCGTACAGGCCGGAGG
>CAYVUV010000317.1:0-2077 GCA_964455095.1 uncultured Binatia bacterium (SeqCode)
GCAAGCTCACGCGCTTCCAGAACTACGTCTCGCGGTACCTGCGGGAAGGCGAGTCGGCCGAGGCGTGCATCGAGCCGCTGCCGCAGGACCGCCGCTTCCGCGACGAGGCGTGGCGGGCCCCTCCGTTCAACTTCCTGCAGCAGGCGTTCCTGCTGCAGCAGCAGTGGTGGCACAACGCGTTCTCAGGCGTCTCGGGCGTGACGCCCCACCACGAGAAGATGCTGACGTTCGCGGCCCGGCAGGTGCTGGACGTCATGGCGCCGTCGAACGGCATCCTCACGAACCCGGTCGTGCTCGCCAAGACGATCCGCGACGGGGGCATGAACCTCGCGCGCGGCTGGCAGAACTGGCTCGAGGACTGGGAGCGGCAGTCCGGCGGCCACAAGCCGGTCGGCTCGGAGAACTTCGTCGTCGGCCGAGACGTCGCGGTCACGCCCGGCAAGGTGGTCTTCCGCAACGACCTGATCGAGCTGATCCAGTACTCGCCGGCCACCGCGACGGTCGCCGCCGAGCCGGTCCTGATCGTGCCGGCGTGGATCATGAAGTACTACATTCTCGACCTCTCGCCGGCGAACTCGCTGGTCCGGTTCCTGGTCGAGCGCGGGCACACGGTCTTCATCGTCTCGTGGAAGAACCCGGACGAGAACGACCGCGAGCTCGGGATGGACGACTACCGCAAGCGCGGCATCGGCGCCGCGCTCGACGCGATCGGCGAGATCGTGCCGCGGCGCAAGGTGCACGCGGTCGGCTACTGCCTCGGCGGCACGATGCTGGCGATCACGGCGGCCGTCATGGCGCGCGACGGCGACCGCCGGCTGGCGTCGCTCTCGCTGTTCGCCGCGCAGGTCGACTTCACCGAGGCGGGCGAGCTCACGCTGTTCATCAACGACAGCCAGGTGGCGTTCCTCGAGGACATGATGTGGGCGCAGGGCTTCCTCGACGGGCGCCAGATGGCCGGGGCGTTCCAGATCCTGCGCTCGAACGACCTCACCTGGTCGCGCCTCGTCCACGACTACCTGATGGGCGAGCGCGCTCCGTTGACCGACCTGATGGCGTGGAACAGCGACGCGACGCGGATGCCGTACCGGATGCACTCCGAATACCTGCGCAAGCTGTTCCTCGAGAACGACCTCGCCGAGGGCCGCTACGTCGCGGACGGCAGGCCGGTCGCGCTGGGCGACCTCAAGCTGCCGATGTTCGTCGTCGGCACCGAGCAGGACCACGTCGCCCCGTGGCGCTCGGTCTACAAGATCCACCTGTACACGCAGTCGGACATCACGTTCCTGCTCGCCTCCGGCGGCCACAACGCCGGCATCGTCTCGGAACCCGGCCACCCGGGGCGCACGTTCCGCGTCGGCGCGCCGAAGACCGACCACTACGTCGATCCCGACACGTGGCTCGCCACCGCGACGGCGAAGCCCGGCTCGTGGTGGGTCGAGTGGGCCGACTGGCTCGGGCGGCAATCGTCGGGAGCGCGCGCGAACGCGCCGGCGGCGGCCGGCTCCGCGAAGCACCGGCCGCTCTGCGACGCGCCGGGCACCTACGTGCTCGTCGAGTAGGGCCCCGGAGTCCTCCCGGCAGCGCCGGGCGCGTCGGTCGCGGCGGAGGCCGCGGCGCGGCGAGGGAGGCCGCGAGCGCGGCTGGCCGCGCCGCTTCGCCCACCGCGCGGCCAGCTCGCCGCCGATGCCGCGCCGGAACGCCCGCACGCATACGACGAAGACCGCGTCGGCGATGACCGTGGCCCCCTGGCCGCGGTCGGCGAGGAAGGGCTCGAGCGCGATGATCGTGAACGCCCCGGCGCCCGGGCCGAACACCGTCCGCATGCGCCCGGAAGCGTCGTCAGCACGACCTCGCCGGACATCCGCCACTGTTCGCCGGTGAATCAGGGTCTCCCCGACGTCGAGGCTCGCGAAGATCGCCCGCTCCTCGGGCCACCAGGCGATGCCGCGCCGCGCGATCCGGTTCGACGCGAGCCGGATCGTCTCCTCGTCCTCGAACGCGATCGACCCCTCGCTGCGGGGCACGATCCCCATGATCGACTCGAGCGTCGTCGTCCTGCCCGCGCCGTTCGGGCCGA
>CAYVUV010000318.1:0-3113 GCA_964455095.1 uncultured Binatia bacterium (SeqCode)
TTCGAGGCGCGGCAGCGCGCGCTCTACGAGGTCGTGCTCGCCGCGCAGCTCGCGGCCATCGATCTCATCCGCCCGGGCGTGCGCTTCGAAGAGGTGCACCAGCGCGCCGTCGAGGTGCTGTGCGGCGGATTGGTCGAGCTCGGGATCTTGCAAGGCGCGGTGGAGGAGATCCGCACCAAGGAGCTCTACAAGCCGTTCTACATGCACCGCACCGGCCACTGGCTCGGGCTCGACGTCCACGACGTCGGGCTCTACAAGGTGGGCGGCGCATCGCGCCCGCTCGAGCCCGGTATGGTGCTGACGGTCGAGCCGGGGTTGTACGTCGCCGATCACCTCGAGGACGTCGATCCGGCCTGGCACGGGCTGGGCGTGCGCATCGAGGACGACGTGTTGGTCACCGCCGACGGCTGCGAGGTGTTGTCGGCCGCGACGCCCAAGTCGGTCGCGGCGATCGAATCGCTGCGCGCCGAAGGCTGACGGCGGCGCTCAGACGATCGCGCCCGCCTGTTTCTTTCGCGTCAGGTGCGCGCGATCAGCAGGCGGTAGCCGTGCAGATCGCCGACGGCGCGCAGCAGCTGGTCGACCTGCACCGGTTTGCGTAGGAACGCGACGGCGCCGGACTTGTAACTCTTCACCATGTCGTCCTCTTCGTCGGAGCCGGTGAGGACGATCACCGGAATGTGGCGCAAGCGGCGGTCGTCCCAGACCTTCTTCAGCACGGTGCGGCCGTCGACCTTGGGCAGTCCGAGATCGAGCAGGATGATGCCGATCTGGTCGTTGCCCTGCATGGCTTCGCGGTAGAGCAGCTCGAGGGCCTGCTCGCCGTCCTCGACGACGGTGAGGTGGTTGCCGATGTGCGCCCGCTCGAGCGCCCGGCGCGTGATCAGCACGTCGTCCGGGTTGTCCTCGACGAGCAGGAGGTTGGGAACATGGATCGACGGACTGGCAGCCTTCGTCACGCGGTCCTCCTTCTCCCCCTGCGCGCGCGGCGCAGCGAGCTCGTCCCTTGGTGCTGGTGTCTTACCGCACCGGCCCAACGCGGTACATACACCTTCGTCGCCCTGGGCGCGATGAGCGGTGCCGGCCGCGCGCCGGCCGGCACCGCTCACGTCTCAACTGCGCGGCTGCGGAACGATGCGCAGATACGGCTTGAGCGCCTTCCAGCCGCCGGGGAACCTCTTCTTGGCGTCGTCGTCGGAGAGCGAGGGGACGATGATCACGTCGCCGCCCTGCTTCCAGTTCACCGGCGTCGCGACGCTGTGCTTGTCGGTCAGCTGCAGCGAGTCGATGACGCGCAGGATCTCGTCGAAGTTGCGGCCGGTGCTGGCCGGGTAGGTGAGCATCAAGCGGATCTTCTTCAGCGGCGAGATGATGAACACCGAGCGCACCGTCAACGTGTCGTTGGCGTTGGGGTGGATCATGTCGTAGAGGTCCGACACCTTGCGGTCGGAGTCGGCGATGAGCGGGAAGTTCAGCGTCTGCCCCTGCGTCTCCTTGATGTCGGCCGACCAGCCCTTGTGCGACGTATCTGAGTCGACGCTCAAGCCGATCACCTTGACGTTGCGTTTGTCGAACTCGGGCTTCAGCCGCGCGCATTCGCCGAGCTCGGTGGTGCACACCGGCGTGAAGTCCTTGGGATGTGAGAAGAGCACCGCCCAGCTGTCGCCAATCCAGTCGTGGAACTTGATCGGTCCTTCGGTGGTATTGGCGGTGAAGTCCGGTGCGATGTCGCCTAAACGTAGCGCCATGGTCTGACTCCTTTCCCTGTAGGGTATGAGTGTGAGTTGGCAGCCGTGGCCGTGGACCGATCGGCGCGGGTGGCCGCGGTTCCGGCCGGCGGCTGCTTGACCCTCTTTGTGCGCCGCCGCCGCGCTGGTTGTCAAGACTGAGGCGAGGGGAGGCTAGGGCTCGAAGACGTTGGTCTGCGTTGGCTCGTGGTGGCGCAGTTGCCCTGTTTGCCCAATCAGCTCCTCCTGCTCCATGCGCTCGAGCACAGCGGGATCGGTCACGTTGGCCCAACACCGCCGCCCGTCGCCGAGCCGGGCGACGACGATGCCGAGCGCCGGGTTGCCGTCGCGATCGTGCGTGACCGTGTAGGTCTCGACGGTGCCGAGCCCGTTGGCCTCGGCGGCGAGGGCCGGGAAGGGCTCGGCGTCGATGCGCGGCTGATAGGCGTGCGGGTCCTCGCGCGGCCGCGGCGCGGCGGGCGGCGCCGACGAGTAGACGCCGACGGCGTGCTTGGTGAGATACCAGCCCACCGAGCTCACCAGGCCGCGCGCGCCGGGGCGGGCGCGCAGCCGCTCGGCCATCGTCGCGATGGCGTGCGTGCTGTAGTTGTTGCCCGGGCCGCCGGCGTAGGGCAGGCCGCCGGTGACGGTGAGCGGACGTGGATCGTCCACCGCGATACCGAGCATGTCCGCCGCGGTCTGCACGGCCGAGGGGAAGCAGCTGTACAGGTCGAAGCAGTCGATGTCGGCGATGCCGACGCCGGCTTGCGCCAGCGCGCGTTCGCCGGCCAGGCGGATGGCGGGCGAGCTGTAGAAGTCGACGCGCTCGCTGAGGTACCAGTGATCGGTCGCGTCGCCGCTGCCGATCACGTACACCCACTTCTCCTCCGCGATGCCGAGCCGCCGCGCGGTGGCGACGTCGGTGAGCAGCAGCGCGGCGGCTTGATCGACGTCCATGATGGCGTTCATGTACTTCGGGTAGGGAAACGCGATCATGCGATTGTCCGGGCCGGTGCTGCCGATTTGCTCGGCTGACTTGCCGTCGCGAAACCAGGCGTAGGGGTTGTCGCGCGCGACGGCGGCGAAGCGGGCGCAGAGCGCGGCGAGGTGCTGGCGGTGCTGCGCGATCGTCCAGCCGCGATGGGCGCGCAGGGCGTTCTCGAACAGCGGGTAGACGTGCACCGGCATCTGGGCGTGGTGGCGCTGCTCGATCGCGGTGTTGCCCCAGCGCGCGTCGCCGACCATCTCCGGCTGCCCGGTGGCGGCCGGCCACGGCAGCTTGTGGCCGGCTTTGCGCGCCACGCGCAGGCCGTGCATCGCCTCGGCTCCGGCGATCAACGCCAGGCGAATCTCGCCGCGGGCGATGCGGTCGGCCGTTTCGTTGAC
>CAYVUV010000319.1:0-2165 GCA_964455095.1 uncultured Binatia bacterium (SeqCode)
GTCCGGCAACACGACGCTGAAGTTCAAGGACCAGGCCGGCACCTTCGACGGCATCCAGTCGATCCTGGCCAACAACAAGGGTGGCAGCACCGACGGCAAGATCATCGCCAAGGGCAAGGGGGCGAACCTGCTCTTCACGCCGCCGCCGTGGTCCGGGCCGGTAACCGTCGAGCTGACTACGACCGAGAACGGCGTCTGCCATCAGGCCACCTACAGCACGCCGATCAAGAACCAGGCTGGCCAGTACAAGGCCAAGGGCAACTGACGTGCGACGAGCCAGCGGATGCCGGCGCGCGGCTCGACGACGTAGACGCACTGCGTGCCGGTGCGCACCGCGCGGGTGAGGTGGGCGCCGAGGCTCGGGTGCACCGCGTCGATGCGGGCGATCGCCTTCTTGATCGCCTTGGTGACGTTCTGGCGCGCGCGCTCCAGCGGCGAGCCGTCGCGCCGCACCCGACCGCCGAGCCCGAGCACGCGCGACAGCTCGTCCTCGATCTGCGCGATCTCCGCCGCCGCCCGCTCGGCCCGGCCGAGATCCGCCGCGCCGACCGCGTCCTCGCGCTCGGCCGCGAGCTCGCGCAGGCGCCGCCCGTATTCGGCCCGCGCCTGCGCGTCGATGCGCGGGCCGGTGTCGAAGCGCACCAGCATCTCCGTCTCGGCGGTATCGGCCACCAGCACCAGCGCCGGTTGTTCGACGTTCGGCGTGGCGAGCAGGCGCGCCAGGCAGCGCACCCCGATGCTGTCGCGCACGTGCACCGTCGTGCCCTCGTAAGTCAGCGCCCAATGCTCGCCGTCGCGCCGCCAGGCGCACTCCTTCGCGGTCGGCGCAGCGGCGGCCGGCACCTCCTCCGGTGTGTCGCACTGCGCCAGCATGTCTCGCGACCGTGCCACGACGCGGAGCATGCCGAGCCGCTCGGCCGCCTCCAGCGCCTCGCCGAGGATGGCGCGGGCGCGCTCGCGGTCACCGGCCCCGTCGCGGCGCAGGTAGAGCGCGCCCAGGTCGTGCTGGGTGCGGGCGATGAACGGCGGCGATTGCATGCGGCGGCTGAGATCCAGCGCGGCGAACAGGTGGCGCTCGGCATCGTCGAAGCGGTCGAGCGCGGTTGCCAGCACACCCAGGAGACGGGCGACGGTTCCAAACGAAGCCAACGCCGGGCCGACGACCACGACCTGCTCAGCGTACGGCAACAGGATGTCGTAGACTTGCAGGCACAGACCGGTCTCGCCAACGGCAGCGGCCGCCGCTGCGATGCATGCCGTGCTGCTCAGCCAGGCCGACCCAGTCAGGAGCGATGCGATCCCGCCGCGCACGAACGGATCGAGTCCGCGCCGGGCGTTCGTCAACTGACCAAGCTCGGCCGCAACCCACGCGAGACCAGCCGACACCTCGGCATCGATGTTGGTCCAGTTGTCGGTTGCTTCGTAGACCCCGGTCAGTGATGCGAGCGCGTCTTCTTTTCCCTGTTCCATCAACAGAGTGAACATCTGTCCGCTCATCGCGGCCGACGCGTTGGCCGGATGGACCTCGCTGCCCCGTTCGAGCGCGTCGCCTATCAACGTCTCGGCTTCCGCAAAACGGCCCGCCAGGAGCGCCCGCATCGCTCGCCAGAGCGCCGTCCACCACACGTAGTGAGGAATACCAAACCTTCGGGCGCGTCGATCGTGCGCCTCGATCTCCCGGTCGACTCCCGTCACGTCGCCCTGCTCGAGGAGGTCGACGACACGCCAATGGTGCCCCTCCATCGCCAGAACGGGATCGTTCGCCTGCTCGGCCAAGCGGATGATCTCCAAAGCGACGCCCAGTCGCGCGTCGTCGTCGCCGCGCGACCAGACGGCGAAGCGGACGACGCCGAGCGTATAAGCGAGCGTCGCTGGATCGTCCAGCGCACGGGCCATCTCGATCGCCTGCGCGCTCAGAATGCGCCGGCGATCGCTGGCCTCGTGGGTCCAGTAGAGCTCCCACGCGAGGCGCGCGAGCAACCGCGCGCGAATGGCGCTCGGCTCGGCCGGCAGCCAACCGAGGGCCTCCTCGAGCAGGCCGACGCGGCGCAGATCGACGGCACCCGCCGTGACCGGGCTTGAAGAGCCGAGGAGTGCCCGCCCAAGGCGCACGCCGTCGCGACGGGTGCGTGCGCGCTCCATGACCTCGTCGAACGCCGCGCCCG
>CAYVUV010000320.1:0-11379 GCA_964455095.1 uncultured Binatia bacterium (SeqCode)
GGGCGCGGACTCTGCCCAAGCGAGCGGACGGGAGTCAAGCCGCGGGGAAGCAACCTCCCCCTCACCCCTCCTTGGAAAGGAGGGGGCCTGAAGTTCACATTCCGCTCCTTGGAAAAGACGGGGGGCCGAAGCTCTGTTCCCCTCCTTTCCAAGGAGGGGTCAGGGGAGGTTCCGCGCGGTGCGCGCGGCGATGGTGATCGAGGCCAAACCGATCGCGTAGGCCGCGACGCCGGTGAGAAACGCGGCGCTGAAGCCGATGCGGCTGCCGAGGAAGATGGCGAACACGGAGGCCACCACCGACAGGGCGCCGTTGAGTCCCCAGGCCCAGGGCACCAGCTCGGGGCCGAAGGTGCGCAGGACGGTGATGCCGAGCGGGTACGCCATGCCGAGCAGCAGGCCGATCGGCGCCAGCAGCAGCACGGTCAAACCGATGCGCAACGCCAGCGGCGCGCCGATCAGCGCCGAGATCAGCGGCGGCACGGCCGCGATGTAGAGCAGCGCCAGCACGACGATGGCGAGCAGCACGCGGGTCAGCGCCGTGCGCGGCGGGCCGCTGAAGCGCGCGCTGAGCAGGCTGCCGGTGCCGGAGAACAACAGCAGCGCGAACAGCACCACCGCCAGCGCGTACACCGGATAGCCGAGAAACAGCACGAAGCGCTGCAGCAGCGGGATTTCGAGCATCATGAAGCCGTAGCCGAGGCAGCCGAAGTAGAGCAGCGCCGGTGCCGCGACCCCTACCGGTACCGAGCCGGCCGGGCGCCGCGCCAGCACCAGCAGCGGAACGAGAAAGAACGTCCCCGCCATGGTCGTCACCACGGCAATGAGCAGGTACATCAACAGCTGCGCGTCGTTCCACTGGCGCATGAACTGGAACGGATCCCGCGTCTCGTCCGGCACGTCGCCCTCGGCCAGACGCCCGCGCAGGAAGTGGAAGAAGAACGGCCGATCGTCGGTCGGCGGGCTGATCAAGTACGGATAGGCGTCGACGAAGGCCTGCATGTCCTCGGCGCGCACGATCTGACCGATGCCGGCGTCGAGGAAGTTCTCGGTGCCGGGCAGGTAGATGACCGCCATATTCTGCGCCGCCGCCAGCGCGCGCACCCGATCGAGCTCGGCGGGCGTAAACGGCGTCCGCTTCGCCAGCACCGTCGCCGCGTTCGATTGCGCGAGCACGACGATCGAGCCGCGCACGTCCGTCGCCCCTTCGGCCTCCCAGGCGGCGCGGATCATGCCGAGCACGCGCACCAGCTCCAGCGTGTAGTGCTCGGCAAAGTAGCGCGAGATGCTGAGGACACCGTCGTCGGTCAGGTGGCGAAAGTACTCGCGAAAGCCCTCCAGCGTGTAGAGGTAGTTCTCGCTGAACACGAAGCCGCCGGCGGCGTTGAGCGAGAAGGTGTCGATCAGGCTGAGCTGAATGACGCCGAAGCGGTCGGACAGGGTGCTCAGTCGGCTGCGCGCTTCATCGATCACCACGTTGATGCCCGGCAGCGTATACACGCGCCCGGAGTAATCGCCGAGCGCGTCTTGCACGATGTGGCGCATGAGCGGGTTGATCTCGATGCCGAGGATCGACGGCTGCTCGAACACCTTGGCGGCCAGCAAGTCGCGGCCGCCGCCGGTGCCGATGATCAGCACCGGCGCACCGGGCCGCACCGTGTGCGCCGCGTAGAGCACGCTCTGGCGCAGGAACTGAATGCTCGCCAGATCGCCGTTGAAGGCCATCATCGGCGTCCACGCGCTGCCGTCGATGTCGAGGTTCATCGAGGCCGGATGCCCCGCATCGGCGTAGGAGGCGGCGTCGTCCTTGAGCGGCAGCAGCTGCGCCGCATTGCGATTGCTGACGAAGGCGGTGACGCGCGAGAACGCGTTCCACGCCTCGTAGGTACTGTACAGGTGGTCCCAGCGCTTGACGTAGCGGATCCGCAACAGATCGCCGCTCAGGCCGCCGACAAACACCGCCGCCGCGACGACCAGGGCGGCCGCGGGCAGCGCCAGGCGCGACGGCTGTGCGGCGCGCGCCAGACCGAGCGCCACCGCCGCCGCGAGCACGCCGACCAGCACCGCGACCTTCGGCGCCGGCAGGACCTGCATCGCAGCGACCACGCCGACGCAGCCGAGGCTGGCACCGACCAGATCGGCCCAGTAGATGCGCGCGATGCGGGCCGAGAAATGCGTCATCAACAGCGAGATGCAGATGCCGCCGAAAAAGAACGGCACCGCCAGGACGCCGTACGCCAGGCTGAGCGTCGCGAAGCCGCGCAGCGACAGCTCCTGCACGACCTGTATGCGCAGGAACACCAGCATGGCCAGGGCGGCCGCGAGGCCGAAGCGCGCGGCGTAGGCCGCCAGCTGTTCGTCGAGCCGCTCGGCGCGAAAGTGCTCGGGCAAGAGGTAGACGACCAGACCGCTCAGGCCGATGCCGAACATCGCCAGCGAGACGGCGACGAAGGCGAAGTGACTGAACAGCGCGACCGAGAGCACGCGCGCCACCGCGATCTCCAGCATGAGCAGACAAAGGCTCAGCAGGAACACTGCGAGATAGTGGCGCCGCGCAGGCTCGAGATTCACAGTCACCGACCTCCGAGAGAAGGCGCCTCCATAGTCTGGCAGGCCTGGAAGCGCAAACGTCGACCGGCGCGCCCGTGCGTTGGCGCACAGGCGGATGGCGTCG
Source organism: uncultured Binatia bacterium (SeqCode) (assembly GCA_964455095.1). Classification (GTDB taxonomy): domain Bacteria; phylum Desulfobacterota; class Binatia; order HRBIN30; family CADEER01; genus CAYVUV01. Next base: position 2,672 of record CAYVUV010000320.1, read on the forward strand.
CCTCTCGCTACTCTTGCTGCCCGCCGACGATTCCCTGCCGGACCAGAAACTCGGCCAGCTCGCCGGTGATCCATGCCACGCCGGCTTCGTTGTGATGGGTGGCGTCGCTGTAGAGCTGCGGGTCTCCACTGCCGTCCGGCACGGGATTGAAGAACGGCACCTGCGCCCTTGCTGCGGCGCCACCCAACTGCCCGACGAACATGCGGTAGTCGTCCAGGCCGCCGGGCAAGAGGTCGAGGTAGATCGGGCTCACCGGATTGTTCATGACGACCAGCTGAATGTCTCGCTCGCGCAGGAAAGCCGCCAAGCGCTCGATGTTGGCGAACAGCGGCGTGTCGCGCACGAGTCGATCGAAATCGGCAAACTGCGGCACGAGTCGTCGTTCCCACGCGTTCAGCCGCGTCGCGACCTTGCGCTGCTTGAACAGAATGGGCGTGTCGCCGCGGCCGTCCGTCGCCAGGGCGGCGCGCAGCATCGGATCCACCTGTCCCGGCCCCGGCGCCAGCAACTCCCGGATCGCTTCCCGGTACAGCAGCAGGTCGACGCGATACGTGAGCGCGCGCTGCAACCACGCCGACGGCGAGGTCGAGGCGGAGAGTGCGAAGATGGGCCACGCCCGGATCCACTCCGCGGTCCGCTCCGGGCTGACGTCCATCAACAGGTTGGTCGGGATGATGCCGTAGACGATGATGCGCGGCTTCTTCAGCGGCAACAGAATATCGCCGAGCAGGCGCTGGTCGTACGCGACGGTCTCGGCCGGAGCAGCAAAGTTGAACGCCGTGATGCGCAGCCCGTGGCGCGCTTCAAGGTGCGCGCTCAGCTCAGCCGCGCGCACGCGCATCACTTGCGACATGCCCATCAGCATCACGTCGAGCGGTGGCCCCTGTGCCGCCAGCTGCCGGTAGCCGAGGTACTTGGCGGTCGTCAGCTGAGACTGAAACAACCGCGGCATGAGCGCCGCTCCGGGCCGCGCGACGTAGCTGCGAAAACCCATCTCGACGGCAGCCAGCAACAGCAGCGGAAAGCCGATCTCGAACATCAGCTGGCGCAGGTCGGAGCGAGCGGGGCTCACAGCGCGATTTCCGCGCGCAGCGATCACCCCTCCCGCACCCGCGCGCATGGCTCTGGCTCAGAAGGCGAAGTAGATGAACGACTGGTTCTGGTTGCCGCTCAACGTGATCAGCGCCAGCAGCAGCAGCGTGTAGAACAGCACGCGCAGCGGCAGCGGCACGCGCAGCGCCCAGGCCTGCTCGTCGGCCAGGCGCACGGGAAGGTCGAGCAGGAAGATGGCGCCGTAGGCGTAGGCGACGTGCAGCGTCGCCGCGGCGGCGAGGCCCGAGCCGGCGGCGACCGTGGTGATCAGCGTCCACGCATCGCCGATCGAGTTGGCGCGGAAGAAGACGAAGGCCAGCACCACCGCCGCCTGCGTCGGCAGCCAGAAGGCGCATTGCGCCGCCAGGCCGCGGCGCGTCAGGCGCCCGCCGCCGGCCGGATCGTCGCGCAACAGGAAGCGGCGCTCGAAGGCCAGCAGCGCGCCGTGGATGCCGCCCCAGACGACGAACTTCCAGTCGGCGCCGTGCCACAACCCGCCCAGCAGCATGGTGAGCATGAGGTTGACGTAGGTGCGCACGGCCCCCTTCCGGTTGCCGCCGAGCGGGATGTAGAGGTAGTCGCGCAGCCACTGCGAGAGCGAGATGTGCCAGCGGCGCCAGAAGTCGGTGATCGAGGCGGCGAGCAGCGGGGCGCGGAAGTTGACGCCGAGCTCGACGCCGAAGAAGTAGGCCACGCCGCGCGCGATGTCGGTGTAGCCGGAGAAGTCGCAGTAGATCTGGGCAGTGAAGAGCAGCGCCGCCTCGAGCAGCTGCCCGGCGTTGTGCGCGCCGACATTGTTGAAGACCGCGTCGACCAGGGGCGAGACGTTGTCGGCGATCACCACCTTCTTTACGTACCCCTGCAGCATGAGGAACACGCCCATGCGCATCCAGTGCGCGTTGGGCGGCGCCGGGTTGGCGAGCTGCGGGTAGAGCCGCTCGTAGCGCCCGATCGGTCCGGCCACGAGCTGCGGAAAGAACGCCACGAAGGCGGCGTAGGTGACGAAGTCGCGCGACGGCGCGAGGTGCTTGCGGTAGACGTCGATGGCGTAGGCCATCGACTGAAACGTGTAGAACGAGATGCCGACCGGCAGGACGACGTGCAGCGTCCACAGCTCGACCTCGACCCCGAGCCGCGCCAGCAGCGCGTGCAGGCTGGCGGCGAAGAAGTTGTAGTACTTGAAGAAGCCGAGGATGCCGAGGTTCACCGACAGGCTGAGCAGCAGGAACAGCCGCTTGCGCAACGGCGTGGCGGCGTCGTGAATGCCGATGCCGGCGACGTAGTCGTTGACGGTGGAGATGAACAGCAGGGCGAGGAAGCGGTAGTCCCAGTTGCCGTAGAAGAAGTAGCTCGCCACCAGGATGAAGTAGACCCGGGCGCGCGCCGGCAGGGTCCAGTGCACCGCCAGGGCGACGAAGAAGAAGAGGACGAACTCGTAGGAGTTGAACAGCATCGCCCGGCGCGCTCTCTCGAAAGACGGGGACTCTTAAGCCGCGGTGCTGGAGGAAGGCAAGGGAGCGTCAGAAAGCCTTCCCCCCGTGCGGGGGAAGGTTTGGATGGGGGGGTGATGAACATCCCGCGTCAGCGGCTCCGAAGTTTATCGCGCGAGGTCGGTAGCGCGCGCACGCGACAATAAGGTCACGGAGCTTTGAATCACCCCCTCCTCGATCCTCCCCCGTCGAGGGGACTGTCGATTTTCTCGATCACATCTAGTCCTCGTTTAGCCCTCTCGGAGTCGGGGTCGGAATCGCTATCGGAATCGAAGGGCAATGATCTGTGGCATTTTCGATCCCGATGCCGATACCGACTCCGACCCCGACGAAGGTGCGAGTCGGCAGCATCTCTGCTCTGCACCGGCGGGTGAGCCGCACGTTCTTGTGCCTTTGGGAGGGCGACGCTCCCGCGGAGCCGTCTGCCACATTGAGGCACGGCTCGGCAGGAGCCTCGCCCTCCCGTTCGGAGATAATCGACAGTCTCTCGAGGGGGAGGAGGCCGGAGCCGGCGCGGAATTGCGCCCGCCCGGCGGCGGGTGTTATGCGAACGCACCTTCCCGTGACCGATTCCGCACAGGACACCGCGCGCGACGCCAGCGTCGCGATGGGACCGAACGACGCCCGTGCGTGCGCCGGTGGCTGGTCGACGCCGCGCCTGTGGCGGCGCGGCCGCAACCTGTGGCTGCGCTGGCTGCGCGGGCGCGGCCGCCTGCGGCTGCGCGCACCGGCCGGGACGCGCTCGGCGGGTCTGATGGTCTACGCACCGGGTCGGCGCCGCGTCACGCTGCGCTTCACCGTGCGCAATCCGATCGTCGGCCCACTGAAAGAGTACGGGCCCTATCTCGACGTCGGCTTCGCCGTCGCCCCGCGCGTCTGGCAGGCACTCGACGCCCCGTTCCCGATTGCGCCGCAGGGCGACGAGGAGGTCGAAGTGATCGTCGCGCTCGACCCGCCGTTGCCCGGGCCGCTCGGGTGGCTGCCGGTGTCGCACCGCCGGCTGGCCGTGCGCGCGGCGTGGCTGCGCAGCGGCAGGACCGAGCCGACCGACGTCACCATCGTCGTGCTCAACTGGAAGCGCGCCGGCGAGACCATCACCTGCCTGGAGAGCCTCGCCGAGGCCAATCTGCGCGGCGCCACCGTGCTGGTGGTCGACAACGGCTCCGGCGACGGCTCGGTGGAGCGCATCCGCGCCCGCTTTCCCGACCAGCGCATCGTCGAGCTGCCCGAGAACCGCGGCTACGCCGGCGGCAACAACGCCGGCATCCGCGCCGCGCTCGAGGCCGGCGCCAAGGCGGTGCTGCTGCTCAACAACGACACCCGGGTCGCGCCCGACTTTCTCGATCCGCTGCTGTGGGAGCTCAACGCGCACGCCAAGGTCGCGGCGGTGTCGAGCGCGATTCTGCGCATGGACCATCCCGACATTCTCGACGTCGCGTTCCTCTCGATCTATTTCGGCCACGGCATCGTGCGCCATCACGGCGTCAACGCGCTGCCCGGCCAGGGCTTCAGCGCCTGCATCGACGTCGACGTCGCGGTCGGCTGCAGCGTGCTGCTCAACGCCGAGGCGCTGCGCGACATCGGCCCGCTCGACGAGGCGTACTTCGCCTACCACGAAGAAGTGGACTGGTGCTTCCGCGCCCGCCAGGCCGGCTACCGCATTCTGTATCAGCCGCTGTCGCGCGTCTTCCACGGCGGCTCGCAGAGCACCGTCGAGCTCGCCGAGCCCCTGCACGCCGAGCGCGCCCGCGCCGAAGGTGAGCAGCTGCCGATGGCCATCCCGCTGTCGTGGAATCCCGTCCGCACCTACCTCGGCGCGCGCAACACGGTGCGCTTCGTGCGCAACAACGGCACGCCGCGGCAGCAGTTCTTCTTCCTGCGCTCGAGCCTCTACTCCGTCCCGCTCGAAGCCCTCGCCGCCGTCATGCGCCAGGAACCGGCGCTGAAGATCGGCGCCTGGAGCTACCGCACCGCGCTGGCGCTCTACTGCGCCGGCCCCGGCGCCACGGCTGCGACGGTCCAGCCCGGCCCGCTCGCGCGCGAGCTGCTGCAACTGCCGCGCATCCTCGCCTGGTCGCTGCCGCGCGACATCCGCCTCGCCTACCGCGAAGGCCGCCTGGCGCAGATCTTCGAGCTCCTGCGCGGGCTGTGGGACGGCGTGCTCGACCGGCCGCTGCCGCTAGCGCGGTTGAAGCTGCGATAGAATATGCGGATCAGTTTTCTTGGACCCCAACGGGGTCACATTCGACAGCCCAGGGCAACGCCCTGGGTCGAGGTGAACCCCACATTCGAAAGCCCTGAAGGGGCGCAACTCGCGGCGTATTCCGCCCTTGCAGGGCTGCGAGTTAACGGCCCACGTACCCCAGGGCGTTGCCCTGGGCTGATGGATTTGACCCCTTCAGGGTCACCGACTCCCCCATGCTGACCGGTGCCGACGTCACCATCGTCGTGCTCAACTGGAATCGCGCCGCGGACACGGCGGCGTGTCTGGAGAGCCTGCAGGCCGCCGACCTCGGCGGGGCGTCGATCATGGTGGTCGACAACGGCTCGCGCGACGGGTCGGTCGAGATGGTGCGGGCGCGTTTTCCCGCCGTGCGCATCGTCGCGCTGGCGGAGAACCGCGGCTACGCCGGCGGCAACAACGCCGGCATCCAGGCCGCGCTCGACGCCGGCGCCAAAGCGGTGCTGTTGCTCAACAACGACGCGACGGTGGCGCCGGATTTTCTCATCTCGCTGCTGTGGGCGCTGGACGGCGAACCGCGCGCCGCGGCGGTGGCCAGCGCGATTCACCGCCGCGACCGGCCGGAGATGCTCGACGTCGCCTTCTCGGAGATCGACTTCCGCCAGCGCGAGGCGGTCAAGATCCGCGGCGTCAACGCGCTCCCCGGCGAGGGCTTCGGGGCGCGACGCGAGGTGGAGGTAGCGATCGGCTGCTGCCTGCTGCTGCGCGCGGAGGCGCTGCGCACCGTCGGCCTGTTCGACGAGGCGTATTTCGCCTACCACGAGGATGTCGACTGGTCGCTGCGCGCGCGCCGGGCAGGCTATGTCCTGTTGTATGAGCCGTTCTCGCGCGTCTTCCACCGCGGCTCGTCGAGCACGGCCGCGCTCGCGGCCGCGCCGGCGGCCGACACGCGCCTCGACCTGCCCGATCTGCCCAACGCCGAGCCGTTGCCGTGGAACCCCGTGCGCGCCTATCTCGGTGCGCGCAACCTGGTGCGCCTGCTGCGCGCCTACGCCACGCCCGCCGAACGCCTGGCGTTCGCCCGCGCCTGCCTCACCGAGATCCCGCTCGAGCTGCTCGCGGTGGTCAAGCAGCGCGAGGGCTGGCTGCGCCTCGGCCGCTGGGGCTACCGCGACTTCGCCTACCAGCACTTCATCGAACGCCACGCCGTCTTGCGGGCCCCGCGCCCGGGGCTGTGGGGCGCCGTCGAAAAAGTCGCCGCCGCGCTGGTGCTGGTACCGGTGGATCTGCTGTGGACCCTCCCCGCCGAGATCGCGCGTGCCCACCGGCTCGGGCGGCTCGCGGAGATGATCTCCTACCTGCGCGGCCTGTGGGACGGCTTGCTCGACCGGCCGCTGCCGTTGGAACGCTTGGGGCTGCGCTAGCCGGCCGCGAAGAGGCCGCGCAGACGCGCGGCGCTCCCGGGGTGCGGAAAGGCCGAATTGTATGCCACCGCGCGCGGTGTTAGACGCGTTCGGCGTATGAAGCCGCGGGACCTCGCGCAGCTCAAGGACGACCTGCTCAACTTTCGCGCCGAGCTCGAGGAGCCGGGCGTGCGCGCCGAATTGGTCGCCACGGCCCTGCCGCGCCTGCTCGGCACCCTGGAGATGATCCCCGACGCCCTGGCCGGCGGCGACATCCTCGAGCTCGGCTCGAGTCCGTACTTCCTCAGCCTCTGCCTGCACCGCCTGTGCAGCGGCACGCTGCGCCACGGCAACTACTTCGGCACCGCCGACCAGCGCGGCGCCGACCGCCTGGTCAACCAGCGCACCGGTGAGACGGTGACCTTCGCCTACGAGCTGTTCAACATCGAGACCGACCCGTTCCCCTACCCGGACGCCAGCTTCGACGTCGTGGTCTTCTCCGAGCTCATCGAGCACCTCGGCGTCAACCCGGTGTGCACGCTGAGCGAGATTCACCGCGTCCTGCGCCCCGGCGGGGTGATGGTGGTGACCACGCCCAACAAGCTCTCGCTCGAGCGCTTTGCCACCTTCGCCCACGGCGGCAGCCAGATGGTCGATCGCTACTCGCCGCTGTTCGGCTACGGCGCGCGCCACAACCGCGAGTACGGCGCCTACGAGCTGCGCGATCTGATCGAGCACTGCGGCTTTCCGGTCGAGGAGCTGGCGATGCGCGACCTGGTCGCGCTGCCGCTGCGCGAGCGGCTGCAGCGGGCGCTGTGGCGGCTGATGTTCTCGTGGTACTCCAACGCGCCGCGCGAGGAGCACATCTTTCTGCGCGCGCGGCGCGGCGAGCGCTTTCGCTGGTACTTTCCGGTCGACCTGTTCGACAACATCCAGTTCTACGTGCTGGTGAAATACCCCTGGGTCGAGATGGGGTACAACGACAGCATCCAGTGCGGCGCCGGCTGGCATCCGCTCGAGCGCAGTGCCGACGGCGCGCGGCGCTGGATCAACGGCGACGAGGGCCAGGGCTTTCTCAAGACGCCGGCGGACGTGCAGACCTTCGGCATGGAAGTCTTCGCGCCGGCGCTGCCGGGCGCGGCCGACGCCGCAGCGCACGTCATCGTCTGGGACCGCTGGCTCGGCCGCGTGCAGGCCCAGAACGTCTACGTCGACGCCCCGGTGCGCTTCGCCCGCGGCAGCTGGCAGCGCGTCGAGCTGCCGCTGCAGCGCTTCCCGCGCCCCGGCGACGAAGTCGAAGTGAAGATCGGCGTGCCGGGCGGCACCGCGCAGCCCGCCGTCGCCGTGCGCAAGTTCTGGTTCGCGGGGAAACCGTAGGTGTCTAAGTGTTCGTCGCTCCAGATACCCCCCTTTGGCAAAGGGGGGCTAGGGGGGATTTTGAGCACGGGTCATGAGGACAAATCCCCCTCGGTCCCCCTTTGCCAAAGGGGGAAGTCGGAACCAATTCCCCTTCCCTGCGTTCCCTAGAACCCGCCCCCCATGCCGTTCAAACAATTCGTCCGCGCCGAGATCGCGGCGGGCCTCGACGAGACATACCAGTTCGAAGACTGGGCCGCCGAGCAGCCGGGGCGCGCCTATTACGACGTGCACGTCTCGGTCATCGAGGCGCGCGAGCGCTGCGTGCCGACGCTGCGCCGCGTGCTCGCCGGCAGCGGCCTGCGCATTCTCGAATCGGGTTGCGGCACGGGGCGCTGGATGGCCTTCTTCGAGCGCCTCGGCCATCGCGCCTTTGGCGTCGACGACAGTCTCGGCCCGCTGCGGGTGGCGCGCGCGCACGACCCGGCCCTGCGCCTGGTGCGCGGCGACGCGCTGGCGAGCCCGTTCAAATCGCACCGCTTCGACGCCGTGTTCTCGTCGTACGTCGCCGAGCATTTCGAAGACGGGCCCGAGGCTCTGCTGCGCGAGCTCCACCGCGTGCTGGTTCCGGGTGGGCTGCTGCTGCTCATCGTGCCCTACAACAGCCTCTTTCGCCGCGTGTTCACGCACCGCGCGCTGCAGGCGTTCTACGCCTGGGCCCGCTGGCGCGATCGCCCGCTGGCCTTCACCGAATACCGCTACTCGCGGCGCGAGATCGACGGCTTTCTGGCGCGCACCGGCTTCGCGGTCGAGCATGTCGAGCCGGACGATTTCCGCCCGCCGTGGTCGAAAGGCATCTGCCTCGACCTCGGCCCCCTGGTGCTGCCGCGCGGCGCCGCCCCCGGCAGCTGGCAGCCCAACCGCTTCGGCCGCTGGCTCGCGCGCGCGTGCAACGCCCTCTCGCCATGGACGGCGGCCGCCGGGATCTTCTACGTCGCCCGCGCGACGGGCGGGCCGCAGGATGGTCGAGGCCGCATCGGATCACCCCCACCTCAATCCTCCCCCGTCGAGGGGGAGGAAGCCGGAGGCGGAAATCCTCCCCCGTCGAGAGACTGTCGATAAATAGTCCGCCGAGCAGGATGGAAGACGAAAGCCTGAGCTAGGCGCCATGGACTGCGTCCACGA
>CAYVUV010000321.1:0-4087 GCA_964455095.1 uncultured Binatia bacterium (SeqCode)
CCGTTGCGCGAATTGAACTCCATCGTCGAGCCGTCCGCGAAAGTAATCGGATAGCGAAAATCGATCTCGCGCTTGTTTCGCGAATAGGCCCATTGCCAGACGGCGGCGGTGAGCAGGTTGAAGCCATAGCTGTGGGATGCCAGGCCGCCGTGGCGGACGCGTTCGAAGGCATCGCAGGCGCGCCCGCTCGCGAACGGGCACGGTCGCCGAGCGCCCGCGTCGCCGCTGGCCCACTGGTGGAAGTACACCGCGTCGCGCAGGTCGTTGCCCTCGTAGGCGGCGAAGACGACGATGCGCGGGCGGCGCGGCAGAGCGAAGGTCTTCAGGATCTGCAGGTACTCGTGCAGGCCGCGTCCGGGCAGGCCGAAGTTGTACACGCGCCGCGCCGTGCGCCGGGCCAGCTCGGCTGGCCAGGCATCGGTCGGATCGACGTTGGTGCACCAGGTGAACGAATCGCCGATGGCCGCCACGTCGATACGGCCTTCCCCGGCGAGCGCTTCCGCCGGGTTGCAGAAGCCGAGCTGGTCGGTGTGGACGACGGGCACGATGCCGGGCTCGTCAAAGGGCTGACTGATGTCGGTGTCCGGCTTGTAGATCCACAGGCGATCGGGCGGCCCGCCGTCGTCGCGCGGCAGCAGCGTGGTGTCCTCGGCGCGCTGGAGATTGCGCCGCCGGGCGATGGCGGAGCGGATCGACGGCTCGAATTCGGCGAGCAAGTCGAAGGGCACCGCCTGCGGCAGCAGGCGCAATCCGAGCTCGAGGGTCAGGGCAACCGAGACGACCGCGACGCCGACCGGCAGCGCCGCCCCCAGCAGGCGGGATCGGCTCGGCCGCGGCGTCCTCATGGGCGGCTCGCGGCTCAATACGATGCGGCCTTCTTACCGGTGAGGCGGGCCCGCAAGTGGCGCTTGAGGTAGCGCTTCCAGTCGTTCACCACGACGATGAAGACCTTGCGGTAGCGGTCCGGCGGACAGCGGATCTCCCGCACGCCGTGCCAGGAGCGCTCGCGGCGGGCGAACAGGAAGCTGCGGTTGTCCATCGCCTCGGCGCTGATGACGCGATCGAACTGCTCGAAGGTCGGCGCCGATTTGCGCGCGAAGCGGCCGCCGTCGTCCAGCACCAGTGTCTCGCCGCCCCAACTCGCGTCCCAATCGGCGTGGGTATTGAAGTAGAAGATGTGCGAGCCGAGCTTGTGTGTCGCATCGCAGTGCGGCGACACCGAGCAACCGGTGGGCGTGTAGTGCCAATGGAGGTCGAGCTGCAGGAGCCGCGTCCCGAAGGCGCGGTACATGAAGCCGCGGTAGCGCCGGCCGCGCAGCTCGCGGGCGAAGGCGTGCCACTCCGGCGCCACATCGAGCGACGCGTCGTACTCGAGCACCAGGCGATCGTGCGGCTGCTGGCCGTGCGAGCGCTGCACGCCGAAGAACGGCTGTAGCTGCTGCGGCGCCGGCAGCGTCGCGACCAGCCGCGCCAGCCCCTCCGCCGTCAGCAGCCCGAACGGATTGATATGCGGGTAAGGCTTCGTCGCCTGGAAGGCGGCAATGTCGATCGCCGCCAGCCGGTCGTAATCGATAAACTCCATTGCCTCTGTACCTAGCCTCCGGAGCAGAAGATCGAAAGCGGCGCGGAGTCTGCTGCCCCGGGCCGCGATTGCGCCGCCCTGCGGCCGCTCGCCACCGACACCATGCCGCTAGCGCAGCTCGACCGACACCGTCAAGCCCGGCGCCTTCGACCAGGCGCACTTCGCCAGCGACGCTCGTCGGGCGGCATGGGCCACCCTCCACGGCGACAGTCAGATTTTCCTTGCCGGCGCCGATCAAACTCTGATAGCGAGCGAATAGCCACGCCGAAAATTCTGCCTCTGTGACGTTTGCTGAACGCGCGTGGCATCACCTTCAAGCCCGGGGGGGTCGCCATGGTCGGAAGGGGATGCGTTACGTCGTCGCGCCGGCTCCACGCCGGCCGGTCTTTGCTCTTCGGTGTGGGACTCATTGCGCTTGCCGCGAGCGGGTGCATGACGTCTCCCAAGCACGGCCAGGTCTTGTCCTCGATGGGCTCGCAGGTGACGTTCGATGCCTGGGCCGAGCTCGGCGCCCCGATGAAGTACGAGTACGCCACCTACCGACGCGACCCGGGTGGGTACACGTTGCTCGGCTGGAAGACCCTCGGCACCTGCACGACCTCGCTCTGCGACACCGACGTGGAAGGCATCACCTGGTGCGGATGTCGCGTCACCTCGGCGCTGCCGAAGACGGATTGCGCCTTCAGCGGCACGGGCGTGTGGTACGGACACCACGCCACGCCCAGCGACGGCCACCGATTCGCCCGCGTGCGGGCGACGGTGAACGGCGCAGCCTTGTGGACCTTCCCAGCAACCCTGAGCGACGACGCCCTCTTCAACGAGTACCTGGCGGTCGGCGGCCGCAACGTCATCATCAACCATGCGCTCGCCACCCCCGAAGTGGAGCTTCACACCCTGACGCCGCAGGTCGGGGTGGCGAACCTCGCCGATGCGCTGGCGGCAACGGATGTGTTTGTCGCCGGAGACCATGCCTTCGTCGGGCGCCAGTCGGGCGCAGCCGACGAGCTCGTCATCGTCGACATCGCGAATCCGGGTGCTCCGCTTGTGGTCGGCTCCCACGCGGTGACGGGATCCGTGCAACAGTTGGTGGTCGAAAACGACCTGGCCTACGTCGCGAGCAGCGCCAATGGCGTCGAGCTGCAGATCTTCGACGTGCGCGACCGGACCAATCCGCAGCTGGTGAAAGAGGTCAACCTGCCCGGCTTTGGCGATGCGCTCTCCATTTCCGTCGTCGCGGGCAACGTCTACATCGGCCGGCAAGAGCAAGCATCGCAGAAAGAGCTCGCCGTCGTCTCCCACCCGATCCTCGCCCCGGCGGCGGCACAGCTCGTCGGCGAGTACGAGGTGGGTGCTGACGTCAACGGCATCGACGTGACTCGCGGCGTGGCCTTCCTGGCGACGAGCCATGCATCGAAGAAGTTCATCGCCCTCGACGTCACCAATCCCCTCGCCATCGTGCAACTCGCCAGCGCGGTCCCGGCCGGGGCGGGCGCAGGCATCGATGTCGACTACCATGCGGGCAAGCTCTACGGCGTGACCGGCAACACGTCCGGAGCGAACCTGTACGTCTTCTCTGCGCCGCTCGGCGGCGGCCTGACCCAGCTCGGGTCGCTCGCGACGGGGGCGACCAATACAGGTCTGAGCGTCTACGCCGGCCGCGCGCTCGTCTCGACACTGACGGCGGCCAAAGCGCTCACCGTCGTCGACGTCACCAACCCGTCTGCACCCGCCATCGCCGCCACCGCTCCCGCCCCCGCGGCCGCCAACGCCGTCGCGGTGCGCAACGGGGTCGCCCTGCTCGCCACCGGCAACTCGAACAGCGAGCTCGCCCTGCTGTCCGCCGGAGTGCCGCTCGAGCCGGTCATCACCGACGTGAACGGGGGCGGCGTCACGGTGTCCTGTCTCGGCGATTCGAACGGCAGCGCGTGGTGCTCGAACGTCGCCGCCTGTCTGCAGAGTGGATCGCCACCTCCCGCATGGTGCGCCGATCCCGGCACGGCCTGGGTGCCGCGGCCGACCTGGCAGTTGGATTTCAACTCGTACGGCTTCTCCCTGGCCGGGCACGCGCCCGAGACGTGCTGGATGGACGGCTACAAAGAAATGTCCGCCGCCCTGTGCCAGGAGCCCTTTCCGATCTGCAATCCCGCCTGCTGCAATCCGCCCAGCCTCTGTGGCCCGCCGCACTGGGACCAACACTGCAACGTCCCCTGCAACCCGGCCGACGCCACCGTCATCGCCCTGGGGCTGGCCGATCTCCTGGGGGCCTCGTGCCCGAGTCCGGTGTGGACCTATAGCTACCCCGAGGTCGAGCCGGTGCTGAACGCGCTCAAGGAATTGGGCAGCCTGGCCGAAGCAGCCGGCGCGAAGGCGTTCCACCCGTTGGTTCCGCCGGTCGTCGCGCGCGGCCTGGTGCCCGGTACCAGCGGCCATCCCGACTGGGGCGGGCACTTTCAGGAGCAGATTATCCTGCTCAACAACCGGCTGCGGCAGGAAGTGCCGCGCGAA
>CAYVUV010000322.1:0-75910 GCA_964455095.1 uncultured Binatia bacterium (SeqCode)
CGCCATGTCCGCCGCTCCCGTGCGTTCGCTGCGCGACACGCGCCCGTACAGCGACCACCTGTGGAAATCGGTCTCGCGCCACCTCGGCTATCGCGTCGTCGCCGTCGGCGGCGGCATGGCGCACTGGGTGCGCTGGCTGCGCCGGCACTCGCTGGTGGTGGCGCTCGACACCGAGCCCGAGCCGGCGGAGGGCGCCGACAACGGCTACGGCGAGGACGGGCCCGAGCTGCAGTACGTCGACGGCGCCAGCGCCGGCCTCCGTGCGCTGCGCGGTCGCCAGTTCGATTCGGCGTTGTGCCTGCGCTGTCTCGAGTACCTCGACGACGACAACGCCGTGCTCGCGGCGCTGGGCCCGCTGCTCGAACCCGGCGGGCGGGTGGTGCTGCAGGTGCCCGCCCTGCACCGCCTCTACGGCGAGACCGATCGCGCCGCCGGCATCTTCCGCCGCTACGAGCCCGACGACCTCGGCGGCAAGTTGCGCGCGCACGGCCTGCGCGTCACCGCGATGCGCTACCTCAACCAGCCCGGCGCCCTGGCCTGGTATCTCAACTCGCGCGTCCTGCAGCGCCCCGACGTGCCGGCCTGGGAGCTCCGCCTCGGCGCCCTTATCGTCCCCTGGCTGGCGCTCGAGCAACGCCGCCAGCCGCGCTGGGGCCTGATGCTCGAAGCCGTCGCCGAGCGCGTCTCTGGACCTCAGCCTGAGCCCGAGCCTTAGCCTCAGCCCGTCAGTCTGAACCGGAGAGGCTGAGGCACGGGCTGCGGCTAAGGCTGAGGGGAATCAGCTGACTTCGCGCAGCGGGCGCACGTTGCCCGCTCGGTCGCCGCGGCCGGGGATGCCGAACAAGGCGCCGGGGGCATCGAGGACGGTCTCCGCCTCTTCGAGCAGCTTGAGCCAACGGATGTTGTAGTAGCGCGGGTCTTCGAACTCCGACGGCGGCGTGCCGGCGAGCTTCTCGAGCGCGTTGGCGACCGACTCCTCGATCGTCACCACCGGGCGGAAGTCGAGCACCGAGGCGATCTTGCGCGCCGAGACGCGGTAGTTGCGCACGCCCGTGTAGCCGTAGTCGGGCACGATCTCGACCTCGACGCCGTGCGAGGACAGGGCGCCTTTGACGCGCAGGGCCAGCTCCGAGATGCGCATGTTGCGGAAGATGACGTTGAAGATCTGCCCGCGGACCTTCTGTTCGTCCGCTTCCAGACAAGCGATGTAGGCGCGCGCCACGTCGCGCACGTCGACCATCGGGCGCCACATCTCGCCGCCGTAGTGGATGGTGATCTTGCGCCGCGTCAGCGCGTCCTTGAGGAAGGTGTTGACGACCAGGTCAAAGCGCATGCGCGGCGACCAGCCGTAGACCGTTCCCTTGCGCAGCACGACCGGACAGAAGGTGTCGTCGGTCATCGGCAGCAGGCGCTGCTCGGCTTCGAACTTCGAGCTCGAATAGGCGGCGCGCGGGCTCACCGACGAGGTCTCGTCGAGGATGAGGTCGGCCTCGGCGTCTTCCACGCCCTGGTCGTAGATCGAGCAGGTCGAGGCGAACAGGTAGCGCCGGACGCCGGCCTTCTTGGCCAGCTTGGCGATGTGCTCGGTGGCGACGGTGTTCATCTCGTAATTCGCCGCCGGGTTGAACTCCGCCGTCGGGTCGTTCGAGATGCCGCCCAGGTTGATCACGGCGGCGACGTCCTCGAACACGCTCGGATCGACCGCCCGCATGTCGCCGACGACCACCTCGACCCGGTCGAGCACGTCGCGCAGGCCGCGGTCGCCGTAGATCAGGCGGTCGAACACTTTGACCGCGTAGCCGCGCTTCAACAGCTCTTCAACCAACACCGATCCGACATAACCGGCACCGCCGATGAGCAAAATCTTGTTCAACGATCGCATGGAGCCCCCTGGGAATATGGGTGATTGGTTCAGTTAAGGGGACTCGTTCCCGGTTGTCAACGACGGAACACGCCTGCCCCTTCCATTGGTGCGAGCCGGTTTGCTAGACGGACGGGATGCGACACGCAGTGGTCATCGCGGCCCATGGGCAGCTCGGCACCGATCTGATGAAAACCCTCGGCGGCTTCAAGCTCACCGGGCTGACGCATGCGGAGCTCGACGTCTGCGATGCCGAGCGCGCGGCGGCCGTGCTCGGCGAGCTGCGGCCCGACGTGGTCATCAACACCAGCGCCTTTCACCGCGTCGATATCTGCGAAGACGAGCCGGCGGCGTCATTCGCGGTCAATGCCACCGGCGCCTACAACCTGGCGCGGCTGGCGGCCAAGAACGACTTCACGCTGATCCACTTCAGCTCCGACTACGTCTTCGACGGCTCCGGCACCCGGCCATACCACGAGAACGATCTCGCCGTCCCGATCAGCGTCTACGGCACCTCCAAGCTCGCCGGCGAGAACCTGGTGCGCGGCTTCGCCCCGCGCCACTTCGTCGTCCGCACCACCGGCCTGTACGGCCTCGCCGGCGCCAGCGGCAAAGGCGGCAACTTCGTCGAGACCATGGTGCGCCTCGGCAAGAGCGGCAACCCAGTGCGCGTGGTCAACGATCAGGTCATGACGCCGACCGCAACCGCCGACCTGGCGAAGGCCATCGCGGCCCTGCTCGCCGCCGAGGAGCGCGGCACCGTCCCCTACGGGCTCTACCACATCACCAGCGCCGGGCAGTGCTCGTGGTTCGAGTTCGCCAAGAGCATCTTCGAGCTCAGCGGACTGCAGGTCGACCTGTCGCCGATCACGACGAAGGAATCGGGCGCGGTGGCGCGGCGGCCGGCGTACTCCGTGCTCGGGCACACGCGCTGGATCGAAGCCGGCCTGAAGGAGCTGCGCCCCTGGCGCGAAGCGCTGACCGATTACCTGCGCGACAAGGGACACCGCGCGGCGGCGTGACGGCGCTTGACTGAATCGGCTCGTCGCAGCCCGGGGTTGCGCCCCTTCGCCCGAGATCTCCGGGCCCTCTCCCGGATGGGAGAGGGTTGGGTGAGGGGGATTCAACGTTCTCCCAACCTCACTCGGCCGCGGCACATGACGGGGACCCTCCGGTACGCGATCGAGCACCGGGCTGGAGGAAGTTTATTGAATCCCCCTCACCCGGCCTTGCACAAAAACCCTTTCATCGCCGAGCCTCTCCCGGCGGGGTCGGAATCGGTATCGGCATCGGAATCGATTCCTGTCCCAGGGATTCCGCGGTTCCTAGCGGATCGCATCGACACAGGCCGCAATCCATTTCGTCGCCCTCGATCCCGATACCGATTCCGACCCCGACTCCGACCAGAGCGCCGTTCAACGGTGACGTTGTGTGCAAAGCCAGGTGAGGGGGATTCAATTGCGCCGCAGGCCCCCAACGAAGTCTGTCTCGAGCGGGCCTCCAAAGCTGAGGGTGGCTTCGCCGATCAATCGTATCGCCCTCATCCCGGCCTTCTCCCATCCGGGAGAAGGAACCCTCGTTCGATAGGCCACTGGAGTTGCGTCACGCAGTGCCTAGTTCGTCTCGTCTTCGGGCGTCATCGGGCCGAGGCCGCCGAACGTATCGAGCATCTGCTGCGTGATGCGGCGGTGGCCGGCGATGTCGGCGAGCACCGTCGCGCCTTCGGTGGGCGTGCGGTCGTAGGAGACGAAGTCGACGCGGTACAGTCCGAAGCGCGGCACGAAGCCCTGCGACCATTCGAAGTTGTCCATCAGGCTCCAGTGGTAGTAGCCGCGCACGTCGGCGCCGGCGTCGATGGCGCGCTGGATCTGTTCCAGTGAGCGCACGACGTGCTCGGCGCGCCGGCGCCCGGTCTCGGTGGCGAGACCTGATTCGGTGACGGTCAGCGGCAGGGCGGGCCAGCGGGCGGCGAAGTCGACCAGGACGTTGTAGATGCCGGGCTCGTAGTACTCGTAGTCCATCGCCGGAATGTAGTGCGTCGGATCGGCCGGCGGCACGCAGGTGCCGAAGTCGAGGCCGCCGAAGCAGACCATCAAGTTGAGGCGCGGGATCAGCGGCGGCGTCGCGCTGACGCCCTGACGGCTGTAGTACTGCACGCCGAGCCAGTCGAGTTTGCCGGCCCAGTCGGGGTGATCCTCTTCGCGCACGCCGTCGAGGTCGGCGTCGAAGCCGCCGAAGACGAGCGCGTCGGGAAACAGGTGGTGGTAGACGTAGCGCACGCGCTCGGCGGCCGCGATGTCATCTGGATTGTCGCTGACCGCGTTCATGCGGCTCGGCAACCACTCGGCGACGTTGAGCGTGAAGCCGACGTGGGCGGCGACGCCATCGCCGTCGGCATCGACCGTGTCGGCTTCTTTGAGCGCGTTGTAGATCGCGACGTGGGCGCGGATGTAGTTGCGGAAGACGGTGATCAACGCGTCGAAGTCGGTGAGCAGCAGCGTGCGACCGGGCGGGAACGAGCCGATGCCGTAGCTGGCGAGGAGATAGTTCACCGGCTCGTTCAGCGTCGCCCACTCGTCGACGTGATCGCCGTAGCGCTGGCCGAGCAAGCGCGCGTGCTCGGCCAGCTCGGCGATGATCTGATCGGCACCGTTGGGATGCGCCCAGCCGCACAGGTTGGTGTCGGTCGGACCGTCCGGGCACCCGGTGACGCGCGGATCATCGACCCACACGGGGCTGGAAAAATGATGCAGCGTGATCATCGGCCGCACGCCGGCGGCGACGAGGGCATCGATCTCCTCGTCGTAGTGCGCCAGGGCCGCCTCGCTCACGGCATCGCGCTGCGGTTCGACGCGCGCCCACTCGACGCTGAAGCGATAGCCGTCGAGATGGAGTTGCGAAATGAGATCGACGTCGTCGCTGGCGCGGCTGAAGCCGCGCACGGCCTCGCCGACGAACGGGCTCTTGGCCAGACCGTCGGGAGCGGGCGCCGTCCAGAGATACCAATCCGTGCTCGGGTTCTGGTCTTCGATCTGCGTGGCCGCCGTCGCGACGCCGAAGCGAAAACTACCGCGGCCAGCGGCGCCGCTGATCGGGCCGAGCCGAGCGAAGCGAATCGCCGCCGGTTCGGTCGGCGTCGGCGAAGCCGTCGCGGTCGGCGATGCGGTCGCGGTCGCCGTGGGTTCGGAAGTGGCTGTTGCGGTCGGTGTCGCGGTCCGCGTCGCACTGGGCGGCGGTGTTTGTGTGGATGGCACCGACGTGGCCGTTGGTACGGGTGCGGACGTATCGTCATCGCTGGAACACGCGGCCAGGAGCGGGAGGGCCAGCGCGAGGAGCATCAGGCGCAGGGACGATTGCGAAAGCAGGGATCGGATTTTCATTGCCGCGGACCGTACCGCGCGGCGACGCTGCGGGCAACGGCGCGGCTCAGAAGGGTTCTGTATGCAACGCCATATGATTCGCGTGACCCCTTCGGGGTCCAAGAAACCGCAAGATGCAGACCTGCTCAACGGTGCTCAGCCGAAAGCCCCGTCGCGGCGGGCGGTGCCAGCGTGCCCTTGCGCCGATTGCGCGAGGCGCGGAAGCGCTCCATGAGGGCTTCGAGGTAGGTGTAGTAGACCGGCGTCAGATAGAGCGTGATCAGCTGTGAGAAGACCAGGCCACCGACCACGGCCATGCCGAGCGGGCGGCGCGAGGCGGCGCCGAAGGCGATCGGGACGGCGCCGAGCAGCGCGGCCATGGTGGTCATCATGATTGGGCGGAAGCGGGTGACGCAGCCGGCGTAGATGGCGTCGAAGGCGTTCATGCCCTCGTTGCGCTGCGCCTCGAGGGCGAAGTCGATCTGCATGATGGCGTTCTTCTTGACGATGCCGATCAGCATGATCAGGCCGACGAAGGCGTAGATGTTGAGCTCGTAGCCCAGCGCCATCAGCGTGAGCAGCGCGCCGAAACCGGCCGAGGGCAGGCCGGAGAGAATCGTCACCGGATGGGCGAAGCTCTCGTAGAGAATGCCGAGCACGATGTAGATGACCAGGATGGCCGCGACCAGCAACAGCCACAGTCCCGCCATCGAGGATTGAAACGCTTCGGCCGTGCCCTGGAAGCTGGTGGTGATGGTCGCCGGCAGTGTCTGCAGCGCGACGGCCTCGACGCGATCGACGGCCTGGCTGAGCGCGACACCCGGGTGCAGGTTGAACGACAGGGTCACGGCCGGAAGCTGACCGGCGTGGTTCACCGTCAGCGGGCCGACGCGCTCGTCCAGGCGCGTCACGGCGTTCAACGGCACCAGCTGCCCCTTCGACGAGCGCACGTAGAGCATGGCCAGCGCGTTGGGGTCGAGCTGGTAGCGGTCCGCCAGTTTGAGGATGACTTTGTACTGGTCCTCGGGCGCGTAGATCGTCGACACCCAGCGGTCGCCGTAGGCGCTGTAGAGGGCGCTCTCGATCTGCTCCGCGGTGACGCCGAGGGTGGACGCCTTGTCGCGGTCGATGACGACGTTGACCTCGGGGTTCTGCACCTGCAGGTCGCTGGTGACATCCTGCAGCTCGGGGGCGTCGCGCAGCTTCGTTTCCAGCTCGCGCGCTGAGCGGTAGAGCTCGGCGGTGTCCGGCCCTTGCAGCGTGAACTGGTAGAGGCTCTTGGTCACCTGCCCACCGATGCGGATCGACGGCAGCTCCTGCATGAAGACGCGCAGGCCGGGCAGGGCGGCCAACTTGGGCCGCAGCTCGGCCATGATCTCGCTCAGCGTGCCGCGCTCCTCGCGCGGCTTCAGGTGGACGAAGATGCGCCCCTGATTGGCGGTGGCGCCGGCGCCGGCATTGGAGCCGAAGATGCTGGAGAACAGCGTCAGGATGCTCGGATGCTGGCGAATGATCTCCGTCGCGGCCATCTGGTGGCGCTTCATGGCGTCGAAGGAGACGCTCTGTGCCGCTTCGGTCACGGCGACGACGGCGCTCTGATCCTCGTTGGGCAGGAAGCCCTTCGGCACGCGCTCGAACAGCACCGCCGTGACGGCGAGGATGACCAGGGACAGCCCCATCGTGGCGGGGCGGTGGCGCAGCACCCAACCCAGGCTGCGCTCGTAGAGCCGCAACAGGCCGTCGAAGGCGCGCTCGGTGGCCGCGTAGAGGCGGCCGTGCTGCGACGGCGGCCGCAGGAAGCGGCTGCACAGCATCGGCGTCAGCGTCAGCGAAACGATGCCGGAGATGATGATCGCGACGCAGATGACGACCGAGAACTCGTGGAACAGGCGGCCGAGAATGCCCGGCATGAACAGCACCGGGATGAACACCGCCGCCAGCGACACGGTCATCGAGAGAATCGTGAACCCGATCTCGCTCGAGCCGTCGAGCGCCGCCTGCTGGGGCGACTTGCCCATCTCCATGTGGCGGACGATGTTCTCCAACATCACGATCGCGTCGTCGACGACGAAGCCGACCGAGAGGGTGAGCGCCATCAGGGACAGATTGTCGACGCTGTAGCCGAGCGGATACATGAGCGCGAAGGTGCCGACGATCGACAGCGGCAAGGCGAGACTCGGAATGATCGTCGCCGAGACGTTGCGCAGGAACAGAAAGATGACCATCACCACCAGCACGAGGGCGAGCAGCAGGGTGAGCTTGACCTCGTTCACCGACGTGAGGATCGACGCCGAGCGGTCGAACAGGATGTGCAGCTCGACGGCCGGCGGCAGCTGCTTTTGCAGGGTGGGCAGCAGCTCCTTCACCGCCTCGGTGACGGCGACGGTGTTGGTGCCGGGCTGGCGCTGGATGGCGAGAATGATGGCGCGCTGCATTTTGTCGCCGTCGGCGTACCACGAGGCGGCTTTGTCGTCCTCGACGCTGTCCTCGATCGTGCCGAGCTCCTCGAGGCGCACGGGCGAGTCGTTGCGGTAGGCGACGATGAGCGGCCGATAGTCGGCGGCCGCGGTGAGCTGGCCGGTGGCCTGCAGGGTGAAGCGGCGATGGCTGCCCTGCAAGGTGCCGGTGGGCAGGTTGACGTTGGCGGAGCTGACGGCGGTGGCGACCTCGTCGATGCCGATGCCGCGACTGGCCAAGGCCTTGGGGTCGAGCTTGATGCGCACGGCGTACTTCTGGGCGCCGAAGACCTGCACCTGGGCGACGCCGCTGACCATCGAGATGCGCTGCGCCATCATGGTCTCGCCGTAGCGATTGAGCGTCCACAGCGGCAGCGTCGACGAGGTCAACGCGATGTAGAGAATGGGTTGGTCGGCGGGGTTCACCTTGCGATACGTCGGCGGGCTGCGCATGTCGCGCGGCAGCAACGGCGTCGCCTGCGATATCGCCGTTTGCACGTCCTGCGCGGCGCCGTCGATGTCGCGATCGAGGCTGAAGAGGAGTGTGATCGACGTCGTGCCGAGCGAGTTGACGGAGTTCATGGCCGCCAACCCGGCGATGGTCGAGAACTGCCGCTCGAGCGGCGTCGCGACCGAGGACGCCATCGAGTCGGGGCTGGCGCCCGGCAGGCTCGCGGTGACCACCAGGGTGGGGAAGTCGACGTTGGGCAGATCGCTGACCGGCAGGACGCGATAGCCCATGATGCCGAAGATCAGCATCCCGGCCATCAGCAGCGTCGTGGCGACCGGGCGCCGAATGAACGGAGCGGAGATGTTCACGACCGCACCTATTTCGGCTCGTCGGCGCGCGCCACGGGCTCGTCGCCGGTGGCGTCGCCGATCTGGACCTTGGTGCCCGGCACGAGCCGCAGCTGCCCTTCGGTGACCACCTGGTCACCGGCCTGCAGGCCTTGCTCGACCACGATCAGCCCGCCGCTGGTGCGCCCGCCGACGACCGGGCGGGTGGCGACGGTGCCGTCGGGCTGCACGACGAACACGTATTGCCCCTGTTGGCCGGTTTGAATGGATTCGGCGGGAATCACGATCGCACCGCGCTGCACCGAGAGCGTCAGCGCGACCTCGATGAACTGCCCGGGCCACAGCGCCTCGTCCTGATTGGTGAACAGCCCCTTCATCAACACCGTGCCGGTCGTCTTGTCGACCGCGTTGTCGATGAAGCTCAGCGTGCCGTCGATCGCCTGCGTGCCGTCGGGGGGGATGAAGGCCTGGACGGTCAGCGGCTCCCCCGTCGCGTGGCTACGCACCGCGGGCAGCTCCTGCTCGGGGACGGCGAAGGCGACGTAGACGGGCTTCACCTGGTTGATGACCGCCAGCGTCGTTTCGTTCTCCTTCACGACGTTGCCTTCGTGCACGAGGATCTGCCCGACGCGGCCGTCGATCGGCGAGCGGATGGAACAGTATTGCAACTGCAGCTTGGCGTTCTCGATCGCGGCGCGGTTCGCCTTCACTTGCGCCTGCAGCGACGCCGCCCGCGTCTGCGCCTGATCGTGCTCGTCGCGCGAGACAAAACCCTGCTGGAACAGCTTGGCGCGGCGCTCCGCTTCGACGGTGGCGTTGTCGGACTCGGCCAGATCGCGCGCCAGGTTGGCTTCGGCCTGACGCAGCGCCGCTTCGAACGGGCGTGGGTCGACCGTGAACAGCAGATCGCCGATCTTGACCTCCTGCCCCTCGCGGAAGTGCACCTGGCCGAGCTGTCCTTCCACCTGCGGCTTGATCGCGACCGTGGAGAAAGGTTCGACGTTGCCGATGACGCGGATCTGCACCGGCACGTCCGCCGCCGCCGCCGTCGCGGCGCGCACCGGCACGGCTTCTTGTCGCGCCCCGGGGGACGCCGCCGCATTGCTCTCGGTGCCCGAGGTGCAGCCGCCAAGCCACGCGAGGGCGAGGATGGGAAGAACGCGCGCTGCATTCCACGCCCATCCCCCCCTTTGGGAGACTGTCGATTCTTTCCGGAGTCCGGCTTCCCCCCTTTGGAAAAGGGAGGTTAGGGGGGATTTTTGAGATCGGATCGTTCGAGAAATCCCCCTCGATCCCCCTTTGCCAAAGGGGGAAGTCGGAGGACTGCAAACTGACATCATGTACATGCTCCGGTTTCGGTGCTGCGCGCGCGCCGCAAGCCCGCCGGGGTCGCGACGCCGCGCAGAAAGGTCGTGACCACGACCGCGACGGAATCGGCCAGCTGGTCTTTCGCGGTGCGGTAACGGCCGACGCCACGCAGCATGCCGAGCAGCATCTCGGTGGCCAGGTGGGCGTCGATGGGACGCAGGTGGCCGGCGGCGATCGCCTGCTCGACGGCGCGTTGAATCAGGTGCGAGATCTCCGTCCGGCGCCGCAGCCACTCGCGTGTTTCCGGGTCGTCCGGCTTGTCCTCGATGCGGTGGATGAGGCCGAAGAAGAAGCGCTGGTCCCAGACGTAGGCGAGGATGCAGTGGGCGATACGCTCGATCTTGCACACGGGATCGTCGGGGGCGTCGACCGCCGCCTGCAAGCGGTCGCGCAGGCGCTCCAGGCCGTCGAACATGACCGCCAGGTACAGCGCCCGCTTGCTGGGGAAGTAGCGATAGACGGTGCCCTTGGCGACGCCGCAAACCCGCGCCACGTCGTCCATCAGCATCTCGTGGTAGTCGCAGCGGCTGAAGATCCGCTCCGCGGCGGCGAGGATCTTGTCGCGCAAGCCCGCGGTCGGCGGACGGCCGCGCAGCGGCGCGCGCGCCAGGGCTGGTGGTGGGATGGTCTGCATTTCAATACTGACTGGTCAGTTCAATAAATACCCCTTGCGCCGCGGTGGGGCAACGGGGGGGTGCGTCGAAGCCCGGCGCGCGAGTGCTCCGGTTGACGTTCGGGCACCTGATCGGGCAAGACTCGGCCGCCTCGTTTCAAAGAGGCGCGACGTTTCGTTTGACCGCGGCGCCGGGGTGGAAGTCGTACCGTGGCGCATCAACGAGGAGGGGCAGAGATGGCGAAGCTGAAGGTGAGCAAGACGCAGGCAAAGACTGCACAGGCGATCGTCAATGTCTTCGAGACCGGACGCGTGCAGGGCGACTACGGGCAGGTGACGGTGCTCAAGGGCGACACCGGGCATCTCACCTACGGCCGCGCGCAGACGACGCTGAGCAGCGGCAACCTGGCGCTCCTCATTCGCGGCTACTGCCAGGCCGAGGGGCAGCTCGCCGACGCGCTGTTGCCGTTCCTGCCGGCGTTCGATCGGTGCGACGTGAGCCTGGACCAGAACACCGCCGTCAAGGACCTGTTGCGGCAAGCCGGCAGCGATCCGATCATGCAGCAGGTGCAAGACGCCTTCTTCGACCGCGTCTATTGGACGCCCGCCATGCTCTCGGCGGAGGCGCTCGAGCTCACCCGTCCGCTGAGCGCCGCGGTCGTCTACGACAGTCACATCCACGGTTCATTCGGCCGCATCCGCGACCGCGTCGTCGGCGAGATCGGCAGGCCCGCCGACGCCGGCGAGCGCGAATGGGTGACCCGCTATGTGACGACGCGGCGCGACTGGCTGGCGACGCACAACAACACGCTGCTGCACAACACCGTCTACCGCATGGACACCTTCAAGAAGCTGATCGGGCAGGGCAAGTGGAGCCTCGAGCTGCCGCTGGTGGCGCACGGCGTGACGATCACCCAGGCCGCACTCGGGGCGACGGACACCGCCCCGGCCATGGCGTCGGCGCAGGATCCGAGTGAGCGCCTGCTGCGGCTCACGACGCCGCTGATGAAGGGCAACGACGTCAAGCGCGTGCAGCGCGCGCTGGGCTTCGTCGGCGATGCGGTCGACGGCAGCTTCGGTCCGGACACCGATCTCGCCGTGCGGCAGTTCCAGGCCGGCCGCGGCATGGCGATCGACGGCAAGGTGGGCCCGGCGACGCGCGCGGCGTTGGGACTCTAGGCAGCATATTCTGCCCGAGAGATTCGAGCCCTCTCCCGGATGGGAGAGGGTTGGGTGAGGGGGATCTGACACTCTTCAACCTCTGTGCTCCTGGGAGGGCGACGCTCCCGCGGAGCCGTCTGGAACATTGAGCACGGCTCGGCAGGAGCCTCGCCCTCCCGTTCGGAGAAAATCGATAGACTGAACCGGAAGAGGAAACCGGATCTTCCTTGACCGCCGCACGCGGCTGCGTGGTAGGGTGACGTCGTTCACGCTCGCGGCCAAGGGGGGGAGATGCAGCGACGAGGGCCGTCCGTATTGCTCATGCTCGCAGCGCTGGGCGCCGATCTGTTGGTGGCCTGTCGCGCCTCGGCCCTGCCCGCCGCACCGCCGCTGTACTTCGTTGCGCCGACGCCAGGCGACGGCGCCCTGTTCACCGGCGGCACGGTAACCGTCAAGCTCGACGCGAGCTGTTCCTTCAATCCCGCCACGCTGGCCGTGAGCCTCAACGGTGTGGCGATTCCCGCCAGCGCCTTCCTGCCGTTCTCCGCCTGCACCGCAGGACGAATGACGTCGCAAACGGCGACCGCCGCCGTGGCGCTGCCGAACGGCAACATCGCCAGCGGGCCGAGCGCGATCACGGTCGGCGGCTCGGCGACCTTTTCGGGCACCGGCAGCGGCTCGGCGCTGGAATGGAACTTCGACGGCGGCGCGGCGCCGTCGACCGGCTCGTCGGTAGCGCCGACGTTCAACGCCGCCGGCCGCTTCACGGTGCGGCTGCGCGCGACGGCCGCGCAGGCGTTGGCTGCATCGGGCATGGACGGCGGCAACCTGGTCAGCGCAGCGCGCACCTTTCGCGCCGGCGATCCGTCACCCGCCACGCACAATCTGGCCGTGGTCATGCCGCCCGAAGTCGACTTCCGCAATTTCGAGTCCAGCCAGGTGCACCCGCTCGCCTTGTCCGCCACCGGCGCCGAGCTGTACGCGGTCAACACGCCCGAAGGCCGTCTGGCGATCTTCGCCGTTGCAGCAGGTGGCGGGTTGAGCTTTGCCGGCGACGTGCCGGTCGGCGTCGATCCCGTCAGCTTGGCGGTGCGGCCCGGCACCAATGAAGTCTGGGTGGTGAACCACCTGTCCGACACCGTCAGCGTCGTCGACGCGGCGAGCCGCGCCCCGCTGGCGACGATCGCGGTCGGCGACGAGCCGACGGACATCGCCTTCGCCAGCGGGCGCGCCTTCGTGACGCTGGCCGGCAACCAGGACCGCGTCAAGGTCTTCAACGCCTCGACGCGCGCGCTGGTCGCCACGCTCGATCTGCTCGGCGACGATCCGCGCGCGCTGGCCGTCAACGCGAGCGGCACCGAGGTCTATGCCGTGGCCATGCAGTCGGGCAATCGCACCACCATCGTCTCGGAGTTCATCGTCCCCAACGCCGGCGGCCCGCCGCCACCGAGCCCGGCGCGCGCGCCGGGTCTGGGCACGGCGCCCGATGTGGGGCTGATCGTCAAGTTCAACCCGGCCAACGGCCGTTGGGAAGACGAAGTCGGCGGCAACTGGTCGAGCGCGATCACGTATACGCTGCCGGATCAGGACATCTTTGCCATCGACGCCGACGCGGCGACGCCGATCGTGCTGCGCACCTTGAGCGGCGTCGGCACGACGCTGTTCGACGTCGCCGTGCACCCCACCACGGGGCAGCTCTGGGTGCCGAACACCGACGCGCGCAACCTGGTGCGCTTCGAGCCCAACCTGCGCGGCCATCTGGTCGCGACGCGCGTTGCGCGCGTGAACGCCGTCAGCGGCGCGACGACGCAGGTCGACCTCAACCCGCACATCTCCTATGCGGTCACGCCCGGGCCGCCGGCCGAGATCGCCGCCAGCCTCTCGCAACCGGGTGGCGGCGTGTTTCGCTCCGACGGTTCCGCCTACTACCTGACGGCGTTCGGCTCCGGAAAAGTCGCTGTGCTCGATGGTGCGACGGGCGCGGTGACGGCGCGCGTCAATGTCGGCGGTGGGCCGAGCGGTGTGGCGTTGAACGAAACCGATGGCCGCCTCTACGTGCTGAGCCGCTTCGACAACGCCATCGCCAGCCTCGATACGGCGACCAACACGGTCGTCGACAACATCGGCGTGGCCGGCCCGGCGGCGTTCGATCCCAGCCCCGACGTCATCAAGATCGGCCGGCCGTTCCTGTACGATGCGCAGCTCACCTCCGGGCACGGCGACATCGCCTGCGCGACGTGCCACACGTTCGGCGACTTCGACGGACTGGCCTGGGACCTCGGCGATCCGCAGGGCGCGTTCGTGCCCTACAGCACGGCGCCGTGGGTAAACTTCGCGCCGATCCCCGCCGACTTTACCGGCTTCGATCCGATGAAGGGTCCGATGGTGACGCAGACGCTGCGCGGCCTGGAGGGCATCGAGCCGTTTCACTGGCGCGGCGACCGGCAGAACTTCCAGCACTTCAACCAGGCCTTCGTCGGCCTGCTCGGCCGCGGCAACCAGCTCGCGAGCGAGGACATGGACGCCTACGCCGACTTCATCATGACCGTGCACTACCCGCCCAACCCGTTCCGCAACGTCGACGACACCATGCCGGCGTCGATCGCGATCCCGTCCAAGGCCGGCGGCGGTGCGACGACGACGGGCAACCCGACGAGCGGCGCCATCACCTTCGCCACTTCGACGGTCGACGGGCCGTTCACTTGCCAGACCTGCCACACGCTGCCGACCGGGACGTCGACCAATCTCATCGGCAGCACGGGACTGCTCAGTCAGGACATCAAGGTCGCGCAGGTGCGCAACATGTACGAGAAGGTCGGATTCAGTCCCATTCGCACCAACCCTCTGGGCGGCAACGTCACCAACATCGGCCTGTCGGCGCAGAAGAGCGGCTTCGGCTTTCTGCACGACGGCATCGTCAGCCTCACCGAGTTTCTCGCCGTCTCGGCGTTCAACATGAACGACACGCAGGAGCGCAACGTCTTCGCGTTCCTGCTCGCCTTCCCGACCGACACCGTGCCGGCCATCGGCAGCCAGGTTACCGTGACCGCGGCGACCAAGGGCAACGCGGCGCTGGCAACGGCTATCGCAACGCTGATCGCGCAGGCCGAGGCGGGCAAATGCGACGTCATCGCCAAGGGCGTGCTCGGCGGCGCGGCGAAAGGGTTCGCCTACGACCCCGCCACCAACCTGCTGGCGCCCGATTCCGCTGCCGAGCCCGCGCTGGCCGAGAGCGCCCTGCGCGCCGCGCTGGCCGGCAGCGACGTGCTCACCTATACCGGCGTACCGCTGGGCGCCGCCACTCGCCTCGGCATCGACCGCGACCGCGACGGCTTCCTCGACCGCACCGAGCTCGCCTTCGGCACCGACGCGGCCAACCCCAACAGCAACCCGTGGCAGTGGGTGGAGTAGGTGGCTAGCCGGCGACCAGCGTTGCGGACGAAAAGGTCGAAGCCACGTCGAATCACCCCCGCCTCGATCCTCCCCCGTCGAGGGGGAGGAAGCCGGAACTCTGAAGCCTTCCCCCCTTGCGGGGGAAGGTTTGGATGGGGGGTGTAGAGATGGTCGCGAAGCGCACTCTACTGTCCCATTTCTCTCAGGGCGGAAAAGGGTTTACAGCGCGTCGCGCAGCTCCCTCACCAGGGTTTCCGCCATCAGTTGGTACCCGCGCGCGGTGGGGTGGTGGTCGGGGAAGAGCAGGGCAGGGCACGGCTCGGACGGGCACGCCGGGGTGAATGCCGCGGCAGCGTCGACGAGGCGGGCCTGGGTTTCACCGGCGACCTGCACGATGGCTTCGTTGGCGTCGCCGTAGTTCCACATGCGCGACGGGTAGGTCATCAACACAGGCTCGGCGCCGAAGTTGCGGACCTGGGCGACCAGGGCGAGCAGGTTCTCCCGCAGGTGCTCGATGTGGTGCGTCTGGATGGGGCCCTTCTCGAAGCCCATCTCGAACTCGACGTCACCATAGCGGGCCTTGCCGCGGCTGCCGCCGTCGAGCTGCGGCTGGAACACGACTTCCAATCGCGCCGACGATTGCGCGCGGCGCACCATGTAGGCGAGCTGGTACACGCGCGAGTAACGTTTGACGATCTGCAGCACGCGGGTGCCCAGATCGGGCGGCGGTGCGAGCTCGACGGGTGCGGTCCAGTAGTCGTTGGCGCCCACCATGATGATCACCAGGTTGGGGGCGAGCGTTTCCAGCATGCGCGGCAGGTCGCGCCGCAGCCGCGAGGAGTTGGTGCCGGGGTAGCCGAGGTTGAGCACCTCGATGCGCGGCGCGCCGGGTGTCTGGTTCCACAGCGCTTCGAGCTGCTGCGGATAGGCTTGCGAGCGGCTGGTCAGGTAGATGCCGTAGGTGTTCGAGTCGCCCAGACAGAGGACGCGCGCGTTGCCGGTGAGCCACGCGGTTGGCAGCGCCCGCCCCGTCGCCCGCACGTACAGCGCGCCGACCTGCAGCGCCGCTTCCAGTGCGAGCAGGGCGAAGAGCACGCCAAGCGGAATCAAACCCAGGCGGGAGAGCCAGCGCGCGCGTCGCATTCCTCAGAGAAGCACAATCATCGCACGTGTTCCCAGCTTCCGGCGGGGATCAGCGTCGCGCAGTGGCCGGGCTGGATGAGGCCGGCGAGCATCTCGGCGCTGTCCGCGATGCGCGGACCGGGCCGGTTGCAGTAGGCGTTGCCGTCGGTGCTGTAGACACGCCGGTTGCGCACCGCCGGCAACTCGCGCCAGGCCGGGTGCGCCGTCAGCGCCGGCAGCTCGCGCCGCGTCTGCTCGAGCGTGAAGCCGCAGGGCATCAGCACGATGACGTCGGGCGCGGAGGCGACCAGCTGTTCCCAGGTGATCGCCGGGCTGTGCGCGCCCGCGGTGCCGAGCTCGTACCTGCCGCCGCCGAGCTCGACCAGCTCCGGGATCCAGTTGCCCGCCACCATCAGCGGCTCGAGCCACTCGATGCAAGCGACGCGCGGGCGGCTGCGCGCGTGTTGGATACGCCGGCCAATGCGCTCGAAGCGCTCGCGCATCGCGGTCACCACGCTGCGACCGTTGTCCGGGCAGCCGGCTGCCGCCGCGACGCGTTCGATGTCGTCGAGCACGTCGCCGAGCCGATTGGGCTTGAGCGAGACGATCTCGACGGCGGACGGCAGCCACTGTTGCACCGCCTTCTGCACGTCGCTGAACGACACGGCGCAGACCTCGCACTGCTCCTGGGTGACGATCAGGTCGGGATCGACGGCGCGCAGTACGTCGTCCTTGATGCGATAGACGCTGAGCCCATCGCGCACCAGCCGCTGCACGCTGACGTCGATCTCCGCCGAGGTCCCGCGCGGATCGATCTTGGGCTCGGTCAACACCGGCCGGCCGGCGATGGCGGCGGGAAAGTCGCACTCGTGCGAGACGCCGACGACGCGGTCGGCCAGCCCGAGCGCACAGACGATCTCTGTCGCGCTGGGTAGCAGCGTCGCGATGCGCTGGGCTTTCATCTAACGGGCGCCGGTCAGGAGCGCCGCGGACGCAGTGGCGGAAGCGGCGCCGCCTGCGGCCACGCGGCCCGCTGCGGCGGCAGCGGCGCTGGCCGCTCGATCTTGTCGCCGGCGACGCTGCCGCATTGCGTGCAGACGTAGTCGAACTTCTCTCCCTCCGGCAACACCAGCAGCAAGCGCTTGCGCACCGGCATGGCCCGGCGGCAGGTCGGGCACAGCAGGAGCGATGCCTCCATCTGATCGTACGATTCGCCCGGTCCTCTCATGATCCCTCGCCTCTTTGCATCTCCGCAGGCCAGATTGGGAGAACCCCAGCACAAAAGCAACCGCGACCGCAGCGGCAGCCCGATTGAGTTTGCACACGCCGGAACGTATACGGGGGCAGCACCTCGCGCCCCCCCAATGCCCCAGATCTACATCGAGACGTACGGCTGCCAGATGAACGTGGCCGACACCGAGCTCATGCGCGGGCAGTTGGAGCGGGCCGGCTACTCGCACACGGAGGATCCGGGCGCCGCCGACGTGATCCTGCTCAACACCTGCGCCATTCGCGAGCACGCCGAGGACCGCATCTTCGGCCGCCTGGGCAATCTGGCGCACCACAAGATGCGCCGCCCGCACGTGCAGATCGGCCTGGCCGGCTGCATGGCGCAGCACTTCCGCGACCGCTTGCTCGACCAGACCCCGCACCTCGACTTCATCGTCGGACCGGATGCCTACCGCCGCCTGCCGGCGCTGCTCAGCGGCGATCCGTTCGTCGACGTGCGGCTCGATCGCGAAGAGACTTACGCCGACCTGGCGCCGTCGCGCGCCGCCGGCGTGCGCGCCTGGCTGACGATCATGCGCGGCTGCGACAAGTTCTGCACCTTCTGCATCGTCCCCTACGTGCGCGGCCGCGAGCGCAGCGTGCCGGCCGAGGCCGTGCTCGCGCAGGTGCGCGAGGCTGCCGCCGCCGGTTACCGCGAAGTGGTGTTTCTCGGTCAGACGGTCAATGCCTACCGCGACGGCGACGTCGACTTCGGCGCCCTGTTGCGCGCCGCCGCCAATGTCGAGGGCATCGCGCGCGTGCGCTTCACGTCGCCTCATCCGAGCGACATGGGCGATTCGGCCATCGAGGCGATGGCCACCTGCCCGGCGATCTGCCCGCAACTCCATCTGCCGGTGCAGTCGGGCTCGACGCCGGTGCTCGAGCGCATGGAACGCGGCTACAGCGTCGACGAGTACCTGCGGTTGGTGGAGCGTATGCGCGCGGCGGTGCCGGGCATCGCCCTGACCACCGACATCATCGTCGGCTTCCCCGGCGAGAGCGAGCGCGACTTCGAGGCCACGCTCGAGCTCATGCGCCAGGTGCGTTACGACGGCGCGTTCATGTTCAAGTACTCGCGCCGCGAGCAGACCAAGGCCGCGAAGTGGGACGAGACGGTCTCGGAAGAGGAAAAGACGCGCCGCCTGCAAGCCGTCATCGCGCTGCAGGAGCGCACGGCCGTCGAGATCAACGCCGCCCTGGTCGGCCAGGAGGTCGAGGTGCTGGTCGAGGCCCCCGCCCGCCGCCGCGCCGGCTGGCTGGCCGGCAAGACGCGGCACTTCAAGACCGCCGTGCTGCCCGATCGCGGCCAGACGCCCGGCGACCTGGTCGTGATGCGCGTCGCCGACAGCACCGGTCACACGCTGTTCGGCGCGTAGCATCAGCGCTGTCCTGCGTGACCCTGAAGGGGTCAGATCCATCAGCCCAGGGCAACGCCCTGGGTTGAGAGGGAGCGAGCGTTCATAGCCCTGAAGGGGCGCA
This sequence comes from uncultured Binatia bacterium (SeqCode), assembly GCA_964455095.1. Taxonomy (GTDB): domain Bacteria; phylum Desulfobacterota; class Binatia; order HRBIN30; family CADEER01; genus CAYVUV01. Next base: position 18,880 of record CAYVUV010000322.1, read on the forward strand.
ACCCGCCGTGTGTGTCGCCCCTTCAGGGCTATGAATTACCGGTCCACCTATTCCCAGGGCGTTGCCCTGGGCTGATGAGTGTGACCCCTTTGGGGTCAAAGGCTCGGCAAAGCCTTGTCGCCGGCGCTCGCGCTGACTATCTCTTCACCGCCATGGCAGACGCACCCCAGGCAATCGGCGACTATCTCGTGCAGCGGCTCGCGGCGCACGGGGTCGAGCATGTATTCGGCGTGCCGGGCGACTACGTGCTCGGCTTCATGGACGTGCTGCAGCGCGGGCCGCTGCGCATCATCAACACCTGCGACGAGCAGGGGGCCGGCTTCGCCGCCGACGCCTATGCGCGGCTGCGCGGGTTGGGGGTGGTCTGCATCACGTACTGCGTCGGCGGGCTCAAGATCGCCAACACCACGGCGCAGGCGTATGCCGAGCAGTCGCCGGTGGTGGTGATCAGCGGCGCGCCGGGCACCAACGAGCGGGCGCGCAATCCGCTGCTGCACCACAAGGTGCGCGACTTCGACACCCAGCTGAAGGTCTTCCAGGAGCTGACGGTGGCCTCGGCGGTGCTCAGCGATCCGGAGACGGCCTGTCGCGAGATCGACCGCGTGCTGGCCACGGCCGTGCGCACGCGCCGGCCGGTGTACCTCGAGCTGCCGCGCGACGTGGTGGCGGCGATCGCCACGGCGCCACCGCCGCCGCGCCCGCCCGCGGAGGTCAGCGATCCCGAGACGCTGGGCGAGGCGTTGCGCGAAGCCGTCGCCATGATCGACGGGGCGCGACAGCCGGTGATCATCGCGGGCGTCGAGCTGCACCGCTTCGGTCTGCAGGACGCGCTGCTGCGCCTCATCGAGCAGACCGAGATTCCGGTCGCGGCGACGCTGCTGAGCAAATCCGTCATCGCCGAGTCGCACCCGCGCTACCTCGGCGTCTACGAAGGGGCGATCGGGCGCGAGGACGTGCGCGCCTACGTCGAGTCGAGCGACTGCCTGGTGCTGCTCGGTGCGCCGATGAGCGACATCGATCTCGGCGTCTTCACCGCCCGGCTCGAGCAGTCGCGCTCGATTGCGGTCACCAGCGAAAAGGTCTCGATCCGTTACCATTCGTACGAGCACGTGCGGCTGCACGACTTCGTCAGCGGCCTGCTCGCCGCTCCCCTGCGGTGCCGCACGCCGGAGCCGATCCCCAACCCGGCGCCGCCGCGCCCGTTCGTCGCCGTGCCCGGCGCGCCGGTGACGGTGCAGCGCTTGTTTCAACGGCTCGACGCGTTTCTCGACGACGATACGGTGGTCATCGCCGATCCCGGCGACGCGCTGCTCGCCGGCGCCGATCTGTTCATCCACACCCGCACGGAGTTTCTCTCGCCGGCGTACTACACCTCGCTCGGCTTCGCCGTCCCCGCCAGCCTCGGCGCGCAGCTCGCCAACCCGCGCCTGCGCCCGCTGGTGCTGGTCGGCGACGGGGCCTTCCAGATGACGGGCATGGAGCTGTCGACCATTGCGCGCTTCGGGCTGAACCCGATCGTCGTCGTGCTGAACAACGCCGGCTACGGCACCGAACGGCCGATGCTCGACGGCACGTTCAACGACGTGCTGGTGTGGCGCTACAGCCGCATTCCCGAGCTGCTCGGCGCCGGCCGCGGCTACGACGTCGCGACCGAAGAGCAGCTCGACGCGGCCCTCGCCGCCGCGCGGGCCGACACCAGCGGCTTCTCGATCCTCGACGTGCACCTCGGGCGCGACGACCTCTCTCCGGCGCTGCAGCGGCTCACCGCCACCCTCGGCCGGCGTGTGCGCTGACCGGATGACGCGGGCCGAGAAAGCGGAGCGCATTCAGCGCATCCTCGACGAGCTGTACCCGGAGACGCCGATTCCGCTCGCACACCGCGACCCGTACACGTTGTTGGTCGCGGTGCTGCTCTCGGCGCAGTGCACGGACGTGCGCGTCAACCAGATCACGCCGCACCTGTTTGCGCGCGCCGCGACGCCGGCCGATATGGCGCGGCTGTCGGTGAAGGAGATCGCCGCCATCGTGCGCCCGTGCGGCCTGGCGCCGGCCAAGTCGAAGGCCATCGCCGCGCTGTCGCGCATCCTGGTCGACGAGCACGGCGGCCGCGTGCCGGATTCCTTCGCCGCGCTCGAAGCGCTGCCAGGTGTCGGGCACAAGACCGCCAGCGTCGTCATGTCGCAGGCCTTCGGCCAGCCCGCGTTTCCGGTCGACACGCACATTCACCGCCTGGCCGCGCGCTGGGGCCTCTCGCCTGGCACCAACGTGGTGCGCACGGAACGCGACTTGAAGCGCGCCTTCCCGCGCCAGTCGTGGAACCGCCTGCACCTGCAGATCATCTACTTCGGGCGTCAGTTCTGCCCCGCCCGCGGCCACGACCTGAGCGGCTGCCCGATCTGCTCGTGGGCCGCGTCGAAGGCGCGCATCAAGGCAGGCGGGAAAACCCCACCGCGGCGGTGATTGCGTCTTCGCCGAATCTTCGCTATCGGTCCTCCGTAGGCAGGAGGGAGGGCGAGCCGGTGTTCTTGACCAAACGGCAGAAGGAGCTGTTCGACTACCTCGAGGGCTACCTGGCCCGCAAAGGCTACGCGCCGACGCTCGAAGAGATCGGCGCCCACTTCCACCTGCGCTCGCTGGCGACGGTGCACAAGCACCTGAGCAACCTGGAAGGGAAGGGCCTCATCCGCCGCACGTGGAATCACAGCCGCGCCATCGAGCTGGTGTCGCAGCGCCGCGCTTCGGTCGCCGTCGAGCTGCCGCTGCTCGGACGCGTTGCCGCCGGCCAGCCGATCGAGGCGCTGGAACAGACTGATACCATTGCGGTGCCGGAGGAGTTCATCCGCCGGCAGAACACCTATGTTCTGCGCGTCGTCGGCGCCTCCATGATTGACGACGGCATCTTCGACGGCGATTACATCGTCGTCGAGGAACGCCCGGTGGCGGAGAACGGCGAGACGGTGGTGGCCAACCTGGGCGGTGAAGCGACCGTCAAGCGCTTCTACCGCGAGAAGGGCGGCATGATCCGCCTGCAGCCGGCCAACGAGCGCATGCCGCCGATCCTCGCCCGCGCCAAGGACGTCGAGATCCGCGGCGTCGTCGTCGCGGTGATGCGCAAGTACTGAACCCCGGCCGTCTTGACTGCGCGCGCCCGCCGCGGATAGGTTTCTCAAACACTCGTTTCAGGCCACGCGCGGCCGACCCAACGGCGCCAGCGCGTTTCCTCACTGCGAAAGATTCAGGTGCGTCGAATGGTCGGGATCAGATCGTACGGGGCGTACGTCCCCATGCTGCGGTTGCCGCTCGGGGCGATTTCCGGTGGCGGCCGCAAGGCGAGCGGCGGTGGCGGCGAGAAGGCGATTGCCTACTTCGACGAGGACAGCATCACCATGGCGGTCGCCGCGGCCACCGATTGCCTGCGCGGCATCGACCGCGCCTCGGTGGGCGGCCTGCTGTTCGCGTCGACCACGTACCCGTTCAAGGAGAAGCAGGGCGCCAGCATGATCGCCAAGGCGCTCGACCTGCCGCGCGAGGTGGCGACCGCGGATTTCGCCGGCTCGCTGCGCGCCGGCACCACGGCCCTGCGCGCTGGGCTCGACGCCGTCAAGGCGGGCTCGGCGAACAATGTCCTCGTCGTCGCCAGCGACTGCCGCATGGGCGCGCCGCGCTCGGCGCTGGAGCGCAACGTCGGCGACGGCGCCGCCGCCCTGTTGATCAGCGACCGCGACATCGCCGCGACCGTCGACCACCAGCACACCATCGTCGAAGAGATCATCGACGTGTGGCGCAGCGAGGGCGATCCCTTCGTGCATACCTGGGAGGATCGCTTCGTCGTCGAGCACGGCTACCGCGACAGCGTCACCGCGGTGGTGAAGGGGCTGCTGGCGAAGGCGGGGTTGACGGCGAAGGACTTCGCCAAGGTCGCCCTCTACGGCCCCGACGCGCGCAGCCATGCCACCGTGGCGCGGGCGCTCGGGCTCGACGCCAAGACGCAGGTGCAGGACCCGTTCTTCGGCCGCCTCGGCAATACCGGCGCCGCGTTTACGCTGATGCTGCTGGTGGCGGCGCTGGAGAACGCCAAACCCGGCGACCGCTTGATGGCCGTCAGCTACGGCGACGGGGCCGACGCCTTCACGCTGCAGGTGGCGGAGCCGGTGAAGGGCCTCACCGACCGGCGCGGCATGCGCTGGCACCTCGAGCGCCGCACGGAGATGGACAACTACGACAAGTACCTGAGCTTCCGTCACCTGCAGGCGAGCGAGCACGACCGCCGCGCCGGCGGCGGCGTCTCGGCGACCATCCACTACCGCGACCGCGACGAGGACATCAGCTTCCACGGCCAGCGCTGCCGCCGCTGCGGCACCATGCAGTTTCCGTTTCAACGCGTGTGCTTCAGCTGCTTCGCGCGTGACGAGTTCGAACCCGTGCGCCTCTCGGACCGCACTGGCAAGGTGATGTCGCACACCTTCGATTTCTTCGCCGGCAGCCCGGATCCGCCGCTCATCGTCACGATGATCGAAGCGGAGGGCGGCGCGCGGGTGTACCTGCAGATGTCCGATGCCTCGCCGCGCGAGGTCAAGCTCGACTTGCCGGTGGAGTTCATCTTCCGCAAGATTCACGAGTACGGCGGCACGCCGAACTATTTCTGGAAGTGCACCCCGGTGCGCTGAGCGCGCCGTTGCAGGGCTGAAGGAGCTGTCGATGAATCCAGATGCGATCCGGGACAAAGTCGCCATCGTCGGGATGGGGTGCTGCAAGTTCGGCGAGAATTGGGACAAGGCGCCGGAGGACATGATCGTCGAGGCCGCCTTCGAGGCCTACGAGGACGCCGGCATCGAGAACCCGCAGGAGCAGATCGAAGCGGTGTTCTGCGGCGCCGTCTATCCCTCGCGCGGCACCGCCGAAGTGGCCGACTCGCTCAAGCTCTACGGCAAGCCCGTCAGCATGGTGCAGAACTACTGCGCCACCGGCACCGACGCCTTCCGCTTCGGCGTCTTCTCCGTCGCGTGCGGCCTGTACGACACGGTGCTGGTGGTCGGGTTCGACAAGCCGAAGGACCGCGGCGTCTCGGGCCCGAGCGTGCAGACCACTGGCGTGCGCGGCCTGCCGATGACGCCGGCGGGTTGGTTCTCGCTCTGCGCCGCGCGCTACTTCGAGACCTACGGCGCCGGGCGCGAGGACCTCGCCAAGATCGCCGTGAAGAACCACCACAACGGCACGCTGGCGCCGAAGTCGATGCTCAAGAAGGAGATTACGGTCGAGGAAGCGCTCAAGGCGCCGATCATCTCGTGGCCGTTCGGACTCTACGACTGCTGCGCGCAGTCGGACGGCGCGGCAGTGGCGGTGCTGACTCGCCGCGAGCTGGCCAAGAGCTTCCGCGACGACTTCGTCCTGGTCAAGGCAGTAGCGATCGCGTTGGCGCCCAACCCGCAATCCGACCCGTCGTTCGACTTCCTGCGCTGGAAGCCGACCGTCTACGCGGCGCAGCAGGCCTACGAGCAGGCCGGCATCACCAACCCGTTCAAGGAGCTCGACATCGCCCAGGTGCACGACTGCTTCACGCTCACCGAGCTGCTGACCTACGAGGATCTCGGCCTGTGCGAGAAGGGCGCCGCCAAGGATCACATTTCCAGCGGCACGTTCGCGCTCGACGGCGAGCTGCCGGTGAATACCGACGGCGGGCTGAAGACCTTCGGCCATCCGACCGGTGCCACCGGCGTGCGCATGATCTACGAGAACTACAAGCAGCTGCAGGGCAAGGCGGGCGAGCGCCAGGTGAAGAACGTCACCCGCGCGCTGAGCCACAACATCGGCGGGGCGCCGCAAGCTTGCGGCATCAGCATCATCGGCCGCGATTGAGCTGAAACAGATCTATTGGTGCGCTTCGCGGTTGTTTCTAAACCCCCCATCCAAACCTTCCCCCGCAGGGGGGGAAGGCTTTAGGACTCCGGCTCCTTCCCCCTCGGGGGAAGGATTTCCGCCTCCGGCTTCCTCCCCCTCGACGGGGGAGGATTGAGGTGGGGGTGATTCAAAGTGGCCCTGCCTCCGAGATCTCTCATGCTGCGCGCCGTTCTGTGGGACAACGACGGTGTGTTGGTCGACACCGAGGAGCTGTACTTCCGCGCCTCGCGCGAGGTGCTGGCTGGCGCCGGGATCGAGTTGACCCGGGCGCACTACATGGATGTGTCGATGCGCCAGGGGCTCAGCGTGTTCGACCTCGCGGCGGCGCAGGGGGTCGACGCCGAGCGCATCGAGCAACTGCGCCTGGCGCGCAACGATCTCTACGGCCGGCTGGTGAGCGCCGGCAATCTGGTGATCGACGGGGTTGCCGAAACCCTGCGCGCGTTGCACGGCCGGGTCGCGATGGGCATCGTCACCAGCTCGCGGCGCGACCACTTCGAGTTGATCCACGCCACCACCGGTCTGCTGCCGTACTTCGACTTCGTCCTGACGCGAGAAGACTTCGTCCAATCGAAGCCACACCCCGACGCTTATCTCGCAGCGCTCGAGCGCGGTGGGCTGCACGCCGACGAGTGCGTCGCCGTGGAGGATTCCGAGCGCGGCCTGGTCGCCGCCACCGCGGCGGGCCTGCGCTGCCTGGTGGTGCCGACCGCACTGACGCGCGGCAGCGACTTTCGCGCCGCGCACAAAGTCCTGCGCGACGTGCGCGAAGTCGTCGCCGAGATCAGATAGCGAAAGCGGTCGGCCCCCCCGGCTAGAACCGCGCGCCCGAATCCGGATACTGAGGCGCGGGTGGAGGCCATGGGCACTGGAGCGTGGGGGATCGACGACGGGTACTGGGATGCCGGCGGGACGTGGCACGACACCTCACCCGAAACCGGGGTCGCGTTGCGCACAGCGATGGGCGTCAACGAGGAGATGGTGCCACCGTCGGACGAGATGGTGCGCGTCTACACGCCGGGGCAGTTCTCGCCGCTGTCTGCCCCCGCTGAGCTGACGCTCGAAGACGGCACGGTCCTGCAACTCGCCGACGCGCTGCCGTCCGATCTGCCACTCGGCTACCACCGCTTGCAGTTGGATGACGACCAGCCGTCAGTCCTGGTCATCGCCACGCCCGGCGCCTGCCATCTGCCGGCCGACCTGCGTGCGTGGGGGTGGGCGGCGCAGGTGTATGCCGTGCGCTCGGCGGCCAGCTGGGGGATGGGCGACCTCGACGATGTCGAACGCCTGGCGCGCTGGTCGGTGCGCGACCTCGGTGCCCGCGTGCTGCTCATCAACCCGATCTGCGCCGTCACGCCGCTGCGGCCGCAGCAGGCCAGCCCCTATTTCCCGAGCAGTCGGCGCTTTGCCAACCCGCTCTACCTGCACGTCGAGGCGCTCCCGGGCGCCGCGGAAGCCGGGCGCGAGATCGAAAAGTTGGCCGCCGCGGGCCGCGCCCTGAACGAGCGCCGGCACATCGACCGCGATGCGGTGTTCGCGTTGAAGCAGCAGGCGTTCGAGCTGCTGTGGCGGCGGTTCGCGGGCGATCCGGGGTTCGACGACTACTGCCGCCGGCAGGGACGGCCGCTGGCGGAGTTTGCCACATACGCGGCCCTCGCCGAGCACCACGGCTCCGGCTGGCGCGAGTGGCCGAGCGAGCACCGCCGCATGGACACCGGGGCGGTGGCGCGCTTCGCCCTGGAGCGCTCCGAGCGGGTGCGGTTTCACCAATGGCTGCAGTGGCTGCTCGACCAGCAGGTCGCGCGCGTCGCGGCGCAGGTGCCGCTCATGCAGGATCTGCCGATCGGCGTCGATCCGAACGGCGCCGACGCGTGGGTGTGGCAGGACGTGCTCGCCGACGGCGTCAGCGTCGGCGCCCCGCCCGATGCCTACAACGCACGCGGGCAGGACTGGGGCTTTCCCCCCTTCGTGCCGCACCGCCTGCGCGCCGCCGGCTACGATCCCTTCATCCAGACCATCCGCGCCAACCTACGGCGCGGCGGTGCGCTGCGCATCGACCACGTCATGGGATTCTTTCGCCTGTTCTGGATTCCCACCGGTTGCGAGCCCGGGCAGGGAACGTACGTGCGCTACGCCCCGGCCGAGTTGCTCGCCATTCTGGCGTTGGAGAGTCACCGCGCCGGCGCGTACGTGGTCGGCGAGGACCTCGGCACGGTCGAGGACGGCGTGCGCGAGACGCTCGCGGCGCAGCGCCTGCTCTCGTATCGATTGCTGTGGTTCGAAGCCGGCTCACCGGTGCAGTATCCGCCGCAGGCACTCGCCGCGGTCACCACGCACGACCTGCCGACGATCGCCGGCGTCTGGACGGGTGCCGACCTCACGGCGCAGCGCGGCATCGGCCTGAGCCCCAGCGAGGAAGGGGCCCAACAGATGCGCTGGAAACTGCGCGACCTCGGGCACGTCGCCGACGACGCGCCGGTCGACGCCGTCGTCGAATCGGCCCATCGCGCCCTGGCCGCCGCGCCGTGCGCCGTGCTGACCGCGACGCTCGACGACGCCCTCGCCGTCGCCGAGCGCCCGAACATGCCAGGCACCACGGATCAGTGGCCGAACTGGTGTCTCGCCCTGCCCAAGCCGCTCGAAGAGATCGAGCGCGAGCCCCTCGCGCACAAGATCGCCGCCGCGCTGCGCGAACGCTGAGCCGCGGGTCGGCTAATTCTTCACCGTCTGCAAGAAATCCAGCACGGCCCGGTTGAAGACGTCCGGCGTTTCGAAGTTGAACCCGTGACTGCCGCCGGGGATCTTCACCAGCTTGGCGCCGGGGATGTGCTTGGCCAGGATGTCGGAGTTGCCCGGGGGCACGAGGCGGTCGGCGTCACCGGTGATCACCAGCGTCGGGACCGCGATCTTGTGCAGTCGATCGGTCGCCTTGTGGCTCATGACGGCCGCGACCTGGCCGAGGATGGCTTCCATGCTGAAGCCGTACTGCAGCGCGCCGCTGAAGACCTGGATCAGGCGCGGCAGTTCGGTATTGATGAATTCCTGATTGAACACCGTCGGCAGCAGGTGCTGGAAGAAGCTCATCGGATCCAGCGCGCTGATGTCGACCTTCATCTCGCCGGACGAAGAGATGCTGCCGCCGAACTGCTGCAGCGAGAACTCGCGCTGGCGTTCGATGTCGGCGTCGGGCTCGGGGTAGGTGCAGCCCAACACCAGGCTGCGCACCCGCTGTGGATGGCGCAGCACCAGCTCCTGCGCGATCATGCCGCCCATCGAGACGCCGACGACATGCGCGCGCTCGATGTGGAGCGCGGCGAGCAACCCGGCCGCGTCGTCCGCCATCTGGTGGATCGAATACGGCCCGGCCGGCTTGTCGCTGCGCCCGACGCCGCGGTTGTCGAACACGACGGTGCGATAGTGCGCCGAGAAGTCGGGCAGCTGAAACATCCAGGCGGTCGAATCCGCCGCCAGCCCCATGATCAACAGCAGCGGATCGCCGCTGCCGTGTTCTTCGTAGTAGAGCTCGATCGAGTCGACTTTGGCCGTGCTCATAGCGGTTCTCCCTCGCGGTGAAATGAGAGGCGCATTCTGCCAGCGCGCGGCCCCGGACGCCAGGGAGTGCGCGGCGACTGCTGTGCGCCCACGCTCGCGCACCCGCTGTGGGGATGCGCAGAGCGAGGCGCGCGCGGATCGGCGAGAAACTGCCGACTCCATGTTTTGTGCGCCTCCAATGGCGCTCCGGCCTGGCGCACAAGCGCTGGCGCGATAGATCGCTCACCAGGGCGCGGCGGTTGTGCGCAATTTGCTACTAATGACTGCAGTGCAACTTCGCTAACGTAACGCCTCTGGAGCGCCGCGGCGATCTCATTCGATCGGAAGGAAGCGCGCAACGATGTGGCAGGCCGAGCACAGCGACGGAACAAAGAACACCTCGGCCGCTGCGGTGCGATCAGGTCGACGGGGGTTCACGTTGATCGAGCTGCTGACCGTGGTGGCGATCATCGGCGTCCTGGCCGCGGTGGCCATCCCGCAGTTCGTCGCCTATCGCTACCGGGCCTACGACGCGCGGGCGAATTCGGACATTCGCAACGCCGCGACCGGCGAGGAAGCGTATTTCACCAACTCCGGTGACTACGTCACGTGCGCCAACACGGAGTGTTCGGACGTGCTGCCCGATTTTCGGCTCTCGCCGGACGTCGAAATCAACATGACGGCCGACAACGGTCCGCAGCCATCCTTCACTGGTGAAGCCCATTCGCCGAAGGGCAGCCACACGTTCGTCTACGACAGCGCGGCGGGCGGCATCGTCACCAACTAACGGCGCGCCGTGCGTGCGCCAGTCCCAGTGGACCCGCTGGGAGGATTTCAGTACAGCGGTGCGGTGGCGCACCCCGAGAGTCAGCTGCGGCGGGTCCTCGGCCCGGGCGCCATCACGGTCTACGCCGTCGGCGACATCCTCGGCGCCGGCATCTACGCCCTGGTCGGAACGGTGGTGGCAGCCGCCGGCGCCGGCGCGTGGCTGTCGTTCACGCTCTCGGCGGCGATCGCCCTCCTCACCGGGCTGACGTATGCCGAGCTGAGCTCGCGCTTTCCCCAGGCGGCGGGCGCAGCCGCCTATTGCCGGCGCGCGTATCGCCCTCCGGTGGTCGCGTTCGTCGTCGGCATTCTGGTGCTCGCCAGCGGCATCTCGTCTGCCGCCGCCGTGTCGCGCGCCTTCGTCGGCTACCTCGACGTCTTCGTCGTGCTGCCGCCCGAGCTGGCCAGCATCATCCTCCTGACCGCGATGGCGCTGATCAACTTCCGCGGCATCCAGGAGTCGGCGCGCGTCAACCTGGTGCTGACGATCGTCGAGCTGGGCGGCTTGCTGCTCGTCATCGCCGCCGGGCTGGCGGTGGCGCGGCATCTGCCGGCGGCGGAGATGGCGGTTCGCTTGACGCCATCCGCCAATCTGGCCGGTATCCTCACCGGGGCGACGATCGCCTTCTACGCCTACATCGGCTTCGAGGACACGGTGAACGTGGCCGAAGAGGTGCGCGATCCCAGCCGCGTTCTGCCGCGCGCCATCCTCACCGCCATCGCCGTCAGCTGTGTGTTGTACACCGCGGTCACCACCATTGCCTTGCTCGCCGTGCCGCTGGCCACGCTGTCGAGCTCGACGACTCCACTGCTCGACGTGCTCAACGCGGCCGGGGTTCGTCTTCCCGCCGGCACCTTCACCATCATCGCGCTGTTCGCCATCTGCAACACCGGTCTGCTGAACCTGATCATGGCCTCGCGCCTGTCGTACGGCATGGCGCGCGAAGGCCTGCTGCCGCGCGTGCTCGCGGGCATACACGCCGGCCGACAGACCCCGGCGGCGGCGATCGTCATGACCTACGCCCTCGCGGTGCTGCTCGCCGTCTCGGGCGGTGTGCGCATCCTGGCGCAGACGACAAGTCTGTTGTTGCTGATGGTGTTCACGACCCTCCACATCGCCTTGATCGTCGTCCGTCGCGCACAGCCCGAGGGCGGGGAGGGCGTGTTCAGGTCACCGCGTTGGACCCCTCCGCTCGGTGCGCTCGTCTGCGCGGCGATGATCTTCAATTTCCCCCCCGAAGCCTATGGCCGCGCCGCCGTCGTGATCGCGATCGCGCTGCTGCTCTATGCGGCAGTTGGGCGTCGCGCCCTGGCGCACCGGGCGTGAGGCTACGCGTGCGGCGACTCGCTAGCGCTCTCGGAGGCGCGTTGCTGGTCGTTTGGGCTGGTTGCGCGCCGCGGCATCCGGCACCGCCTGCTGCGACGGTGGCGGCGGAGCCCTTCTGGCTGACGTTCTGGTGCGGACCGCCGCTGGCCGAGCTCGACGACGCGCGCGCGGCCGAGATCGCCGCGGCCGGGTTCACGGTCATCGGCCCGCCGTGCGAAGGGGGTTGGGACCCCGCCGCCAACCGGCGCGCCCTCGACGTCGCGGCGCGCCACGGTCTGCAGATGCTGCTCGGCGACCATCGCTTCGGCGCGCCGGTGGTCGAGACGCCCGACTGGGAGCAGGGCGTCGCCGCCGCGGTGGGTGCGTATCGCGACCATGCCGCCGTGGCGGGCTATTTCGTCATGGACGAGCCCGTCGTCGAGCAGTTCGAGAGCGTCGCCGCGGTCGTCGCGGAGGTGCGCGCGGCCGATCCGGCGCGCATCGCCTACGTGAACCTGCTGCCGAACTACGTCCCGCCCAAGAACCTCGGTGCCGCGAGCTACGCGGACTATGTCGAGCGCTTCGTGGCCGAGGTGCGGCCACAGTTGCTGAGCTACGACTACTACCCCTTCGGGCGCGAGAAGGACCGCTCGACCTTCTTCGCCAACCTGGCCACCGTGCGCGACGCGGCGCTGCGGCACGGGGTGCCGTTCATGTTGATCGCGCTGGCCATGCCGCACGGCCCGTACCGCGATCCGACCGAAGCGGAGCTCGCCTGGCAGGTCTTTCACGCCCTGGCGTTCGGCGCCCGCGGCATCTCGTACTTCACCTATTGGACACCGCCGCCGCACGACGAGTGGAAGCACCGTTACGGCCTGATCGAGCATGGCCGCCGCACGCTGCACTACTACCAGGTCGCGCGCATCAACCGGGCGCTGCGCGCCATGGCCGCCGAGTTGGCGCGGTACCGCTCGCTGGCGGTCGCCGACTCGGCGGGCGAGATCGGCGTAGCCCTTCCGATCGGGCCGATCGAGGCCATCGCCGGAGGCCCGGTCACCGCAGGGTTGTTTGCCGGCGCCCGCGGCGAGTTGGCCGTGCTGCTGGTCAACCGCGACTATCGCTACGGCGTGACGGCCCGATTGCAGCTGCGCCCCGATGCGGCGCCGCCCGACGCTTTCGATGTGGACACCGGGCGATGGTCGGCGGTGGCTGAGTCGGCGTTTCTGCTGCCGCCGGGCGAGGCGCGGTTGATTCGTTTCGGCGGGCCGGGCCAATAGCTCCAAGACCCCGAAGGGGTCAGATTCGTCAGCCCAGGGCAACGGCCTGGGTTGAGACGACGCGAATGTCCGAAGCCCTGAAGAGGCGCAACTAGCCGCGTGTTCCGCCCTTTCAGGGCTGAGTTCAAACGATACGCTCAACCCAGGGCGTTGCCCGGGCTGATGAATTCGACCCCTTCGGTGTCATACGACTCCGCCACTTCGTTTGTGCAACGTCGCGAGTCCCTACCTCACCCATTCGACAGCTGGCGGCGGCGCGGCGTTCCGGGTAGATTGCCAGCCCTCATGCACCTGGAAGTCCAGCTCAAGCCACACGAGGCGCGTCTGTTCGGCGTGCTGATCGAGAAGGCGTTCACCACGCCGGATCAGTGCCCGCTGACGCTCAACGCCGCGATCAACGGCGCCAACCAGAAGAGCAACCGCGAGCCGGTGCTCGATCTGACCGAGGACGAAGTGTCGATGGCGCTCGAGGGCCTGGTGCAAAAGCACCTGGTGCGCCGGGTCTTCCTCGAGCACAGCCGGGCGGAGAAGTTCAGTCACCGCGGCGGCGAGATGCTCACCGTCGGCGCCCCGGCGCTGGCGACGCTGGCCGAGCTGCTGATGCGCGGGCCGCAGACGCCCGGCGAGTTGCGCGGGCGGGTCAGTCGCATGACCCCGCTGGCATCGCTCGACGAGCTCACGGCGGCGCTCGAGCCGCTGATCGAGCGCGGCTACGCCAAGCGCATCGACCCGCTGCCGGGCTCGCGCGCCGAGCGCTACGTGCAGCTGCTCTGTCCCGGCCTGCACCCGCTCGACGCGCCCGCGCCCGCGGCCGCCAGCGCCCCTGCCGCGCCGCCGTCACCGCAGCTCGTCGAGCGCGTCGCGACCCTCGAGCGGGAGGTCGATCAGCTGCGCCACCGCCTCGCCTCGCTCGCGGCGCAGTGCGGCTACCCACTCGACGACTGAGCGCACGATCACACGGCGCACTGATCGCTGAACCGCGGAGAAGATGAAACCATGATCGGGATCGCGGTCTGTGGAGCGGGCAGCTGGGGAAAGAACCTGGTGCGCAATTTCGCTGCGCAAGGCGGGGCCTCGCTCAAGTACATCGTCGATCTCAGCGAGAAGACTCGTGCGGCGATGGCCCAGTTGTATCCGCAAGCGACGGTGACGGCGGAGCTGTCGGCGGCGCTGAACGATCCGCAGGTACAAGGCGTGGTCGTGGCGGTCGAGGCGCAGCACCACTTCCACATTGCCAGAGAGGCGTTGCGGGCCGGCAAGCACACATTCGTCGAGAAGCCCCTGACGGTCGCGGCGGCCGATTCGGAAGAGCTCATTCGTCTCGCCGAGTCGCGGCGACTGACGCTGATGGTCGGACACATCCTGCGCCATCACCCCGCCGTGGCTTACATGCGCAAGATGATCGCCGACGGTCAGATCCGCCCGCTCTATCTCTATACGCAGCGGCTCAACCTGGGTGTTGTCCGCCGCGAGGACAATGCCTGGTGGTCGTTGGCGCCGCATGACATCTCGATCGCCTGCGACCTGCTCGACGCCGAGCCCGTGTCGGTGTCGGTGTGCGGCCAATCGTATCTGCAACCAGGCGTCGAGGACGTGTGCTTCGCGACCGTGCGCTTTACCGGTGGACGGATTGCGCACATACACGTCTCCTGGCTAGACCCGCACAAAACTCGCAAGGTGACGCTGGTCGGAGCCAAGAAGATGATCGTGTTCGATGACATGGACGCGTCGGAGAAGATTCGCGTTTACGACAAGGGTGCTGACGTGAAGGAGGACGTGAACGATTTCGCCGAGGCGATCACCCTGCGCATCGGGGACATTCACATTCCCAAGGTCGCGTCGCAGGAGCCGTTGAGCCTCGAGTGTCGCCACTTCCTCGACGCGATCGAGCATGGCATCACGCCGCTGAGCGACGGGCACGACGGGCTGCGCGTGGTGAAGGTGCTCGAAGCCGGTGCGCGCTCGCTGAGCCGGGGTGGAGCGCCGGTGGAGATTGCGCCCGCCGGCGTGTGACAGGGGGTGCCGGGATGTCCGACACGACGGCCAACTACTTCGTTCATCCCAGCGCATACGTCGATGAAGGCGCGGTCATCGGCGCGGGCACGAAGATCTGGCACTTCTGCCACGTCATGTCGGATGCGCAGATCGGCAGCGGGTGCGTGCTGGGGCAAGGCGTCAATATCGGATCGCGGGCGCGCCTGGGCGACAACGTCAAGGTCCAAAACCATGTGTCGATCTACGACGAGGTGACCCTGGAGGACGACGTGTTTTGCGGGCCGAGCGTGGTGTTCACCAACGTGCGCACGCCGCGCGCGCACGTCTCGCGCAAGCATGCCTACGACCGGACGATCGTCCAGCGCGGCGCGACGCTGGGCGCCAATTGCACGATCGTCTGCGGCGTGACGATCGGTCAGTATGCGTTCATTGGCGCCGGGGCCGTGGTGACGAAAGACATCCCGCCCCATGCCCTGGTGCTCGGCAACCCCGCGCGACAGCAGGGGTGGATGTGCCAGTGTGGCGAACGGCTGGCGCCGCAGAACGACCACGCTACGTGTGGTGTGTGTCGCTCGCAGTATCAACTCAGCGCGGGGCAGTTGTTGCCGCACGAGCCAAAGTGAATCGAAGGCATCGCGTCGAGATGACGCAGACCCTGGCAAAAGCGCCGCTCGCCATGCAGGTTCCACTGTTGGACCTCAAGGCCCAGTACGCCGCGCTGCGCGAGGAAATGCTGCCGGCGATGGCGCGCGTGCTCGAAGGCCAGCAGCTGATCAATGGGCCCGAGGTCGCGGAGCTGGAAGCGGCGATCTGCCGGTATTGCGACTGCGCCGCCGCCGTGGGGATGTCCAGCGGCACGGACGCGCTGCTGTGCAGCCTGATGGCGCTGCGCATTGGAGCGGGCGACGAGGTCATCACCTCGCCGTACACGTTCTTCGCCACCGCCGGCTCGATCTGGCGCGTCGGGGCCAAGCCGGTGTTCGTCGACATCGATCCAGTGACGTTCAACATCGACGTGTCTGGCATCGAGTCTGCGATCACTCCCAAGACCAGAGCGATCATGCCCGTACACCTGTTCGGTCAGATGGCCGACATGGACCCGATCATGGCCGTCGCCGCCAAGCACAATCTGTACGTGATCGAGGACGCGGCCCAGGCGATCGGCGCCGTCTATAAGGGCCGCAGGGCCGGGTCGATCGGCACCGTCGGCTGCTTCAGCTTCTTTCCCTCCAAGAATCTCGGCGGCGCCGGCGACGGGGGTATGGCCACGGTGCAAGACCCGCGGCTCGGCGAGCGCCTGGCGACGTTCCGCAACCACGGCGCCCACTCCAAATACGACCACCACTTCGTCGGTGGCAACTTCCGACTCGATACGATCCAGGCCGCGTACCTGCTCATCAAGCTCAAGCACCTCGACGACTGGAGCGCCAAGCGCCGCGCCAACGCCGCGCTGTACGATGCGCTGCTGGGCGGCATCGAGCCGGTGGTCACGCCGGTGATCGCGCCCCACAACGTCGCGATCTACAACCAGTACGTCCTGCGCGTCGAGCGCCGCGATGCGCTGCGGCAGCATCTATCGGAGCACGGCGTCGGCACGGCGATCTACTACCCGCTGAGCCTGCACGAACAGGAATGCTTCCGCGAGCTGGGGTACCGCCGCGGCGATTTCCCGCACAGCGAACGCGCGGCCGCCGAGACGCTGGCGATTCCGATCTATCCCGAGCTGAGCGACGAGCAGATCCGCTACGTCGCCGACACGATCCGCGGATTCTACGCCGGCCGCGGCGCAGCATGATGCATCGCACGCTCAAAGTGATGACCGTGGTGGGCGCCCGGCCGCAGTTCGTCAAAGCGGCGGTCGTCAGCCGCGCGATCGCCGGGTTCAACGAGCAGTCCGTCGCGACGAGGATCGACGAGGTCATCGTCCACACCGGCCAGCACTACGACCACGACATGTCGCAGGCGTTCTTCACCGAGCTGCAGATTCCGCCGCCGAAGCTGAATCTCGACATCGGCTCGGGCGGGCACAGCGAACAGACGGGCCGCATGCTGGAGGCGCTGGAGCCGGTGATGATGCGGGAAGAGCCCGACTGGTTGCTGGTCTACGGTGATACCAACTCGACCCTCGCCGGCGCGCTGGTGGCGGCGAAGCTCCAGATCCCGATCGCCCACGTCGAAGCCGGCCTGCGCAGCTTCAACCGGCGCATGCCCGAGGAAATCAACCGCGCGACGACGGATCACCTCTCGACGCTGCTGTTGACGCCGACGGGCACGGCGACGCGCAACCTGGCGGCCGAGGGCATCACCGCCAACGTGCACCAGGTCGGCGACGTCATGTACGACTCCGTGCGCCGCTACGAAGCACAGGCCGAGGCGCGCACGGACGTGCTGACGCGGCTGGGGCTCACATCCGGCGGCTATTATCTCGCCACCGTGCATCGGGCCGAGAACACGGACGATCCCGATCGCCTCGACCGTATTCTCGGCGCCTTCGAGCGCCTCGACCGGCCGGTGATCCTGCCGCTGCATCCGCGCACGCGCCGGACGCTCGGCGCACGCAGCGGCATCGGCAACCTGCGCCTGATCGATGCCCAGCCCTACCTCGATATGTTGACGCTCCAGCGCCACGCGCGGATCGTGCTGACGGACTCCGGCGGCATACAGCGGGAAGCTTACTGGCTCCAGCGCCCGTGCGTGACGTTGCGCGACGAGACCGAGTGGGTCGAGCTCGTCGAGTCCGGCTGCAGTCGCGCGGTCGGCGCCGATGAGCACCGGCTGTTGCGCGCCGTCGCCGATTTCGAAGCCGCCGGCGCGCGCTTGCCCGCGGACCGACCGAGGAATCTGTTCGGCGACGGAGACAGCGGGAGCCGCATTGTTCAGCTGCTCGCAGCCGCCTCAACCGGGAGCCTGCAACGCTCGTGACCGACACCCTGGTGCAACCCTTTCGCCTGCTCTGGGCGAATCGCCGGACGCTGGCGCAGACCACCGCGACAGACCTCCGCGCGCGCTACGCCGGCTCGGCTTTCGGCCTGGCGTGGCTGGTCCTCTATCCGCTGTTGTTTCTCGGCTGTTATGCCCTGGTCTACGTCTACATCTTCAAGGTGCGCCTGGCGCTGTTCGGAGCCGACGAATACGTCGTGCTCATCTTCTGCGGGCTGATCCCGTTTCTCGCCTTCTCCGAAAGCCTGGCCACCGGGACCGGTGCGGTCGTTGCCAACGCCAGCCTCATCAAGAACACGCTGTTCCCGATCGAGCTGTTTCCCGTCAAGGCGGTTCTGGCGTCGCAAACCATGCAGATCGTCGGGCTCGGCCTGCTCCTGAGCGCGGTCGGATTCGCCGGTCGCCTGACGCCCTGTGCGGCGCTGCTCCCGGTCGTCTGGGTGTTGCAGCTGATGTTCACGACCGGTGTGGTGTGGATCCTCGCCAGCACCAACGCGCTCCTCCGCGATCTGCAGAACATGGTCGCGATCGCGATCCTGGTGCTGATGATGGTCAGCCCGATCGCGTACACCGAGGACATGGTGCCGGCGAGCCTGCAGACGCTGCTGAAGCTCAATCCGCTCGCCTACATCATCATCGCCTACCAGGACATCCTGTTTCGCGGCCAGTTGCCCAGCCCCCGCATTCTCATCGGGCTGCCGCTGTTGAGCGTCGGCACGTTCTTTCTGGGCTACTGGTACTTCAGCCGGCTCAAGGGGGTGTTCGCGGACAATGTCTGACCTGGCGATTCAAGCCGAAGAGCTGGGCAAGATGTTCCGCCTCTACCGGCGGCCGGCCGACCGCGTACTGGACGCCCTCGGCGTCAACCGCCTGCTGTTCTGGCGTCAGCGATATTACAGCGAGTTCTGGGCCCTGCGCGGGCTGAAGATCGAAGTGGCCAAAGGCGAGCGCCTGGGCATCATCGGACCCAACGGCGCCGGCAAGAGCACCCTCCTGAAGATCCTGTGCGGCACCGTCCGCCCGACCGAGGGCCGCTTTCGCATCCGCGGACAGGTGCAGGCGCTGATGTCGCTGGGCACCGGCTTCCACCCGGAGTTCACCGGCCGGGAGAACATCCGCGCGTCGCTGGCGTATCACGGCCTGGCGCGGCGAATCGTCCGCGCCAAGGAGGAGGAGATCGTCGACTTCGCCGAGCTGGAGGACTTCATCGACCAACCGGTGAAGACCTACTCGGCCGGCATGTACGCCCGCCTGGCGTTCGCGACGGCGACGGCGATCGAGCCGGAGATTCTGATCATCGATGAGATCCTGGGCGCCGGTGACGCGTACTTCGCCGGCAAGTGCGTCGAGCGGATGAAGGACATCACCGAGCGCAACGGCGCCACGGTGCTGTTCGTCAGCCACGACCTGGGTTCCGTCCAGCGGTTGTGCACGCGCTTGATCTGGATGGAGCGCGGCCGCATCCGAATGGCCGGGCCGCCCTATGCCGTGCTGCGCGCCTATCTGGATCACCTGCGCGCCGAGCAGGACCTGCGCCATCGCGCGCAGGAGATGCACATGAGCGGCCCGCAGGCGCGGACGCTGGCGGCGCCGGACGATGTGGCTCGCCACGTCGTGTTTCGCCTGCGCGTCGCGCCGGGCAGCCCGCGCCATGCGCATCCGATCTATGCGATCAACCTGACCGAGCGCGGCCAGGCGCTGGGCGAGATCGACGTCGGCGCTCCGATGGACAATTCGGTCAGCTACGCGCACCACCTGATCGACGATCCGACCCTGACCAATTGGGGCGCGCCGCGCCGACAGGGAGACCAGACACTGCGCTGCTTCACGGACACGGGCGGCCGCGACGGCCACGCCCCGTTCGTGTTCTCGGTCCCGACGCACCTGCTGGAGTCGCCCCACAGGCTGGAGTTGAGCATCAAACACCAATGCGCAGCGGGCGAGTCGGTGTTGGTCGAGGTGTTCCACGAGCGCGCCTATCGGGCGGTCGGCACCTTGACTCCGCCGGCCCAACCGATGCCGGTGTCCGATTGCTTCCCGGTGATCCTGAGCGGCCCCGCAGCGCTGGCGGAGTCAGGACCCGCCGATGATGCCGCTCCCGCGTCGGCGGCCTGCCGCATCGTCTCCGTCGACTTCGAGATTCCCGGTCGCGGCTCGACGCGCGTCATCACGCTCGGAGCGGAGTTGCTCGTGCATGTCACCTACGAGGCGGAGGAAGCGATCGTCGACCCGGTGTTCGGCGTGACCATTCATCGCACCGACGGTCTGCAGATGGATCACCAGAACAGCAAGCTCCTGTGCGGCGACGTGGGCCGAATTCAGGGACGCGGGACGGCCACGTTCCGTTTTGCGCCGCTGCGGCTGGGCATCGGTGAGTACGCGGTGAGCGTCGAGATCCTCGAGTATCTGGATCTGGAGCACTGGCACGAACCGCCGCCGCCGCACGACGTGCACGACCGACGATATCGCCTGTCGGTGTTTCCGCCGACGCCTGACTACACGGACCGCGGCGCGGTGTTGCAGGAGTGCCAATTCACTTTGTCGCCAGGGGATGCCCGCACGGCGTCGACGCCGAACGAGTCATGACGCGACGTCTCACATCTATTCGCGTCGTCGGGGCGCGGCCGCAGTTCATGCAGGCCGCGGCGCTGCGGCGCGAGCTGCTGCGCCGCGGGCATCGCGAGATACTCGTCCACACCGGCCAACACTACGACGACGCGATGAGCCATGTTCTCTTTCGAGAGCTGGAGCTGCCCGTGCCCGATATCAACCTCAACGTCGGCTCCGGCCGCCATTCCGAGCAGACCGGCCGCATGCTGGTGGCGCTGGAGTCGGTGCTGGCGACGACGCCGTGCGACGTGCTGGTGGTCGATGGCGACACCAACTCGACGCTGGCCGGGGCGCTGGCGGCGGCCAAGGCGCATCGACCGCTCGTCCATATCGAAGCGGGATTGCGCAGCTTTGACCGCAGCATGCCCGAGGAGATCAACCGCATTGTCGCCGATCGGGTCAGCTCGCTCCTGTGCGCTCCGACGACGAGCGCCGTGGAGAACCTGCGCCGCGAGGGACTGGCCGATCGCACCGTCCTCACCGGCGACCTGATGTACGATAGCTTCCTCCAGTTTCGCGGCCGGCAGCGGAGCGAGGCGCTGGCGGAACTGGGCCTGTCGCCGCGCGCGTACTTGTTGGCGACGATCCATCGCCCGGAGAACACCGACGACTTCGGTCGATTCGAGAGCATCGTCCGCGCGCTCGGGCGCATGCCTCTGCCCGTCATCATGCCGGTACATCCGCGCACGGCGCCGCTGCTGGAGCAGACGTCGATGTCCATCCGCGGCCCTGTGCGACCCGTGCCGCCGCAGGGGTACCTGGCCATGCTCGCGCTCATCGAGAATGCCAGGGCCGTGCTGACGGACTCTGGCGGCGTGCAGCGCGAGGCCTTCTTTGCGGGCGTGCCCAACGTCGTGTTGCGCGAGGTGTCGGAGTGGCGCGAGCAGATGCAGACGCCCTGGTCTGTGATCGGCGGTTGGCAGACCGACCGCATCTGCCAGGCCGCGGCAGCCATGCTGGACGGTTGGAGTGAAGCGCCGGTCGATGCGGCGGCGATCTACGGTGGGGGAATGGCGGCCGCGCGCATTCTCGATGCCATCGAGGAGCGTTGGGGATGAGGATCCTGCACGGCCCGCAGAACATCGGCGGCATGGCCGGCGTTTTGGCCCGCGCCCAGCGCGAGCTGGGCTACGACGCGCAGGCCGTCTGCCTGCCGACCGGCCGCTACGACTACGCCTGCGATCAGCTCCTCGATCCCGCCCGCTTCGCCGGGCTCGCCGGGCCGCTCCGCTCGGTCCTCGCGCAAGCGCCGCGCTTCGACGTCTACCACTTCTATTTCGGCGAATCGCTCGCCGGCAGTTCGCTGCGCGACGTGCCGTGGCTCAAGCGCCTGGGACGGCGCGTCTTCTTCTACTTCTGCGGCTGCGACATCCGCGACAGCAAACACGTCATCGCAACCTACGAATACAGCGCGTGCAAAGCGTGCTGGCCGCAACTGTGCAGCGCCAACCGACCGCAGGCGCTGGACATGGCGCGACGGTTTGCCGACGGCGTCTTCGTCAGCACGCCCGATTTGCTGGAGTTCGTTCCGGGGGCAACGCTGCTTCCACAACCGATCGAGCTGCATCAGTTCGACGCGTTGCGCAGCGCCAACCTCGGACCGCCGCCGGGGACGCCCGGTGTGGATCGACCCGCGCGCATCGCCCACGCCCCGACAAACCGGGCCATGAAGGGAAGCGATCGCATCGAGGCGGCCGTGCGCTCGCTTGCCGCGCGCGGGCTCAAGGTAGAGCTGGTGGCGCTGGAGAATCGCCCGCACAAGGAAGTGCTGGAGCTCTGTGCCACGTGCGATCTTGCCATCGATCAGTTGCTGATCGGCGCCTATGGGCAGTTCGCGGTCGAGTGCATGGCGATGGGCAAGCCGACCATCTGCTACATCCGGCCGGACCTGGCCGAAGCCTATCCGCCGGATTGCCCGATCATCTCCGCCTCGCCGCGCGACATCGAGCCGGTGCTGGCGAGCACACTCACCGCGCAGGGCTCGTGGGAAGCCATCGGCCGCGCCGGCCGCCAGTACGTGGAGCGCGTCCACGACGCCCGCAAGGTCGCCGCCGACGCCATTGCGGCCTATCAACGAGGAGCGGTTCGATGCGCGTCGTGATGCTGACCGACGACGTGATGATCGATCGGCGCATTCTCCTCGAGGCCGAGACGCTGGTCGACGCAGGCCACGAGACGATTCTTCTCGCTGCCGCGTCGCCTGACCACCCGGCGCATCATTTCGAGGGTTCGGTCAAAGTGGAGCGGGTCGGAGCGCCACCGTCGGCACCTGCGAGACATCTGATCGAATCCGCCCGCAACCGCTACGCGAACCTGTCCAACCGCGTGTTGACGAAGGTGGCGCGGTTGAACGAGCGCGTTCAGCTTGGAACGCAGCGCTGGTGGTACCTGCCGGGAGGCGCGGTGCGAAAGCTCTGTCGGGGCGGCGCGCGGGTGGTGCGCGGGCTGCTGGTGCGGCAGGACCGAGTCGTCCGGCGCGCGGCGCAACTCATGGTGGGCGTGCACGCCAGGCTGCGCCAGCTCGACGATCGCGATCGCCACCTGGTCGAACGCATCCGCTTCTACCGGCCCGACGTCATTCACGCCCACGATCTGCCGCAGCTGCGGCCGGCGGCGGCCGCCAAACGGGAGCTCGGTGTGCGGCTCGTCTACGACGCCCACGAGCTGTACCCGGAGATCCACACGCTCACCCCGCCGCAAAAGCGAATGCTGGCGGAGCGCGAAGCGCGCTACATCCGTGCGTGCGACCTGGTCATCACCGTCAACGCCTACATGGCCCAGATCATGGCCGAGCGGTACGGCATCGCCGCACCCGCGGTCATCCTGAATGCCACCGCACAGCCGCCCGGATTCGACCAGCGCGAGCGCTACGACCGCTTTCGCGCCGCGCTGCCGATCCCGCGCGACGCGGTCATCCTGCTGTATCAGGGGTGGATGTCGCTCGGCCGCGGTCTGGATACGCTGCTGCGCTCGATCGCGCTGGTGAAGGACCCGCGCGTGCACCTCGTCATGATGGGATACGGCGCAGGGTGCGAGGCGCTGCCGCCGTTGGCACGTGAGCTGGGGCTGAGCCACCGCATTCATTTCAAGGACGCCGTGTCGCAGTCGGAGCTGCTGTTCTGGACAGCCTCCGCCGACGCGGGGATCATTCCCTACCCGCCCGTCGACCTGAACAATCACTTCTGCTCGCCCAACAAGCTGTTCGAGTTCATCGCGGCGCGCCTGCCGATCATCGCCAACGACCTGCCGTTTCTGCGCGACGTGGTGGCGGGCAACGACTTCGGCGTCGTCCGGAAGTTGGACACCGCCGCCGACTTGGCGGCGGCGATCGACAGCATGTTCGACGATTTCCCCGCCCGCACCGAACATTTCCGCAACTCGCTTATCGGGGCCGGCGACCGCTTTGCCTGGTCCGTTGAGCAGAAGAAGTTGCTGTCGCTGTATCGGCCGTTCCTCGCGACCGAGCACCGAGTCGCGGCGCAGGCGTCTCTGCCTGCGGGCGTGCCGGAGTGAGCGTGCCTTCCGGGGAGCGTCTCGACGCCGGCGCCCGTTCGGTGCTGGTGCTTTCCTCGCATACCGGACAGTTGGATCGACGCATCGTCGCGGAGATCAATACGCTGGCAGAGAGCGGCCGCGACGTCACCCTCGTCGGACTGCCGGCCTACATCGCCGACGGGCTCCTGGCGACCTCCGTGCGCGTCGTGATGGCCAGCGACCCGAGGACCCATAACCTGATGGGCGCTCCCGAGCTGTCGCTGGCGCACCACCTCGGCCGCTACCTGCCCGGTCCGCTGCGCCGCATTGGTCGCCACCTGTGGCACCGACGACCGTGGGCGTACGGGAACCCGGCCGATGGGCTGGTGGAGCTGGTGCCGCCCGGCAACTTCGACGTCATCCACTGCCACGATGCCGACACGCTGCCGGCCGCAGTCACCCTGCGCCGCCAGCGGATGCCGACGGCCAAGCTCGTCTACGACAGCCACGAGTTCTACCCCTTCCAGTTCGACGATCCGGCGCTGCAGAAATACTGGATGCGCCGCGAGGGCCAGCACATCGGCCTGGCCGACGCCGTGATCACCGTCAGCGACGCAGTGGCGGGCGCGATGGCCTCGCTCTACGGCATCGCTCCGCCGCATGTCATCTACAACGGCTACGGCGTGAAGGATGAGCCCGGCGACGCCACTCCCGCGTCGTTCCTTCAGCACTTCGGAGCGCCGCCGGGCGGCCGGCGCGTGCTCTTCCAGGGCTTCTTCCTCGAAGGGCGCAACCTGCGCAACCTCGTCACCGGGCTGGCATTGCTCGACAGCGGTGTGCAGCTGTTCATGCTCGGCGCCGGGGCCGAAGAGGAAGACCTGCGCCGCATCTGCCGCGACCACGGCATCCGCAACGTCTTCTTCGGTCCGCTCGTCCGGCAGGACCAATTGCTGTCGCTGACGCGGCAGGCGGAGCTCGGCATGATCCCATATCTGGGCGACAAGCTCATGAACGTTCGGCTGTGTGCGCCCAACAAGCTGTTCGAGTTCATCGAGGCGCGCATACCGATCTGCGCCAGCGACCTGCCGGAGCTGAGGCAGATCGTGCGCGGCCACGGCATCGGCGACGTGTACCGGATGGATTCGCCCGAACAGATCGCCGCCGCGGTGCGCGACTGTTTGCGGCGCCGCGACGCGGGCGAGTTCGCACCGAACCTCGCCCCCGCGGCCGATCGATTCTCGTGGCGCCGCCAGGCCGACCTGTTGCTGGGTCTCTACGACGAGCTGGGAGTCTGAGCTGATGTGCGGCATCGCGGGCCTCGTGGCCGATCCACTCCCGCAGAGCGCGAAACAGGACGTCATGCGCATGCTCGACGTCATGCGTCATCGCGGTCCCGACGGCGAGGGCGTGCGCGTCGATCCCGGCGGGCGCGCCATCCTCGGCCACCGCCGACTGGCGATCATCGACCCGGCGCACGGCCAGCAGCCGATGAGCAACGAGGACGGCACGGTCTGGGTGGTGTTCAACGGCTGCATCTACAACTATGAGGAGATCGCCCGCGACCTGCGCCGACGCGGGCACAGCTTCCGCACCGCCTCCGACACCGAGGTGATCGTGCACGCCTGGGAGCAATGGGGTCCCGAGGCGGTCGGCCGGTTCAACGGCATGTGGGCCTTCGCCCTGTTCGATGCGCGCAGCCAGACGCTCTTCTGTTCGCGCGACCGTATGGGCGTCAAGCCGTTCTACTACGCCGTGCAGGGCGATCGCTTCGCCTTTGCGTCGGAGATCAAGGCGCTGCTGGCCGGCGGTGCCGTCGCGCCCGGCGTCGATGCGGTGGGCTTGCGGCACTACCTGACGTTTCAATGGTGCATGGGCCAGACGACCATGTTCCGGGGGGTGCATCGTCTGCCGCCCGGGCACAACCTGCTGTTGCGACCCGGATCGCCGCCGCAGTTGACGCGCTATTGGCAGCTCGCGCTCGAGCCCGACATGCAACACGACGAGCCGCACTTCCTCGAGCGGCTCACGTGGCTGTTGGAGGACTCGGTGCGCATACGCCTGCGCGCCGACGTGCCGCTGGGCTCCCACCTGTCCGGCGGCCTGGATTCGTCATCCATCGTCTGCCTGATGCGCAGGTTGCTGGGCGAGGCGCCGATCAAGACGTTTACCGGCGCCTTCGACGCGGGCGCGGCCTTCGACGAAACGCACCATGCCCGGTCGGTGGCCGAGGCCGCCAACGCCGAGTCGCTGACCTCCTACTTCACACCCCGGCACTTCGTCGACTCGATCGAGAAGATCATCTGGCACATGGACGAGCCCGCCGCCGGCCCGGGCGTCTTCCCGCAGTTCGGGATCTCGCAGCTCGCGTCGCAACACGTGAAGGTGGTGCTCGGCGGCCAGGGCGGCGACGAGCTGTTCATCGGTTACGCGCGCTACCTGATCGCCTACCTCGAAGAATGCCTGCGCGGTGCGATCCACGACACGGTCGGGCAGGCGCAGTACGTCGCGACGCTGGCGACGATCGTTCCCAGCCTGCCGTCGCTCGAGCCGTACGTGCCGATGCTCCAGTCGTTCTGGCAGGAAGGACTCTTTGATCCGCCGTCGCAGCGCTATTTTCGACTGATGGATCGGTTCGCGGACAGCCACGCGCTGCTGCACCCCGATCTCGCGGTGGATGCGAACGCCACGCGCGGCGAGTTCATCGCCATGTTCGACGGTGTTCCCGCCAGGTCGATGATCAACCGTATGCTCTCGGTCGATCTCCAGACGCATCTGCAGGCGCTTTTGCAGGTGGAAGACCGCACCAGCATGGCCTGGGGCCTCGAATCGCGCGTCCCTCTGCTGGACTACCGGCTGGCAGAGCTGATGGCGGCCACGCCGCCGGTCATCAAGTTCAAGAACGGCGAGCTGAAGTACTTGTTCCGCCGCGCCGTGCGCAACCTCGTCCCGCCGCGGATCCTCGAGCGCAAGGACAAGATGGGCTTCCCCGTCCCCATCGCGCAGTGGATGCGTGGGCCGCTGCACGATTTCATCTGCGATGTGCTGCTCAGCCGAGCCTGCCGGCAACGCGGTGTGCTGAACACCGACCGCATCGAGGAGCAGATCGACGGCCAGCAGCCCTTCAGCCGCGGCCTCTGGGGCGCGCTGTGTCTGGAGCTGTGGTACCGCACCTTCATCGACGCACCTGGCGCCGCGCCAGCCGGTCAGATCTAGGCGGGGCTTTTCATCATCTAGGGCCAAAGGCGCCACTGCACCGGAGAATCACGAAAGCTCGAAGGTACGAAAACACCAGACTCAGATCTTAGGCCTAGCATGCCTGAGTTTGTTCTTCGTGGCTTCGGTCTTTCGCGGTTTCGTGATTCTCCGAATCATCCGTGGCACCGTCTGAAGTGGAGTTTCTGGGCAAAGCCCCAGAGGAACCAGAGGGCGTGATGTCCCCGCCTTCTGCGCCTACTCTTCCACCGGACGCGGCTTCATCGCGTAGATGCGCGTGACCTCGATTTCGAGCGCGACGGTGCGGCGCGGGGCGCCGCCGGCGCCGGGGCGGGTGTCGCGCAGGGTGCCGGGGATTTCACGGGCGCGGCCGTAGACGATGGCGGCGGCACCGTGCGCGCCCCAGGTGGTGAGCGCGACGGACGGGTTGGCGCGCAGATCGGCGCGGCGCACGGCGTTTTCGTAGATCGTCGAGCGCAACCGGCCGTTGACGAACTGGGCGTGCACGGGCGCGATGTGGGGCGTGCCGCCGGCGCCGACCGTGGCCATGGCGACGGTGCGCGTGCCGTTCCAGAAGTCGACGAACTCCGCCGCCGTCATCTGGCGTTCGGCGCGGTCGAACGTCTCGCGCACGGCGCGCCCGGCGCGCGCGCGGCTGCGGTCGAGCACGTCTTGCAAGTGCGCCAGCGCCTCGGGCGGCCAGGTGGCCGGGTCGCGCTCGCTCGGCGTCGCGCCGGCGACGATCGGTTGCTTGCTCACGGGGTCGTCTCCGGACATTGCTGCAGCGCGTTGCGCACGGCGATCACCAACTCGTCGACGGTCACGGCTTCATCTCGGTTGCGATCGATGTTCACGCAGTCGGCGAGCGGCCCCTTGCCGAGCGCGATCTCGACTGCGCGCACGAGCTCGTCGATGCGCGCGAAGCCGTCGCCGTCGCAGTCGCCGGTGCACAGCGTGATCCTGCCGGTCGGGCTCGGGGTCGGTGTGGTCGTCGCGCTGCCGGTCGGGAGCGGCGTGCGCGTCGGCGAGACGGCGGCCGAAGGGGTCCGCGTCGGCGTCGCCGTGCGGCTGCCCGAGACGGTGTTGGTGGGCACGGGCAAATCGGGGTCGATCTCGAGCTCGCCGTCGATGCCGGCGATGCCGGGAATGAGCATGCCGTTCTGATTGCCGGCAAAGAGCCGATCGAGCCCCAGCTCGGTCGGTCCGGCCGGAGCTGCGGCGGCGATCGGCAGCAAGCAGGTCACCAGCCGGCCAGTGCGGAGGATCTCGATCGGCCGCACCGGGTTGTTGTTGACCACGAAGCGCAGGCGGCGCATGCCGGGCGGCGGCGGCTCGGGCGCCACGCTGACGCCGAGCAGATGGTTGACCAGGCGCGGCGCGAGGGTGCAGGCCGTGCTGAAGTCGGTGAGATCGAACACATCCTGCGAGAGCAGCAGGTCGAAGCCGGTGCTGGCGGCCTGCATGGTGCGATCGACGATGTCGAAGATCAGCTCGGCGAAGTCGCCGGGGCGGACCGGGTCGGCGTTGACCTGGATGGCCAGACCCGGCGTCGGCGTGATCGTCGGTGACAGCGTGATCGTCGGCGACACCGTGCGCGTGCCGGTTTGCGTGCGCGTGCCGGTCGGCGTGCGCGTCCCGGGGCTGGGCGTGTTGCTTCCAGTGCGGCTGGGCGACGGCGACGGTGTCTCGGTGGGCGTGTCGGTCGGCGTCGCCGTCGGCGTCGAGGTTACCGTTGAGGTCGGCGTCGGCGTCGGTTGAAGGACCGTCACGATGCCGCTGACGCGCTGTGCCGGAGAGAAGCAGTCGCTCGGGCGGTTGTTGGGGCAAAGATTAACCGCTTTGATGTCGATGGTATATGGTCCCAGCGGTGCGTTCGGGGCGATCACGAAGGGGCAGGTGTACACTCGGGCGCTGGGGAAGAACACGTTGTCGTGTTGACTGAAGATGATGGCGCGCGATTTGGTGCAGCGATTCGGAGACTGGCCCATGGTGATACAGTCGAAGACCGCATCGTTCGGCACCTGCTTCGTGAACGCCGGCTCGACCGCACAGTCGGGCTCGCCGTTGGGCAACCGCCGCACGGTGACAAATGGACTGGGGGATTCAAGGTCGCTTTGGAAGCCCACGATGGGTGGCGACGCACCGATGTCGAGCTGCACGTGGAGATCGACCTCGCTGCCCGGGACCCCCTCTGCGTTGCTGACCGTCACGACCGCGCCGAGATCTCCCGCCATCGCACGAGTGGCGAGCAAGAGCAGCGCGAACGGTAGCCAGAGTCGGTACATGCGGATTCTTCCTCGCGCCTGTGTATCCGACACGGCGCGCGGTGGTGCAAGTCGGGCGGGCGGCTGTTTGCCTGCCGCGGTGCCAGGTTGAGATCCGCTACTAATTTTAGTAGTAGATTGAAGCAGGTGATATGGGTCGAGTCCGGCGAGGCGGGTACATCATCGACTGGTGGATCGGCGACCATGCTCCCAAACACGTACATGTCTACCGGAACGGTGTATTCGTCGCGAAAGTCGAGATCCCGGGAATGCTGACCCTGTCGGGCAAAGTGAGTCGGAGACTCGAGAAGATCCTCAGGACGTTGGTCGAGGAGGGGCGTATATGAAAAGCGAACGCATCCGCGCCGTGCATTTCGACAACCGCAAGCGCGTGCTGCGCGTGGAGTATGCCTCCGGCAAGAATATCGCCGTGCACTACGGCCATCTCGGCATCAAGAAGAAGATCGTCGAGGCCTGGGTCGACAAGGAGACGCGCGGCCGTGCAGCCGGTATTCGCCTGGACGACGGAAGCGAAGACTATATGCCTTACGATCAGCCGCTCGCTCTGGCGCGCGACCCGGAGTACATGCTGAGAACACAGCTGGAGCGCCTGCTGGCGCGCATCCGGCAGGCACTCGCCGAAAAGCACATCTCTAAGCGCTACCTGGCCGCGCAGCTCGGGACGTCGGACAATCAGATCCAGCGGCTTCTCGATCCGTCGATCTTGAACAAGAACCTCGAGCAGCTCTACCGCATCGGGCTCCTGCTCGGTCTCGAGCTGGAGTGGCGGATCCGGGAAGCAGCTTGACCGCCTGAGGCCTCAACAACATTGCGGCGCAGGCACCAGCGGCTCCCGCAGCAGTTCCGTTCGCGCCGCAGAATCCTTGCTTTGCCTGGCGTCAGGTCGTATCGGGTCGTGCTGCGTTGCGATGGCCTTTCTCTTCGTCGATCGGATTGCAGACTTCGAGCCCGGGCGGCGCGCG
Source organism: uncultured Binatia bacterium (SeqCode) (assembly GCA_964455095.1). GTDB lineage: Bacteria > Desulfobacterota > Binatia > HRBIN30 > CADEER01 > CAYVUV01. The sequence continues at coordinate 49,196 of CAYVUV010000322.1, forward strand.
CGCGGCTCGGTGACGGTCGACGCCACGGCGGCGAGCGTGCCGCTGTGGGTGGTGGCCGAAGCGATCGGACAGCTGGCCGGCTGGGTCGGGATGGCGCGGGTCGATTTCCGCCGCCGGCCGGTCGCGGCGCTGGCTGGCGAGGTGCTGGCGTTGGGTGAGGTGCGGCCCGGGGCGACGCTCGACCTGTCCGTCGAGGTCGAGCGCTGCGACGAGCAGGCCGTGGTCTATGCCGGCGCCGCCAGCCAGGACGGGCAGACGGTCGGCGAGATGCGGCGCTGCGTCGGGCCCATGCTGCCGATGGAGGAGTTCGACGACCCGGCCGCCGTGTGCGAGCAGTTCGCGCGGCTGTGCAGCGGAGCCGAGCCGCCGCATCCTCCCGACCCGCTGCCGGTGTTGCCGCTGATCGCGCTGCCGCGCCCGGGGCCGGACTCGCTGCGCGTCGAGTTGCGCGTGCCGCATGCGGCGCCGTTCTTCGCCGAGCACTTCCCGCGCAAGCCGGTGTTCCCGGCCACGCTGCTCATCGACGCCCAGACGCGGCTGGCGCGCGAGCTGGCGGTAGAGGTGATGGCGCCCGGTGCCGGGACGCTGGTCGTCCGCCGCGTGCGCAGTGTGAAGGTGCGCGCCTTTACGCCCCCCGGCGAAGTGCTCGAGCTGGGCGCCCAGGTGCACTCGCTGCGCGCCGGGGCCATCGACATCAGCGTCGACGCGAGCACTGGCGGGCGGCGCATCGCGACCGCGCGGGTGGAGCTCGAGCGCGTTGCGCCGTAGATGAAGGGTTTCGCAACGCCGCCCGAACGGGTGCTGGTCAAAGCGGTCAACTGGCTGGGCGATGCCGTGATGACCATGCCCGCTTTGCGCGCCGTGCGCGCCGCGTATCCGCAGGCGCGCCTGGCCGTGCTGGTGAAGCGTGAGCTAGCCGGTTTCTACTCGGGTGCGGGTTGGATCGACGAGGTCATTCCCTATCGCGTGTCGCAGGGACTGCCGGGCATCGCCGACCGGCGCCGCATCGTCGCGGGCCTGCGCGCACGGCGGTTCGACCTCGCCGTACTGTTTCCGAAGAGCTTCCAGGCGGCCTTGTGGACGTTCCTGGCGCGCATCCCGCGCCGGGTCGGCTTCGCCACCGACTGGCGCTCGGCGCTGCTCACCGATCGCGTGCCGTTCGACTCCGCGCTGCGCGAGCGGCATCAGCTGTACGACTATCTCCATCTCCTCGAGCGCGGGCTGGGCATCACCGGGCGCGCCGCCGATTGCGCGCTCGACGTGCACGAACAACACCGGGTGCGTTTGGAGGATTGGCTCAAGGAGCGCCGCCAGCGCCCGGAGCGCCGGCTGATCGCGCTCGCGGCAGCGGCGGCATACGGCCCGGCAAAGGAGTGGCCCGAGCGGCACTACGCGGAACTGATCGATTTGCTCGCCGAGCGCCACGGCGCCGAGTGTGTGCTGCTCGGCGCGCCGAGCGAGGTCGAGAAGTCGGAACGCGTCGCGCGCGCCAGCCGCGCCGGGGCGGTAGTCGCTGCCGGCGAGACCGACATCGCCGGCGCGATGGCGCTGCTGTCGCTCTGCGACGGCTTCGCCGGCAACGACTCGGGCTCGATGCACGTCGCCGGCGCGCTCGGCATTCCCACCGTCGGCATCTTCGGCTCCACCAACCCGGACCGCACCGGCCCCCTCGGCCCGCGCGTGCGCGTGCTCTACGAGCACATCGCCTGCAGCCCGTGCCTCGACCGCACGTGCCGTTTCGGGCACTACGACTGCCTGACGCGCATTACTCCCACGGCCGTCGCCGCAGCGCTCGAGGAACTCGGCGCGTTCAATTGACAATCACACCAATCCCCCTCCTTACCAAGGAGGGGGCAGGGGGAGGTTGATCCTGCAATTGCGTCTGTTCGAAGAACCTTCCGGAACCTCCCCTAACCCCTCCTTGGTAAGGAGGGGAACCGGAGCCGGACCCCGCATTGATCCAACCGCCGGCTCCGTGCTCTCATCGAACAATGTCGACGACAACCGTGCTCGTGCTGCCCGGTTACGGGGATTCGGGGCCCGATCATTGGCAGACGGAGTGGGAGCGGCGCCACGGGTACCTGCGTGTCGTGCAGGACGATTGGATCCAGCCGGACCGCGAGGCGTGGGTGGAGCGGCTCGACCGCGCGGTGCAGGCGGCGCCGGGTCCCGTCGTGCTGGTGGCGCATAGTCTGGGTTGTGTCCTGGTGGCGCACTGGGCGCAGCGGGGGAGCACCGATCGCGTCGTCGGCGCGCTGCTCGTCGCCCCCGCCGACATCGACGAGATCCAGCACATGATGCCCGAGGTGGAGAGCTTCGCGCCGGTGCCGGTGGCCCCGTTGGCGTTTCCCGCCGTCGTGGTGACCAGCTCGACGGACCCCTACATCGACGCGGCGCGCGCGCACGCCTTCGCGCAGGCCTGGGGCGCGCGCTTCGTCGACATCGGCGATGCCGGCCACATCAACGCCGAGTCGAATCTCGGCGAGTGGGCGGAGGGCCACCGCCTGCTCGAAGAGCTGCTCGGCGGCGCGGACCACGGTGCGGGCTCCGGGCTTCAGACCTCAGGCTCCGGGTCCGGAGCCCGAAACCTGAAGCCTGAAACCTGAAGCCCGAAATCACTCGTCTTCCGCCGGCACGTCGACCACCAAACCCACCGCGCGCATCAGCTCGAGCGCGTTGCTCTTGCGGACAACGCCGGGTTGCATGCGGTAGTCGAAGGTCATCTGGCCGTTCTCAAGGTGGTCTTCGAAGTGGACGTTCTCGGCGCGCGGGGCGAGGGCGTCAGCGATGCTGGTGAGGCTGAGGTCGTGCGTGGTGATCAGGCCGGTGGCGCCGTGCGCGACGAGGCCCCGGACAACGGCTTCGGCGCCGATGCGGCGGTCGTGTGAGTTGGTGCCGTGCAGGATCTCGTCGAGCAGGAAGAGCAGCGGCCGCGGCCCCTTGGCGAGATCGACGATCTGGCGCAGGCGCGTGATCTCGGCGTAGAAGCGCGAGGTGCCGGCCTGGAGGGAGTCCTGGATGCGCATCGAAGTCCCGAGCGCGAGCGGCGCCAGGCGCAGGCGCTTGGCGCGCACGGGCGCGCCCGCCAGAGCCAGGACGGTGTTGGTGCCGATGGTGCGCAGCAGCGTGCTCTTGCCCGACATGTTCGAGCCGCTGACCACCAGCACGGCGAGGTCGGGTCCGAGGTGGACGTCGTTGCGCACGCAGCGCGCGTCGGGCAGCAGCGGGTGGCCGATGGCGACGCCGTCGAACAGCGCGGGGCCGTCGACCAGCTCGGGAAACGGATCCGCCGCGCGCTCGTAGGTGTAGCCCGCCAGCGCGCACAGGGCCTCGAATTCGCCCACCGCCGCGAGCCAACGGCCGACAGCGGCGCCGGAGACGCGGCGCCAGGCCTCGATCGCCATCGCGATCTGCGTCCCCCAGAGCAACAGTGGAGCGATCGGAGCGAAGAGCTGATTGCGGCGCGCGTCGAGCAGCGCGATGAGGCGCTGCAACTGAGCGATGCGCCGCGACGGCGGCACGCCGTCGGTGTCGAGCGCGGCGCGCAGGGCGACCAGGCGAGGGGCGGCCCCCGGCGCGCGTTCGATGAGTGCCAGGAGTTGCGAGAGCAGCGCCAGATCGCGTCCCGCCAGCTCGACGCTGCGCAACACGTGCTGCACGCGCCGGCGCAGCGGCAGGGCAAACAGGCCCTCGACGGCGAGCAGCGCCAGCAGCGGCAGCGGCGTCGCCAGACCGAGCTGCCACACGGCGGCAGCAGTCACTGTCGCCGCCATCAGCAGCACCGCGGCGATGCGCAGCGCCGGCGAGACCAGCACCGGCGGCGCCGCGCCCCAGGCGACCAGCGCCTCCGGATGCAAGGCGGGGCCGACGTCGGCGCCGAGCAGCGCCAGGGTCTCGCGCAGATCGACCTGCGGGGCCAGCTCGATGCTCGCCGTCTGGCGGGCGCGGATGGCGTCGTGATCGGCGGCGGCGCGCAACCAATCGGCCAGCGTCTCCTCACCGGCGCGGGTGCGTGCGATGCAGAGCAGCTCGAACAGCGAGCCGCTGCCGAACAGGTCGAGGTCCTGCGCGTACGGATGGGCGGGATCGAGGAAGCGGGTCCCGGGCTCGCCGCCGCCGGCCCAGCGGTCGTCGAGTCGCGCCATGGCGCGCTCGTAGTGCGCCACGGCGCGATCGGCACGGCGGCGCGCTGGGATGACGCGCGTGTGGTAGAGGACCAGAGCGACGAACGCCACCAGCGGCGCCGCCAGCCACTGTGGCGACAACACGCCGGCGACGAATGCCAGCCAGGCGATGGCGAGGCCGGCGGTGAAGACGACCAGCCGCCAGTTGCCTATGCGGTGCTCGGCGCGCGCCAGCTGGGCCGCGTCGGCTTGCCGTGCGGCCAGCCGTTGCGTGTACGCCGTCCGGGCGTCGCACTCGACGGCGTTGGAAGTGTCCATCCGAGAGCGGATCTGCGCAGCGTCAGTTGACGACGTTGATCGGACGGCCGGCGAGAAACGCCGCGACGTTGTGCGCCGTCGTCTGCATCAAGCGGCGGCGCGCGGCGAGGCTGGCCCAGGCGATATGCGGCGTGAGCACGCAGCGCGGCGCGTGCAGCAGCGGATTGTCGGGCCGGATCGGCTCGGCGGAGACGACGTCGACAGCGGCGCCGGCCAGCGTGCCGGCGGCGAGCGCTGCGGCGAGCGCCGCCTCGTCGATCAAGCCGCCGCGCGCGGTGTTGATAAGGAACGCCGTCGGTTTCATGTGTTGCAGCAGGTCGCGGTTGACGAAACGGGCGTTGGCGGCGGTGAGCGGACAGTGCAGGCTGACGACGTCGGCGCGCGCGAAGACGGTTTCGATGTCAGCTTCGGGATAGGGGGATTCAGCGGCCCGGCTGTGTGCGCCGCGGCGCGCGACCAGCACCTCCATGCCGAACCCCTCCGCCAGTGCACCGACGCGGCGCCCGATGCGGCCGAGGCCGACGATGCCCATGGTCAGGCCGGCGAGCTCGACTGGCGGCGTCTTCCAAAAGCAAAAGTCGGCGGCCGCGCTCCATTCGCCCGCTTTCACCGCGGTGTCGTGCTCGCCGACGTGGCTGGTGAGCTCGAGCAGCAAAGCGAAGACATGCTGGGCGACCGATGCCGTGCCGTACTCCGGCACGTTGGCGACCGGGATGTCGCGCGCGCGCGCGGCGGCGCCGTCGACGATGTCATAGCCGGTGGCGAGCACGGCGATGAAGCGCACCGCCGGCAGCAGCGCCAGGGCGTCGGCGCGCAGCGGCGTCTTGTTCGTCAACACGATCTCGGCGCTGGCGGCGCGTTCCGCGATCAGCGCCGGTGGGGTGCGGTCGTACACCGTCAGCTCGCCGAGCGCGCCGATGGAAGTCCACGGGTTATCGCCCGGGTTGAGCGTCTGCCCGTCGAGCACGACGATGCGCATTAATCGCCCCGCGCCGGGTGCGCGTTCACGCGTCCCGCGGCGCGATGGGCGGGGCGAACGCGATCTCTTGCCGCGTCCGCCCCGCGCCGCCAATCAGCTCACGGCCTCGAACAAGCCGGCTGCGCCCATGCCGCCGCCGACGCACATGGTGACGATGCCCCAGCGCTTCTTCTGGCGGCGCAGCTCGAGCAGCAGCGTGCCGACCATGCGCGAGCCGGTGGTGCCGTAGGGATGGCCGATGGCGATGGCGCCGCCATTCGGGTTGAGCTTGGCCGGATCGATCCCCAGCTTGTCGCGGCAGTAGACGGCCTGCGACGCGAACGCCTCGTTCAGCTCGACGATGTCGATGTCGTCGATCTTCAGCCCGGCGCGCTCGAGCAGCTTGGGCACGGCGAACACCGGACCGATCCCCATCTCGTCGGGGTTGCAGCCGGCGACGATGAAGCCACGGAAGAAGCCGAGCGGCTGAATGCCGAGTGCCTTGGCGCGGTCGGCGGACATGATCAGCGTCGCCGAGGCGCCGTCGGAGAACTGCGACGAGTTGCCGGCCGTGACGCTGCCGCCTTCCTTGAACGCGCCGCCGAGCTTGGCGAGGCCCTCGGCGGTGGTGTCGGGCCGGTTGCACTCGTCGCGGTCGACGACCACTTCCTTCTGCGACTTCTCGCCGGTGGCCTTGTCCGTGACCTCCATGGTGACGGTCATCGGGAAGATCTCGTCCTTGAACTTGCCCGCCTTCTGCGCCGCGGCGGTGCGCTGCTGGGAAGCCAGCGCCAGCTCATCCTGCGCCTCGCGGCTCACCTTGTAGCGCTGGGCGACGATCTCGGCCGTCAGGCCCATCGGCATGTAGATGTCCTTTTGATGGTCGAGCAACCAGGGGTTGAAGAGGTTCTTCTTGTTGAAGTCGTTCTGCATCATCGTGATCGACTCGAGGCCGCCGCCGATCACCGCGTCCGCGCCCTCGTTCTCCACCATGTGCGCCGCGACCGCGACGGCATTCAGCCCCGACGAGCAGAAGCGGCTCACCGTCGTGCCCGGCACGGTCAGCGGCAGCCCCGCCATCACCGCCACGTTGCGGCCGACGTTGAAGCCCTGTGGACCCTCGGGAAAGCCGGTGCCCATGACCACGTCCTCGATCTCCGCCGGATCGAGCTGCGGAACTTTCTTCAACGCGTCCTTGATGCACGCCGCCGCCATGTCGTCGGGGCGCGTGAGGTTGAAGGAGCCGCGAAAAGACTTGGCGAGCCCGGTGCGCGAGCTGGCCACCACTACCGCTTCACGTCTGGTGCGCATGGTGTGTTCCTCTCCTGTTGATTTGGGTGGGATGCGCGGGCGCGGCGACGCGGGGCGTCGCGGTTTCCGCGCCCGTACACATGACAGGTCGGGCGCTCGCCGGCAAGACGGCCGCGGCCCGCGTCAGGTGGCGGAGTCAACCTGCGCGCGGCCCGCGTCGGTGAGATGAAACACGCCCTCGGCGTGCGACACCAATCCGTCGGCCACCAGGCCTTCCATGATCTGCGAAAACGCCTGATGCCCGGCCTGGTAGAACACCAAGCTGTGCGTGTGCAGGTCCTTCATCGGAATCGAGCCGCCCTTTTTGGCGATGAAGCGCATTAGACCGATGCGCGCTGCGGCGACGTCGGTGGCCATGGTCGTTCCTCCCCCAGAGTTTGGCTGTCCCAGTAGCCAAACACTGCGGGGAAGGCGTTGTCCAGTCCCGAGGCGCTAGGCCGCGGTGCGAATCGCTGCGAAGACCCGCTCTTCCTCGGCGATGAGCTGAGCCGAGATCGCGCAGAGCCGCTCGCGCAAAGCCTTGGAGTGCGCCTCCTCGGCGAGCGTCTGCAGCCGGTTGGCCGCATCGCGCAGCTTGAACGCCGCGATCTTTATCACTTCGCTGTCTTCCATCGCTCTCCGGGTCAGCTGTGGCTGAGCGCGGACACACACGCCTGTTGCGCCACAAAATGAGCAACCTTCTTGCCATTTGCTCGGCAATGCAGTTGCCTGGCCGGATCGGCGTGCGCCGCGAGGCCAGTCCTGAATTTGGGACAGCGCCACAGCTAGAGATGAGGAAGGTGACTGTCCAGTGTCGGCTGGGTTGGATAGGTGGGGCCGGCAACGGCTGGTGCGATGGGTGTGGGGGGTACTTCTATGTGCCCCCTTCCTCTGGGGCCCGATCCCCGCGGCGGGCGCGGATGCGGGACCGTGCGCCGGCTCGACGTCGTTCCTGGTCGGCAGCGGCGTCTACGACATCACCGGGCCGGCGGTCGGCGTGCGCATGCTGGGCTATGCGAGGCTGCAGCAGACGACAGCCGGCATCCACACCCGCCTGCGCTCGCGCGCCTTCGTCATCGCGTCGCCCTGCAACGGGCGCCGCATCGCGCTGGTGACGGCCGACCTGGCGATGATCTGCCAGGCGGTGCGCCAGAAGGTGTTGCAGAAGCTGCGCGCGACCTACGGCGATCTCTACGGCCCCGACAACCTGCTGCTGAGCGCCACGCACACGCACAGCGGGCCGGGCGGCTACTCGCACTACACGCTGTACAATCTGACCATTCTCGGCTTCAGCGAGCAGAACTTCGACGCCATCACCGAGGGCATCTACCAGTCGATCGTGCGCGCGCACGAGGATGCGGCCGAGGGGACGATCGCCCTGGCGGCGGGCGAGTTGCTCGATGCGGGCATCAACCGCTCGCCGGAGGCGTACGCGCGCAACCCGGCCGCGGAGCGGCAGCGGTTCGGGCGCGACACCGACCCGCGCATGACCGTGTTGCGGCTGGCGCAGGCGAATGGGCGCGAGGTCGGCGCGATCAGTTGGTTCGGTGTCCACGCTACGTCGATGAGCAACGCCAACCAGCTGATCAGCGGCGACAACAAGGGCTATGCGGCGGCGCGCTTCGAGCGGTTGAAGGGGACCGATTATGCCGCCCCGCACACGTTCGTCGCCGCCTTCGCGCAAGGCAGCGAGGGCGATGTCAGCCCCAACATCCTCGGCGGCACCAGCGGCGGGCCGGACGATTTCGCCCGGACGGCGCGGTCGGGGCAGAAGCAGTTCGAGACCGCGCGCGCGCTGTACGATTCCGCCACCGCGCCGCTGAGCGGTGGCATCGACTACCGCCACACGTACGTGAAGATGGACGAGGTGCGCGTCGGGCCCGAGTTTGCCGATGGCCAGGCGCACGCGACCTGCCCCGCCTCGATCGGCGTGTCGATGCCGGCGGGGACGGAGGACGGGCGCGGCTACGGGGTCGAGGGCGTCACGTGCGATGGACCGGCGAGCGCGTGGCGTTCGGCCGTGTGTGCCCTGACGAGCACGGCGTGTCAGGGCGAGAAGCCGAACATCCTGACGATGGGGAGCAAGGTTCCCCCGTGGACACCGGAGGTGCTGCCGCTGCAGATCGCGACCATTGGCCGCTTGGGGCTGATCGCCGCGCCGTTCGAGCCGACGACGATGACCGGGCGGCGCTTGCAAGAGACGATACACGGCGAGCTGGCGCCGCTCGGCGTCGAGTACCTGGTGGTCGTCGGGCTGGCCAACGCCTACGCCGGCTACGTCGCCACGCGCGAAGAGTACGCCGCGCAGCACTACGAGGGCGCGTCGACGCATTTCGGCCCGTGGACATTGGCGGCGTACCAACAGGAGTTGGCGCGCGTGGCCGGCGCCCTGCGGCGCGGCGTGCCGCTGCCGCCGGGGCCCGAGCCGCGCGATCTGAGCCAGGCACAGACCGCGGTGCGTCCGGCCGCCTGGTTCGACACCGCGCCGCACGGGCTGGCGTTCGGCAGCGTGCAGCGCGAGGCGGAGCGGTCATACCGCCGCGGCGACACCGCGCGCGCGGCGTTCTGGGGCGGTCATCTCGCCAACGATCTGCGCATCCAGGACACCTACCTGGGCGTCGAGCGCCGCGACGGCGACGGATGGACCACGGTGGCGCGCGATTGGGACTGGGAGACGCGGCTGCTGTGGCGGCGCAGCCGCTGCGTGCCGTTTCTGGAGTGCTCCGAGATCACTGTCGAATGGGACATCCCCGAGGATGCGACACCCGGGACCTACCGCCTGCGCCACAATGGGTCGTCGAAGGACGCCGCGGGCGTGCTGACGCCTTATACGGGGACGTCGCGCGAGTTCGCGGTGCGGTGATTTCAAATGCCCGGTTCCTCGAGCTCGGACACGTATCTGGCCCTATTTTCCTCTTCCGGATGGGAGAGGACGAAGGTGAGGGGGATTCAATAGTCCCGAAGGCCACTGCTGAGGCTCTGCCTTGAACGGGCCGGAAAAGCTTTGAGCGGCTGCGCCGATCCATTGCATCCCCCTCATCCTGACCTTCTCCCATCCGGGAGAAGGAACCCTCGCGCGATAGGTCATGGGAATTGCAAACCAATAGCTGCGGCGGGGTCGCGCTGGGATCGCTGCGGGTGATCTGGTAAGGACTCGGCCATTCGATGGGCAGGAGTGCGACGACGTGAGCGACCAGGTGGAGTCGCGCGGGAGGGGCGTGTGCCGGACACGCGCGACGTGCGGCTGAACGGCGCGACCGAGGCGGCAGAGCGGCGCACGGGCGCGACGCTGGTGCGCGACTGGTGGCAGCTGCTGCGGCCGACGCAGTGGTCGAAGAACGCCGTACTGTTCGCGGCGCTGATCTTCTCCAAGCACCTGTTCGTGCCGACCGACGTCGCCCGGGTGGTGGCGGCGTTCCTTTGCTTCTGCTGCGTCGCCAGCGGCGCGTACGTGATGAACGACATCCGCGACTGCGAGCGCGACCGCCAGCATCCGCTCAAGTCGCGCCGGCCCTTGCCCGCCGGTCGCGTCGGGCGCACCACCGCGATGATCTCGTCGGCCCTGCTCATGTCGATCGGGCTCGCCAGCGCCACCGGGTTGGGCAGCGGCTTCGCGGTGCTGCTGGCGTTCTACCTCGCGCTGCAGTTCGCCTACACGTTCGCGCTCAAGGAGATGGTGATCCTCGACGTCATGTCGATCGCCACCGGTTTCGTCATCCGCGCCGTCGCCGGCGGCGTGGTCATCGACGTGCCGGTCTCGCCCTGGCTGGTGATCTGCACCTTCCTGCTGGCGCTGTTCCTCGGCTTCTCGAAACGCCGCCACGAGATCGTCCTGCTCGAAGGTCGCGCCACCGATCACCGCGCGGCCCTGGCCGAGTACAGTCCCTACTTTCTCGACCAGATGATCTCGGTGGTCACCGCCTCGGTGGTGGTCGCCTACGCCATCTACACCGCCTCGCCCGAGGTGCAGGAAAAGCTCGGCACCGACAAGCTCTACCTTACCATCCCGTTCGTACTCTTCGGCATCTTTCGCTACCTGTATCTCGTCCATCAGAAGGAGGAGGGCGGCAATCCGACCCAGCTGCTGCTCACCGATCGCCCGCTGCTCGCCGACGTGGTGCTGTGGATCGTGGCTGCCTCGCTGTTGCTATACTGGCGCTGATGGGCGACGGCATCGCACCTTTCGTCGGCCGGCGGGTCGACAAGCCCTGGGGCTACGAGCTCATCTGGGCGCACACCGACCGCTACGTGGGCAAGATTCTGCACATCGAGGCGGGCGAGGCGCTCAGCCTGCAGTATCATCGCGTCAAGGACGAGACGCTCTTCGTCTTGTCGGGCAGCCTCGAGCTGCAGATCGCCGACGGCGACGCGCCGCTGCGCACGCTGGTGTTGCAGCCCGGCGAGAGCATCCACATGCCGCCGGAGCGGCGACACCGGCTGGTCGCGCGCACGACGTGCGACGTGCTCGAGGCGTCGACCACCGAGCTCGACGACGTCGTGCGGCTGGCTGATCGCTATGGGCGCGCCGGCGGCTGACGCCACACGAAGCCGCCCATGCGCGCGCTGATCACGGGCCTGGGTGGCTTTGCCGGGCGCCACCTCGCGGCGCTGCTGCTCGAGCGCGGCGTCGCCGTGCACGGCACGGTGCACGGCGCCGCCGGCCTGGCGGGATTGCGCGAGCTGGCGCAGCGCTTCCCGACCTTTGGCGACGCCTGCGTGCACCGCGTCGACGTCGGCGACGCCCACGCGGTGGCGGACCTCATCGCGGCCGTGCAACCCGACGGGGTGTTTCACCTCGCCGGCCTGAGCTTCGTGCCCGACTCGCACGCCGATCCCACCGCGGTGTTTCGCACCAACGCGCTGGGAACGATCCACGTGCTGGCCGCGGTGCGGGCGCAGCGGCCAGAGTGCCGCGTGCTGGTGGTGGGCTCGGCCGAGGCGTATGGGCTGATCGGTGGGGACGACTTGCCGGTGCGCGAGGACTGCCCGTTGCGCCCGCTGACGCCGTACGGCGCGAGCAAAGCCGCCGCCGACCTCATCGCCGCCCAGTGGGCGCGCGGCTACGGCCTGCCGATCGTGAGCGTGCGCCCGTTCAACCACATCGGCCCGGGCCAGCGACCGCCCTTCGTCTGCGCCGACTTCGCCCGCCAGCTCGCGGCGATCGAACGCGGGCAGCAGGAGGCGCGCATCGAGGTCGGCAACCTCGACGTGGTGCGCGACTTCAGCGACGTGCGCGATGTCGTCGCGGCCTATGCGGCGCTGTGGGAGCACGGCGTCGCCGGCGAGGCGTACAACGTGTGCGCTGGCGTCGGTCACAGCGTGCGCGAAATGCTGGACACACTGATCGAGCTTAGCGGGTTGCGCGTCGAGGTGCAGGTAGTGGCCGCGCGCGTGCGCGCGGCCGAGGTGCCGCGCATCGTCGGCGCGGCGGACAAGCTGCGCGCGGCGACCGGTTGGGCGCCGCGGCACGCGTGGCGCGACACGCTCGCCGCTGTACTGGCCGATTGGCGGGCACGCGCTTGACAACTTGTTTTCAACTCCGCTACGTGCGAGCGCGGCGGGTCGTCCAGCGTCGTCACCGTCGCTGACAACCGGGCGCCGAGCCGGGGACAAGGCAAAAGGGGGGGTCGTGATGTCGAAGGTCTGGCACCTGTTTGGGGCGTTGCTGGTCGCGGCCAGTCTCATGGCGCTGGCGTCGTGCGGCGACAGCAACGATGACGATAAGCTCGTGACCATCGCCTTTACGCCCATCCCGACGCCGACCTCGCCGCCTGTGCTGTGCGGCAACGGAACCCTCGAGGCGTTCGCCGGCGAGGAATGCGACCTTCCCGACGTGTCCAACTGCAGCGGCAGCGAGACCTGTGTCTGCTGCCAGTGCCTCGGCGACGGCGAGGGGCTCGGCCAGCGCGTCTTCAGCATCGCCCGTCCGCCGAGCAGCTTCCAGAGCAGCGCGCTCGGCAGCGATGTTAGCGGGGACGTCCCGGCGTGGACGACGGGGCCGATCCTCATAAACGCCGAACGGCCGGATCCGACCCTTTCCGGTGGGGCGAAATGCTCGGCCAATCTGAGCCTGGCAGAGGACGCCATCTTCGGATTCCCCGTGCTCGACGGCAGCACGGTGTGCAACAAGCTCTTCATGGACGGGAGCAGCGGCGTGATCGATTGCGATGGCGGGAGCGCCCAGGGCGTCCTGCTGACCATCGACAGCAACGGCGCGGGGCCGAACGGGGTTGCGGTGATCACCACGGGCCTTGGTGATCCTGGCGCGGCGGGACCAGGAGCCGCCACGATCCAGGTGGCGCGCCTGGTCAGCATCAACATCCCCTCGGGCGATCCGGCCACGGTGTGCCCGACGTTGGACTACGACGATCCCCTCTCGCCGGAACAGGTGGCGCAGTACGGCCTCGAACCCCCCGATGTCATCGACGGTCCCGCCGCGTTCAGCACCACCTCGGCCACCGGCATCGTCATGAACCCGTCGGGTGGCGGAACGATTCCTCCCATCACGGCGCCCGGACAGAATTTTGCCTGCAACCGCTGGCAAGAGGAGAACTCGGTCGGCAAGATCATCGGGCCGGTCCCGGGGCTCGACAACGCCATTGTCGGCGACACGATGAACCTCTTCGTGCTGTCCGACGCGCCGCCGCAATAGGAGAAGGAGCAACCGGCCGGAGCGCGACACCCTTTGGGGGGCCACGCTTCCGGCCCGTTTTTCTACCTCACGCAGTAGGGCGGGCGCCCTTCGCGGGCAGAGACGTGCGCGCCGCTACAACTGAGGGCCTCACCCAGCCACCAACCGACCCGGCGCCGCGGAAGCGACGCCGGGAGGTTCGGAGGACCGCCGCGTTTTCGCGCGGCTTCTCTCTTCAGTTCAGCTGGTAGGTGACGCGGAACGACACCTGGTCTCGATCGCGGAAGAACCCGAGGCTCTCGTACTCGCCGCCGATGTGGACGAAGTCGAGGCGGAAGAGCACCGAGTCGTTCCAGCGGTAGTCGAGCTGCGGGTGAATGGCGTAGGTGCCGCGGACGTTCTGGATGTACGTGAGCCGCGGGCTCAGCCGGCCGTGCATGTAGTCGGTCAGCAGCGTGATCTGCGCGAAGGCTTCAACCGCCTTCTGCTGGACGAAATCATCCGGAACGGGGTTGCGCGGCGTACCGTCGGGGTTGGTGAGGATATCGGTGCCCGGCTTGCGTTGCCCGTTCATGCGGAAGTCCTTGCGCCCGGTTTCGTCGAGGTTCCATGCGCCGACCTGCGACGCCGACATGGTGAAGGCGTTGGTCGGGTTGAGCGGGCGGAAGAAGAAGAACCGATCGAAGCCGATCTCCCAGCGAATGATGTCCGCCACCGGCACCGTGCCGGGGTCCGTCACCGGACCGGCGCCGGCGACCCCGATACCCCGGTCGCGGTCTTCCTGGGTTTTGATGTTCAAGTTGTACTGCGGGATGAAGCCGGGCTCGTTCTCGAAGAACTGGGCGTTGAGCCGGATGATGCCGTCCAGCGGCTCGACGAAGAAAGTGCCGGCGAGGCCGTAGACCGTCGTCAGCTGATGGACCGTCTCGACCATGAAGATCGGGCTGCACCCCTGTTGGCCGAATTGCCCGCACGCGGGTGAAACAATGCGCGCGCCCTGCGTGCCGGGGCGGATGGTCGCCGGGCTGGCGTGGCGCGGCACCGGGGCCTGCGGGAAGTGCGTGTAGATCCACGCTTGCAGCGTGTAGAAGCGGTTGAGCACGGTCTGGAAGCGGAAGCCGTAGCGGCTGTTCTCGAAGCTCTTCTTCGGAATGTGGTCGAAGAGCACGAACTGAAAGGTATCGTTGGGAAAGCCGCTGCTGAACTGCGGGTTCTTGCCGCGCGGCGAGTACGGGCTGGCGGTGAGCAGCGGCAGGTAGCCGGTGTTGGTGTCGAGGTCGCCCGGCACCCAGTATGCCTCGACGAAACCGCTCGACAGCGGTCCGAGCGTCTCGAACAGGTTCAAGCTGCTGCGTATCGTCCACAGCGGGATGCGCGCTTCGTCGAGATCTTGCAGCAAGCCGGGGGCGCCGAGCGTGACGTCAAAGGGGTTGGTCTGATCGAGCAGGGCGACGGTATCGGATTCGCCCCACGAGATCGCTTGCTTGCCGAAACGCAGGAAGAACGGCCCCTTGCTGTAACTGAGGTAGGCCTCGTTGATGCGGCGCTGGAGGGCGTATGTGCCGCGCGCGTCGCGCTCCTCGGAACCGGGCAGCAGGCTGCGAATCGAGTCGTAGAATCCGTCCTGCGACTTGGCGATCGTCGGGCCCTCGATAAACCAGGCTCCCGCCGGCGCGCAGACTCCCGGCGGGGCGCAGTCGGCGTTCGAGTTGCACTGGTTGCCGGCGTCGGTGCCCGAAGCCGGTGAGCAGATGCCCTTGCTGTAGTTGCCGAAGTTGGGGTTCAGGTTGCGCTGCGTGCGGTTGAACTGGCTCGTGCCGTAGTCGTAGATGCCGTCGTAGAAGCCCCAGGCCGCGACGCGCAGGCTGAATTCGTCGGGCGCCAGCCACCCGAGCATGCCGCCCTTCATCCATGTCGTGTACGGCGTCAGCTTGGCATCGAGCTCGGGATTGAAGAAGTTGCGCTGCTGGACGAGCTGTCCGGCCTTGACGCTCGGCGTCGTGTCGACCTCGGAGTCCTCCAACCGGATGGCGGCCTGGCTGTAGACACGCGCACGCAGGTTGAAGTTCTGCTCTTCGTCGAGGTAGACCGCCGACGCCGCGGTGCCCCACAGTAAGACCGCACCCCCCACGAGTGCTGCCACGCCGAGGCTGCGGCGCCGCTGCGTTCTCACCATGTCCCCCCTCCTTCTGGCAGCGCGGCCTCTCGCAAGCGCCCGCCGTTCAATGCCCCCGCGGCCGACTTCCTCTTGGGCAGCACCGCGTTGCCCGCTCCCGACGTCACGGTCTCCGACTCGCAGACCAGGCCCCCACCCATGTCCGAAGTGTATCAAGCGATTGAATCGACGCCGCGTTTTAGACTCGGCTTCGCAAGCCTGTCAAGAGCAGAACGGGCGCAGGTGCGTCGCTAGTTGGCGCGGCCGCGCTCTGCTCCAGCGCGCCGCTCGTGCGGTCGCGCGCTGTCGATGCGGATTGCTCCGTCGGCCGCGATGCGGATGGTGACGGCGCCGTCGCGATCGGTGCGCCAGATCGCGATGCCGCGCCGCCGATAGGCGTCGAGCACCTCGCGGTGCGGCATGCCGAAGTGATTCTCGTAGCCGGCCGAGATGACGGCGAGGCGCGGGGCGACGGCGTCGAGCAAGGCGGAGGTGCTGGACGTACGGCTGCCGTGGTGCGGTACCTTGAGGACCGTGCTGGCGACTGCCGCCCCTGCGCTGACGACCAGCGCGCGCTCGCCGGCGGCCTCGAGGTCGCCGGCGAAGAGCACGGCGGTCGGACCATAACGCAGGCGCAAGGCCAGGGAGCCGTCGTTCGACTTGCCGCGCGGCAGTCCGTCGGGGGCGAGCGCCGTCACCTCGACGCCGCCGATGTCGCGGCGAAAGCCGCGCCCGATCGCGACCGCGGGGATGTCGCGATCGGCGAGGGTCTCCCAGAGCTCTTCGAAGCGCCGCCCGCTGCCATAGGCCCCGTTCCACCACAACGCTTCGGGCGCGAAGGCGCGGGCGAGGAAGGTTAGCCCGCCGTAGTGGTCGTAGTCCGGGTGGGTCAGCACCAGGACATCGACCTGCCGGATCTTGCGCCGCCAGAGCTGCGGGGCGATGACGCGCGCGCCGACGTCAAACGTGCCCGAGAGGCCGCCGCCGTCGACGACCATCACCGCGGAACCCGGGAATTCGACGAGGGCGCTGTCGCCCTGGCCGACCGACAAGAAGGTGATCTCCAGGTCGGGGTGGCCGTTGCGCCGCGCGTACCAGTACGACGCGTCGGCGCAGAGCAGCAGCGCGCACAACGCGGCGGCCGCGCGCCGCACGGTCGGGCGCGGGATCAACAGCGCGGCCAACAGGCCGTAGAGCAGGGCCAGCTCGAGCAGTGAGGGCGTGACGACGTTCAGCGCCGCACCCGGCAGCGCCGCGCAGAACGCCACCAGCCGATCGGCCAGCGCGGCGAACGCGCCGGCGATGGCAAACAAGGCGGCGGCGCCGTGCGGCGACCAGGGCAGGATCAGAATGGCCAGCAGCCCGGCGCTGACCGGTACGATGCCGAGCAGCGGGACGACCAGGGCGTTGGCGAACAGCGCGATCAGCGAGACGCGATTGAAGTGCCAGGCCGCCAGCGGCGCCGTGCCCAGCACCGCGCAGACGGTGACGGCCTCGTACAACACCAGCCACCGCACCGCGCGCCAGCGCGGATGGCGCAGCCGGATCAGGTGGCGTTCCTCCCAGTCGTCCCACCACGCCGTCACGCGCCGCATGCCGAGCACGATGGCGAGCACGGCAATGAACGAGAGCTGGAAGGAGATCTCGAACACCGAGCCGGGCCAGCACAGGTTGATGGCCAGCGCCGCGGCGGCCAGACCGGTCAGCCAATCGCGCGCGCGGTCGAGCAGCGTGCCGCCGAGCAGCAGCAGGCCCATCGCCACGGCGCGCACCGTCGGCAGGTTGCCCCCGGCGATGCCGGCGTAGAGCAGCACGGGCCAGACGGCGAGCGCCTGCGCCAGCTTCGGCACGTTGGCACAGAGCAACAGCCATTCGCTGCGCGCCAGCAACCAGCGCGCCGCCGCATAGGCGCTGCCGGCGACGAGGCTGATGTGCAGGCCGGAGATGGACAGGATGTGGCTGACGCCGGCCCGGCTATAGCGCTCCTGCAGCTCGGCGGAGAGGCCGGCCATGTCGCCGATCAGCAGCGCCGCGACGATGGCGCGGGCTGGGCCGTCGAGCGTGGCGGCAATCGCCGCGGCCGCCGCATCGCGCCGGGCTTCGAGCCGCGCTGCGAGACTTGCACGCGGCGCCGCGCGCCGATGCCAGCCGGCGTCGCTGGGAGCAAAGGCCGTGGTGCGGATGCCGCGCCGGGCCAGGTAGCCTTCGTAGTCGAACTCGCCCGGGTTGCCGAAGTTGCGCGGACGGCGCAGGCGCAGCACGGCGCGGGCGCGGTCGCCGCGCCGCCACGGTTGGGTCGCCTCGCGCACGGTGACCAGCACGCGGCCGTGCGCGGGCTGCCAATGCGCGCCGCGCCTCAGGGCCGTGACCTCGAGCGCCAGCCGCGTTTGCAGCGGTTGGCGCGCCGGCCGATCCGCTATCCAGCCCCGCACCTCCGCCGCCTCGCCGGCGAAGGCGCTGACGTCGGTTGGGTCGGCTGCCGGACGCCGCAGCCCATCGACTTGCCAATGCCCGAGCCCGGCGAGGAGCAATGCGGCGGCGACCACCCAATGCCGGCGCAGACCACAGAGCGCCGCGGCGACCAGCGCGGCCGCGAGGGGCAGGGGCCCGGGCGCAACGGCGGCGATGAGCTGACCGGCCAGCAGGCCCCCTGTCAGCCAGACGAGGTCGGCGGCTGGCGTCGCGCCCGTCCCAGGCGGCGCCGGGGCGGGCGTCGGCGAGCTCATCCCCCGCACAATGTAGTGAAGTTATTGTGTAGTCAATATCGATGAGTGGCAACTAAAGCTACTTTACAAATGTACCACAGCGCAGTATGTGCAATTGCATGGTCCGGCTTCCACGGGCACGCATTGCACGGCGCACGCACGTCGGCGCCGAGAAGGAGGAGTGATCATGCGAAGAGTACCGAAGGTCGTATTGGGGGTGCTGTTGGGCGCCTTGCTGGCGGTGGCGGCGCAGCGCGCCACTGCCGAAACGCAGCCCATCAACGTCAACACGGCGTCGGCGGCCGAGCTGACGTCCATCCAAGGCATCGGGCCGGCGAAGGCCCAGGCGATCATCGACCACCGCGAGAAGAACGGTCCGTTCAAGACCGTCGACGACCTCAAGCTGGTGCGCGGTATCGGCGACAAGATGCTCGAACAGCTGCGCAGCCAGGTGACGGTCGGCCAGGCTGCGCCCGCGGCGGCGCCGCCGGGCAACGCCTCGACCGCGAAGCGCTGAACGATTCCACCCCGCGTCGCTCCGTGGAAGCCGGACCGACGCCTTGGCCGCCGTCGTCACCGCCCGCACTCGCCATCACCCCTCGATCCTTGACTTCCCCGCCTCGATCGATCATTTCGAGCGCGCGATTAGGCCAGTTGATTGAACCGCGCCCCGGGCGGTTCCGAGGGAGCCTGATGACGACGATCTACCACGACGAAGACGCCGATCTCGGGGCGCTGCGCGGCCAGCGTATCGCCGTCGTGGGCTACGGCAACCAGGGGCGTTCGCAAGCGCTCAACCTGCGCGATTCCGGGCTCGACGTGGTGGTCGGCAACATCGGCGATGCGTCGCTGGCGCGCGCCACGGCCGAGGGGTTCGAGGCGCGCGACATCGCCGGCGCGGTGGCGGCGGCGCAGGTGGCGATGCTGCTCATTCCGGACGAAGTCATGCCCGAGGTCTTCGCGCGCGATGTCGCGCCGCACCTCGCCGATGGCGCCGCGCTCAGCTTCGCCTCGGGCTACAACGTCGCCTTCGGCCTCGTCGCACCGCCGCCGACCGTCGATGTGCTGCTGCTGGCGCCGCGCATGATCGGCCCCGGCGTGCGCGACCGGTTCGTCAGCGGCCAGGGCTTCCCGAGCTTCGTCGGCGTGCACCACGACGCCACCGGCCGCGCCAAGGCGCGTCTACTGGCCCTGGCCAAGGGCGTCGGCTCGACGCGCGCCGGCTGCCTCGAGATGTCGATGGCCGACGAGGCGGCGCTCGACCTGTTCACCGAACAGGGCTTCGGTCCCGCCTTCGGCGCCGTGCTCACCAGCGCCATCGAGACCATGATCGAGGCGGGCTATCCGCCCGCGGCGGTGCTGATGGAGCTGTACATGTCGGGCGAGCTGGCGTATGCCGCCCAGGCGTTCGTCGACACCGGTCTGATCGAGCAGATGGATTTCCACTCGCACACCAGCCAGTACGGTTCGATGACGCGCGGCTGGCGGTTTGCCGACATCGATCTGAAGAGCCGCATGCGCGCCGCCCTCGACGACATTCGCAGCGGCGCCTTCGCCGCCGAGTGGCAGGAGGAGCAGCGCGCCGGCGCGCCGCGCTTCAACCAGCTGCGCGAGCTGCGCCGCTACGCGCCGCTCAACGAGTGGGAGGCGCAGACGCGGCAGGCCTTTCGCATGACGACCAAGAAGAGTTGATCAACCTATGGCAAATCTCTCCGGGCAATACGCCATTGCCGGCGTCGGCGTGTCGCGCTTCGGCAAGCTGCAGGGCGTCAGCACCATGGGCTTCACGCTCGAGGCCAGCAAGCGCGCCATCGAGGACAGCGGCATGGCGCGCGACGAGATCGACGGCGTGCTGGTGATGATGCCGGCCATCATGGGCGAGCAACACGGCTGGGCGGCGCGCGTGGCGTCGTACCTCGGCATCGAGCCGACGTTCTCGGCCACCATGGACATGGGAGGCGCCACCGCCTGCGGCAGCGTGCAGACTGCCATCGCCGCGATCGAGGCGGGCTACTGCCGCACGGTGCTGTGCGCCTTTGCGACGCAGAACTGGCCGCAGGGCATCGGCATGCAGCTGTTCGGCTCCGAGTTCCAGGTGCCCTACGGCGACGTCGGCGCCATCACCCTGATGGCGCATATCAAGCGCCGCCAACAACACGAGCTCGGCACCCGTGACGAGCACTACGGGCGCATCGCCGTCACCTGGCGCCAGCACGCGCAGCGCAACCCCGAGGCGCAGATGCGCAAGCCGATGTCGCTCGACGACTACCTGGGCTCGCGCTGGGTGGCCGAGCCGCTGCGCCTGCTCGACTGCTGTCCGAGCACCGACGGCGGCGGCGCCTGCCTCGTCACCTCGACCGAACGCGCCCGCGACCTGGCACGGCGGCCGGCGCGCATTCTCGGCACCGGGCAGTCGCACTCCTCCGAGATCATTCGCCCGGCCGGCGGGGATGCGGCTCAGATCGGCGGGCGCAAGGCGGCGGAGCAGACCTTCGCGATGGCCGGCGTGACGCCGCGCGACATCGACGTGGCACAGCTCTACGATGCCTTCACGCCGCGCGTCGTCCACGATTTGATTGCCTACGGTTTCTGTCAGCCCTCTGAGGTCGGCGACTTCATCGCCGCCGGCAACCTGGCGCTGGGCGGCGCGCTGCCGTGCAACACCGCCGGCGGTCTGATCTCGGAAGGCCACCTGTCCGGCTTCGGCCATGTGCGCGAAGGTGTCCGCCAGCTGCGCGGCGAGTGCGGCGAGCGCCAGGTGCCCGACGCCGAGCTGTGTCTGGTCACCGGCTATGGCGGCGCGCCGCACGAGGCGCCGCCGACGGTGAGCTACAGCGCCCTGGTGCTGGCGCGATAGAGGGGAGCAGGCATGTTCGTCATTGAGAAGCCGCTGCCGCGGCCGACTGAAGACAGTGCGCCCTACTGGGAGGCGGCGCACAAGGGCGAGCTGTGCATGCAGCGCTGCGCCGACTGCGGCCACGTGCGCTTTCCGCCGGCCGTGCTCTGCGCCCGCTGTCTGTCGGAAGGCGCCGAATGGGTGCGGCTCAGCGGCCGCGGCACCGTGTACAGCTGGATCATCATCCATCAGTCACAGCACCCGGCTTTCAACGCCGACACGCCCTACAACGTCGCCATCATCGAGCTCGAGGAAGGGCCGCGCCTGCACACCAACCTGGTCGAGTGCACCAACGACGAGATTCACATCGGCATGCCGGTCGAGGTAGTGTTCGAAAAGGTCAGCGACGACACCAGCATGCCGAAGTTCCGGCCGCGCCGATAAGACGGTTCCCGAGAGGCACTATGGCCCTACGAGCGAAGCGACGACTGAAGCGGGTGGCAAAACGCGCCGTGGCACCCGCCCGCCGTCCGGGAGCCCGCCTGGCGCGCATCGGCGTCGACCCGGTCACGGCCGAGATCGTGCGCGGCGCCATGGAAACCGTCTGCTACGAGATGGCGACGCACGTCAGCCTGACCGCGACGACGCCGATCCTGAACCAATCCAACGAGCGCAATGCCACCATCCTCGACGGCCGCGGCGCGCTGGCGGCGCTCAGCGTCGGCATTCCGCAGTTCATGCTCAGCTCGACGCTGCCGGTGCGCTTCGCGCTCGAGTTCTTCGGCCCCGACGGGCTCTACGACGGCGACGTGCTGGTGGCCAACGACCCGTACCACGGCGGCGGGCATCTACCCGACTACAACATCTTCGCGCCGGTATTTGCCGGCGACGAGCTGGTGCTGATCGCCTCGATCCAGTGCCACCACGCCGACACCGGCGGCGGCATGCCGGGCGGCTACAACGTCGACGCGCAGGACATCTGGGCCGAGGGCGTGCGCTTCCCGGCCGTGAAGATCTTCGAGCGCGGCGTCGAGCGCAAGGACATTACCTACTTCATGCGCGTCAACAACCGCACGCCGACCTTCATCGGCGACCTGCGCGCGCAGATCGGCGCGGCGCAGCTCGGCGTGCGCCGCCTGAAGGAGATCATCGCCCGCCACGGCGTCGCCGCGGTGCGCGGCGCCTCGCAGTACATGATCGACTACGCCGCGCGCCGCTTCCGCCAGGAGGTGGCGACGTGGGCCGACGGCGTTTACGAGTCCGACGCCTACGTCGACCACGATCCGAAGGGCAACAAGGACATCCACATCCACTGCAAGGTGACCGTCGCCGGCAGCGACCTGACCGTCGACTTCAGCGGCTCCGACACGCGCGACAACCTCGCGGCCTATTCCACTTTCGGCAACACGCGCGGCTATGTCGTGGCGCAGATCGCCAGCATGATGGACCCCTCGATTCCGAAGAACGAAGGGTTCTTCAACTCGATCAAGCTGATCGTGCCCGAGGGCTGCTGCTTGAACCCGCCGCCGAACAAGTCGGTGGCGGCCGGCACGCATCACCCCGGCACCGAGGTCGGCGAGGCGATCGCCAAGGCGCTCGAGCAGGTCATCCCGGAGCGCTGCTGCCCGCAGATCTACAAGATGGGCATGCCGACCGTGATCTTCGGCACCAACCCGAAGACCGGGCAATTGTTCATCGACCATTCGGTGGACACCTTCGGCGCCTACTGCGGGGCGGTGAAGGGGCAGGACGGTTGGGGGGCGATGAACGTCAGCTTCGGCAACCTCATCCGCGCCACCGGCGAGATCAACGAGAGCATCTTTCCGGTCCGGCACATGGCGCGCGACTACGCCATCGACAGCGGCGGCCCTGGCCAGTGGCGCGGCTGCCCGGGCACGCTCTACGTCAAGCAGATCCTCGCCCCGTCGCAGATCTACACCTACGTCGTCGGCCGCAAGTACCCGATGCCCGGCATCGCCGGCGGCCGCCCCGGCGCGCCCAACCAGCTGCGCTTGCGCGTCGGCAGCGCGCACGAGCACGAGGTGGAAACGACGGCCTTCTACGTCGCGCACGAGGCCGGTGAGTCGTATGCCTACCGCTATGGGGGCGGCGGGGGCTGGGGCGACCCGTTTCTGCGCCCGCCGCAGAAGGTGCTCGACGACGTGCTCGACGAGTACGTCTCGGTCGAAGGCGCGCGCCGCGACTACGGCGTGGTCCTCACCGGATCCCTTGCCGCTCTCGACCTGGCCGTCGATCAGCCGGCGACCGAGGCCCTGCGCGCGACACTGCGCGCGTCGCTGGCGACCGCCTGACCGCCGCGCAACAGACCACCGCACGCATGAACTTTCGCATCGGCATCGACGTCGGCGGCACATTCACCGATCTGGTGCTGGCGCGGCCCGACGGCTCGATCGCGCTCGGCAAGGCGGCGACGACGCCGGCCGATCAATCGATCGGCGTGTTGACGGGTGTGGAGCAACTCGCGGCCGGTGAGGGGCTGGCGCTCGGCGAGCTGCTGGCGCGCACCAGCGCGATCGTGCACGGCACCACGACGGCCGACAACACGATGATCGAGATGAGCGGCGCGGTGACGGGCCTCATCACCACCGCCGGGCACCGCGACGAGATCGAGCTGCGCCGCGGCTACAAGGAAGACATCTGGGACCCGGCCCTGTCGCCGCCGCCGCCGATCGCGCCGCGCCGGCGCCGCCTCGGCGTGCCGGAGCGGCTCGACTACGAAGGCGCCGTCGTCGTCCCGCTGGACGAGGACGCCCTGCGGGTGGCGCTGCGGCGGCAGCGCCAGCTCGGCACCGAGTCGCTCGCCGTCGTCTTCATGTTCTCGTTCATCAACCCGGCGCACGAGCGGCGCGTGCGCGAGATCGCGGCCGAGGAGTGTCCGGAGATCAGCCTCTCGCTCTCGCACGAGGTGATGCCGTCGGCACCGGAGTTCGAGCGCACCAGCACGACGCTGGTCAACGCCTACGTGGCGCCGAAGATCGAGCGCTATCTCGGCCGCCTCGTCGACCGCCTGCGCGAGGCCGGGTATCGCCACGAGCTGCTGGTCATGCAGTCGAACGGCGGCATCATGACGCCGGACTACATCGCGCGGCGGCCAGTGACGGTGCTGTGCTCGGGCCCCACCGGCGGCGTCATCGCGGCCTGTGCGGTGGCGCATACGGCGAAGACCACCGACTTCGTCTGCGCTGACATGGGCGGCACCAGCTACGACGTCTGCCTGATTCGCGGCGGTGTCCCCGAGATCAAGTCGGGATGGAACTGGCACCATCGCTACCTGGTCGGACTGCCGATGGTGGACATCCAGACCATCGGCGCCGGCGGCGGCTCGATCGCCGCGGTCGTCGCCGGCTCGCTGCAGGTCGGGCCGCGCAGCGCCGGCGCCGTGCCCGGTCCGATCTGTTACGACCGCGGCGGCACCGAGGTTACGGTCTCCGACGCCAACCTGGCCCTCGGTTACCTGAACCCCGGCGACTTCTGCGGTGGCACCATGCAGTTGCGCAGCGAGGGCGTCGCCGCGGCCCTTGCGGCGCAGATCGGACGGCCGCTCGGGCTCGACGCCACCGAGGCCGCGCACGGCATCTATCGCCTGGTCAACGCCAACATGGCCAACGCCATCCGCCGCGTCGCGGCGTCGCGCGGCACCGACCCGCGCGGCCTGACGCTGGTCGCCTATGGCGGCAACGGTCCGGTGCACGCCACGGCGCAGGCGGAGGAGCTCGGGATCCAGACCGTACTGGTGCCGAAGGTGGCGCCGGCGTTCTCCGCCCTCGGACTGCAGCTCAGCGATCACGTCATCGACGAGATGCGCTCCTACATCACCCCCATTGCGGCCGCCGACCTCGAGCGCATCAACGCACTGTTCGCCGAGATGGAGCAAGCGGCGCGCGCCGTCCTCGGACGCCGCCGCGGCGCGCACCAGCGCATCGAGCTGCGCCGCTATTTCAACCTCTGTTACCCCGGCCAGACCTTCGACATGGCGGTGCCCGTCGTCGCGCCCGCCGGCCGCCTCGCCCGCCGCGCCCTCGACGCCACCGTCGAGCGCTTCCACGCCTTGCACGAGGAGCTGCACACCTACGCCTCGCGCGACGAGCAGCCAATCCTGCGCAGCTTGCGCCTGACGGCGGTCGGCATCACCGATAAACCGCAGCTGCCGCTCTTCGGCCGCTCCGCCGTCAGCCCGCCGGTCAAGGGTCGCCGCAAAGCCTTCTTCGCCGGCCGCTTTGCCGTCACCCCGATCTACGACGGCCCGCGCATGCGCGCCGGCCACAAGGTGAAAGGCCCGGCGATCATCGAAGAGCCCTTCACCACCATCGTCCTCCACCCGCACCAGGAAGCCACGCTCGACCGCCACGGCAACTACCGCATCACGGTGGGGTGAGCTCGAAACTCGGAGCCCCCTTCGACGGGCTCAGGGCACGGTTTTGCTTCTCCCCTCCGGGGTCGGAGTCGGTATCGGCATCGGGATCGATTCCTGCCGCGGGGTACTCGGATCGCATAGCCACGACGGTCGCCGCCCGGCAGAGGTCGACGAAGCTCATCTCGTTGCCCTCGATTCCGATAGCGATTCCGACCCCGACTCCGACAGGCCTACGCACCGCTTCCCATCGCGCGCCCCCGCAGAAGCACCCCCAGCCACCCGTACCACCCCGGCACGAGCAGCATCCCACCAACCCCGATCGAAACAACCAGCAATTCGTGAATCGAAAACGTGTACCCCAACACGCCGGCGAAGTACGTCAGCCCAGTCGCGAAGCCGAGCCAGCACAGCCTCTCGGGCAGCAGGCGATCGCGTCGCCCGAGCCAGCTGATGACCACGACCCAGACGCCGATGGCGCCGTAGGTGAGAAACCCGTCCGGGACATCGAGCGCGAGACCCGCGACGACGTGCACGGCCTGTTGAAAGGCCGGATCGGCGCCGGCGTACACGGGGATGATCTTGCGGTCGAAGGCGACTTCCATGAGGTGACTGCGGGCGAGGACGGCAAAGCCGTACCACGCCGCCGCACCCGACCAGAGCACGGCGCCGCGGTGCGCCGTCCAGACCAGCAGCGAGATCGCCGGCACCGCCGCCAGGCCGAAGAAGCCGGCCAGCACCCAGGTCCAATGAAACGCCAGGTGGGCGAGCGGATCGCGCGAGAGCACCAGCCAGAACTCGTGCGGTGTGATCTCGGGCCGGCCCTGCAGCTCGGGCGGCATCATGACGGCGCACAGACCTGCGGCCAGATACGACAGGGCAACGCCGACCGCCGCGATGGCGCCGACGCGGAGGACCGATGAGTCCGACTGCATGTCTTGCGCATAGCAACCAGGCGGCTGGCGCTCCAAGAGCGGCAGCGGACGTTCAGGCGGCGATTTCCGCCACCGGAAAATGTGACCAGAAGAGAGCTCACCACGAAGTGCACGAAGAGCACGAAGTAAATCCGGACGGGACTTGTCGGCTCGGGCCAGGCATGTCACGAGAGCCTGACAGCGCCGCAACCCGAAAGGATGACCCATGTCTGCCGAGTCGCTCTTCCCCTATTTCAACCTGCTCGTGCTCCCCGGCTGGTTGCTGCTCGCCGTGGCGCCGCGCTGGAAGTGGTCGGCGCGCGTGATCGCGCCGGTGATCATCCCCGCCATCCTGGCCGTCGCGTATCTCGTTCTGATCGTGACCAACTTCGGCACCGCCGAGGGCGGCTTC
>CAYVUV010000323.1:0-22469 GCA_964455095.1 uncultured Binatia bacterium (SeqCode)
GGGCGCGCTCGATGGCGCCGCCCGCCTATCGCAGGCTGGACTGGACAACATTTCCCGCGCAGCGCAAACGGCCCCGGTGCTGCTCGGACTCGACCTGGAACACATCATTACCGATTTTCGCCGCTACTTTGGTCCGCTCGACGCACGGGTGCTACCGCCGCTCGACGCATCCGTGCCGACGTTGCTGCCATGTGGTACGGGCGCGTAGGAACCGCGGTGTCACGCGACATCGCGACCGCGCACACCGCGCCGCGCCGGCAGCAGGCGCAGTGGACTGGTTGGGGGGGACGGCGGGTTGGTGGGAGGAGTGTCAATGCGCAAGATCATGCTGATCAATGTGACCCACTCGGAGGAGAGCCGGGTCGCAATCATCAGCGACAAGGTACTGGACGCGTTTGAGATCGAATCGCTGAGTCGCGAGCACCTCAAAGGCAATATCTACAAAGGCACCGTGCACCGGATTCATCCGGCGCTCGAAGCCGCGTTCGTCGATATCGGGGCGGAGCGCGATGCGTTCCTGCCGCTGGACGAGATCTGCTTCCGCAATCTCGCCCATCCGCCGGCCAACGGGCACAACGGCCAGAACGGCCATGCCACCGACGAAGGCGGCGAAGGGCGCAAGAAGCGACGCATACGCGACTTGCTGCGCCCGGGCGAAGAGATCCTGGTACAGATCGCCAAGGAGCAATTCGCCAACAAGCCGCCGACGCTGACGACCTTCTACTCGTTGCCCGGCCGCTACCTGGTGCTGCTGCCCGGGTCGGACGACACCGGCATCTCGCGCCGCATCGAAGGCGACGAGCGCGTCCGCCTGCGGCAGTTGATCAACGACCTGCAGCCGCCGGAAGGCTTCGGCTTGATCGTCCGCACCGCCGCCGGCGTCGACGAGGACACCGGCGAGCTGTCGCGCGACATGTCCTATCTGCTGCGAGTGTGGGACAACGTGCAGAACGCCGCCAAGAACCGGCGCGCCCCGGCGCTGCTCTACCGCGAGCACGACATCGTGCTGCGCACCATCCGCGACTTCTTCACGCCCGACATCGACGAAATTCACATCGACAACGAGGAAGTCTTCCAGCGCGCGCGCGACTTCCTGCGCGACGTGATGCCGGGCAAGGAACATGTCCTGCGCCTCTACCAGGGCGAGCAGCCGATCTTCTCCGCCTTCGACGTCGAGTCGCAGATCGAGTCGATCTTCAAGCGCCGCTTGCAGCTGCGCAGCGGCGCCAGCATCGTCATCGACGGCACCGAGGCGTTGACGGCGATCGACGTCAACTCGGGCGGCTCGGTGCGCGGCCACAATCCGGAAGAGACCGCCTTCCGCACCAACCTCGAGGCAGCCAACGAGATCACCCGCCAGATGCGACTGCGCGACATCGGCGGCCTGATCGTCATCGACTTCATCGACATGCGCGAGGCCTCGCACATCCACGAGGTCGAGCGCGCCGTGCGCGACTCCATGCACCAGGACAAGGCCCGCCACGAGGTCGGTCGTATCTCCCGCTTCGGCCTGATGGAGATCTCCCGCCAGCGCCTGCGCCCCGCCGCGATGGCCACGACCTACGCCGCCTGCCCGATGTGCGAGGGGCACGGCGCCATTCGCACGACTGAATCCGCCGCCCTGGTCACGCTGCGCAAGATCCACAATCGCGTCGCCATCGGCGACGTCGGCACGCTGCGCGTCGCGCTGCCGAGCGCCGTGGCGCTCTACCTGCTCAATCAAAAACGCGACGAGCTGGCGCGCCTCGAGCAGCGCTACAACACCCGCATCCAGGTCAATCTGAGCGAGCAGCTCATGCCCCATCAGGTCGAGATCGAAGCGCGCCCGCGTCCCGTGCCGCCCAAGCCGGCCGCCACCGTCCAGCCCGGCGCCGCCGCGATCGTCGAAACGCCCGCCAAGGCGGCCGCTCCCACGGCGGCCGACCCCAAGGTCGCCGCCAGCCCCAACGGCACGGGCAAGAAGAAGCGCCGCCGGCGCGGACGCCGCCGCGGTACCGGGGGGCGCGCCGCCGCCGCCATCGGCGAGATGCTGTCGGATCTCGGCCACACCCTCGGCCTGTGGGTCGGTGGGGCCCCGATGCCTGCCGAGCCGGTCGAGCCGGAAGAGCCGACCGAGCTCGCAGACGACGAGGAAGACGACGCGACCGAGAGCGCCGCCGTCGAAGCAGCCCCAGCTGCTCCCAGTGGAGCCGAACCAGTGGCTGTCCCAGTTGTCGCGCCGCCTGGCGGGCAGTCAGCGCGGCCCGAGCGCCCGCAGGATCCCAACCGTTCACGCTCGCGTCGGCGCGGCCGACGCCGCGGCGGTCGACGCAGTGATGCTGCCGGCGCCAACACGCCGCAACCGGGGCATCCGCAAGGGCCGCGCGACCAGCAACGCCAGGAGGCCCACGTTGCCCAACCTGTCGCCGCGGTCGCAGCCACGGCACCCGCACCGCCGCCTCCCACTCCCCGCGCGGTAGAAGTCGCCGCGCCGCCGGCGCCGCAACAGCCACCGGCGGCTACGGCACCGCCACCGTCGCCGAGCCGGTCGCGCCGCACGCGGTCGGGAGGTCGGCAGAAGGCTGCGGCCGACGCCGCATCGAGCACAGCTGGGACGGACAGCGCTCCCACACCAGCCGCCGCCACCAAGCGGGCGCGCACGCCGCGCAAGCCCGCGGCGGAGAAGCCGGCCCGCCCGAAGAAGAAGGCTTCCGATACGGCGAAAGAGCCGAAGGCGGCCAAGGCGCCGCGCAAGCGGGCGCCGGCGAAGAGCAAGCGTCCAACCGCGGCTGAATGATCGCACTGGCCGGCTCGCCCGCGGCGAGCCGGCCGGATCAGCCGCCCGCGCGGTAGCGAAAGATGCGCGAGCGCCGCGAGCTGCCGTTGAGCTCGATGAACAGCAGCCCGCGCACGACCATCGCGAAGTAGACGAACAGCGCCACGACCGCCATTTTGGCGACGTACAGGGGCAGGTTGGGCGCCGGCACGATCAGCAGCGCGCCGAGGCCAACCAGCAGGACGAGGTTGGGCGGAAACCACTCGATCCAGTTGTCGGCGATGAAGCGATAGCTCTCGGCGAGCAGGGCCAGGGCCGCGTGATGACCGAGGTAGATCAACTCCGGCGCGGCATTGAACAGCACGAAGATGAGAATCGAGATGCAGAGCGAGATGATCGCCCCCTGCGGCAGCGGCGCCAACGCCGGCCCGACGAGCATCCAGAAGATGAAGAGGACGAAGTTGATCTGCACGACGTCCCACAGGTAGGCGCCGAAGCTGCGCCGAAAATCCTCCAGAGACACGCGCGAGGTGCGCACCATCATCTCGACGAGGTAGAGAAACGAGCCGGCGCACGCCGCCCATATGAGGCTCGAGAGCAAGCCGCCGATCAACCCGAGGCGAAAGAGCAGCGGCGGCGTCACCGTGAGAATCGCGCCGTAGGCGAAGACCGAGCCCAGCACCGGCCAGTTGCGCAGCACCAGCGCCGCGGCGCGCGCCACGGCGCGCCGATAGAGATCCAAGGTAACGGTGAGCCCTTCCATTGGCGAGCGCGGGACTCTATCGGCCGTCCGGAAGCGGGTCAACGCAGGCCGCCGGCGGCCCAAAGCGCTCCGGCCGCAGCGGCTCGAGGACAGCGGGCGTTTCGCCGCGCAGCAGCGCCAGTACCAGCCGCGCCGTCAGCGGCGCGAGGAGAATGCCGTCGCGGTAGTGCCCGGTGGCGACCAGGTAGCCCGCAACGGCGGGATCGCGGCCGATGATCGGCAGGCCGTCGGGCGTCGCTGGTCGCAGGCCGCTCCAAGCCCCTGCGAACGGCAGTGCGCCCAGGGCCGGCGAGAGCTCGAGACCGGCGGCGAGGATCTGCCCCAGCCCGCCCGCCGTGACACACTTGGCGTAGGCGGCGCGCTCGAGCGTGCTGCCGAGCAGCACGCGGCCATCGCGGCGCGCCACGGCGTAGCCGCGCGGCGAGTCGATGGCGTGCCGAAACGGCGGCCGTACGGCTTGCAGCACCGCGATCTGACCGCGCACCGGCTCGATCGGCAGCGGGGTGCCGCCCGCCAGCGCCGCCGCCCACGCCCCGGCGGCGTTGATCGCCACATCGCAGGAGATACGCCGCAAGGCGGTGTGCAGGCCGTGCACGCGCCCGCCCTCGACGCCAACCGCAAGCACTGCCTCGTCCTCGAACACCGCGCACTCGGCGCGCCGCGCCGCCTGCGCGCAGGCCTGCGTCAGGGCCGCATTGTCGACCCGCCCGTCGAGACCGAAGCGCGCCGCCGCCCGCACGCGCACCGACAGCCCCGGCTCGAGCGCGCGCGCCGCGTCGGCACCGAGCATCTCAGCGGGAAATCCCGCCTCCGCCTGCCAGGCGCAGCGCGCCGCCAGCGCGTCCTCCTCGCCCGCGTCGAAGGCCAGCGCCAGCGTGCCCGCGCGCCAGAACTCGACGTCGATACCCGACTCATCGCGCAGCGCGGCCAGCCACGCGGGGAACAACGCCCGACTCTCGGCGCCGAGCCGCAGCATGACCGGGCTGTGCGTGTCGGCCTGCACGCCGAGCATCCCGGCCGCCGCGCTCGAGGCCTCGCCGCCGACCCGCCCGCGCTCGAACAGCGCGGTGCGGAACCCGGCCTGCGCCGACTCGCGCGCCACCGCACAGCCAATCAGACCGCCGCCGACGATGGCGATGTCGTATCGTTCCATGCGCTGCGATTCTCGCAGAGCGCGGGGAGCGCGCAAGGTTTCTTGCTGTGCCAGCAGCGAGCAGATATGGTGCCGCCCTGACCAGCCATGCGGATCGTTCTCGCCAACCACAGCAGTTACCCAGCGGCCGCTGTCGCCTCGGACTCCGAGCCGAGCGCGGATCGGCGCGCCCGCATCGCTGAGGTGGTCTCCGACCAGGAGGCCGCGGGCCTCGACCTCGTCACGGATGGACAAGCCGCCGCGACCGATCCGATCTCGCACCTCATGCGACAGCTCGGCGGCGTCCGGCTGGCCGGGCCGCAGCGGCTCGCCGATACTGGAATCCGCTATCTCCAACCGGTGGTGGAGGCGAAGATCCGGCGCCGGCAGACCTCGCTGGTCGATGAATTTCTGCTCGCGCGCCAGGTCGCGGCGCGCCCCGTGAAGGCCGTCCTCGTCGGGCCCTACACCCTGGCGCGCCGCTCGATCATTGCCACGACAGCGTATCGCGACGCCGCCGATCTGGCTGCCGACCTCAGCGGCGTCCTGGCGGCCGAGATCGGCGATCTGGTGCGAGCCGGCGCGGCAGTCATTCAGATCGACGAACCGGCGATCCTGCGCCGGCCCGAAGACATCCGCCTGCTGCGCGAGCTGCTCGAGCCGTTGCGCGACGCCGCCGGCGACGCGGCGCAACTCGCGGTCGCGACCTATGGCAGCGACGCGGAGCCGCTATATGCGCAGCTCAATTCGCTGCCCGCCGACATCATCGCCCTCGATTGCACGGTCGGCCCGCAGGTCATCGATGCCATCGCCGACACGGGGTCGGGCAAGGTCCTCGCGCTCGGCCTGATCGGCGGCGCGGATGCGCCGCTCCCCAGCCCGGACCATGTCGCGCAGCTGCTCGGACGGGCGCTCCACCGCTACGTGCACGACCGCATCTACCTGCAGCCGTCCTGCGGGCTCGGCCACCTGCCGCGCGCTCGGGCCCGCGCCACCCTCGATGTGTTGGCGGCCGCCCGCGCGCATTTGATCGGAGAGCTCCATGCGCAGGCGAGCTGAACGCAACCGCCCGATGAGAGGGAGGACGCCGTGAGCGAGCAGACCGCTCGCCTGCTGGCGCCGCTCGAGTTGGCGGGGCTCAACATCGTCGTGCACGCAGCGCCGGAGTTCGGGGCCACTGCCGCCGACGCGGCGGCGATATGCCAAGCGCTCCTCGACTGCGTTGGCCCGCACGGCACCATCGTCATGCCGGCGTTCACGTACACGCGCACGTTGCTGGTGCCGGGGGCGACGCCGGTGCCGTTCCATTCCGATTTGCCGGTGAGCGAGGACGTCGGCGCCGTCGCCGAGGCGTTCCGCAAGCTGCCCGCCGTGTTGCGCAGCAGCCATCCGTCGCACTCGTTCACCGCGATTGGCCGCCAGGCGGGCCTGGTGCTGTCCACCCAGCGCGACAACAATCCGCTCGGGCCGATCAAGAAGCTCAACGTCATGCGCGGACACGTGCTGCTGCTCGGCACGACGCTGCGCGACTGCACCGCGTTGCATCTCGCCGAAGAGACCGCGCCCCTGCCCTATCTCGGCCGCGGCAGCGCCGTGCGCATCAACGTCGGCGGCTATCAGGAGCGCGTCGTCGTCGAGCAGGTGCCCGGCTGCAGCGCGGCGTTCGACCGGCTGGAAGAGCGGCTCGACCCCACCCAGGTGGTCAGCACGGCGTTGCCGCAGGGCCTGGCGCGCAAGATCCCGATCCGTTACCTGGTGCGGCTCGCCGCTGCGGCGCTCGCCAACGATCCCGCCGCGCTGATCTGCGAGCGCGCCGACTGCCCCAGCTGTACCGTCAAGCGGGCCGCGGTGCGCGACAGCTCGCACGCCGCCTGATATCAACCAATGAGCTCGCGCAGCGCGCGATCGGTGAGATGCACCATGCCCAGCCGGCGGTCGACGTGCACGATCCCTTCGCTGCGCAGATAGCGCAGCGCACCCGCCACCTGCGAGGCGTCAGCCCGCACCAGCGGGCGCAAGCTGGCCACGGAGAGCGCCCCCGCCGGGCCCCAGAGCATGCGGCCCGCGACCAGGGCCTTCATGACTCCGAATACCACCTCGGCCCTCGAATGGCCGCGCGCCTGGGCTACTGACATCTGTCCTCCGCTGCGGCGCGAGAGGAGCAACCCATATGCCAGTACCGCACGCCGCCATGGCCGTCGCAGTCAGGGCGCCGGCAAGCAGAGAGGGCGCGCAGTTTCTACCGAACCTCCTGCGGGGCCCCGTTTGTCCGCGCAGGATTGCGCAGCGCGGCTGCGGGTCCGAGCGTACGGAATTGGGAGCCGCTCGGCAAATTGCTGACGCGCGCTCAGGCCAGGAGCTTGTATAGGGCCGCGACTTCCTGCTTGAGGCGCATGAGCGCCTCGCGGTAGGTGCGTTCACCAAGCGGCAGCGACATCTGTTCGCGCTGCGGCGGCGCCGGCGTTGCCGCCGGCTTGACCCCGCCCTTCAGGTGCTTCTTGGCCCCTTCGATGGTGTAGCGCTCGGTGTGCAGCAAACGCTTGATTTCGATCAGTGTCTCGACGTCGCGGCGCCGATAGAGCCGGTGCTTCGAGCGGGTTTTCCCCGGCCGAATCATGCTGAACTCGGTCTCCCAGTAGCGCAGCACGTACGGCTTGACGCCGACCAGCTTGGCTACCTCACCGATCTTGAAGTACAGCCTATCCGGGAGTTCCGGTCCCGCCGCCGGCATCGACTCATCCCTCGCGGTTCATGCTCTTCTTCAGCATGGGGCTGGCTTTGAACCCGAGCACACGCCGGCCGCGGATGGTGATCGTCTCGCCAGTTTGCGGGTTGCGCCCGCGCCGCGGCTGCTTCTCGTGCACGACGAAATTGCCGAAGCCCGACACCTTCACCTTCTCGCCGCGCTCGAGGTGCTGCTTGATGACCTCGAACACCGAATCCACCACCTCGCTGGCCTCTTTCTTCGAGAAGCCAACGCGCTCGTGGATGCGCTCGACGATATCGGCTTTGGTCGTCGTCACCTGGTCACCGGGCTCGAGAAGGTAGCGCCCCGCCCACTAGCGCGACTCGACCGGCAGTGCGGTGCGCAGCGCAGCGGTGAGGGCGTCGTGCAATGCGTTCACTTCGTCGTCGGTCAAGGTTCGCTCGGCAGCGCGATAGGAGATCGAATACGCGAGGCTCTTCTTGCCCGCTGGAATCGGCGCTCCGATGTACTCGTCGAACAGGCTGATGTTCTCGATCATCTCCTGCCGCCATTGCCGGACGAACTGTACGACGCGATCGGATGGGAAGTCCTCGTCTACGACCAGCGCGACATCGCGCACGACCGCCGGGAAACGCGGCAGCCCCTGGAACACACAGCGCGGCGGAGAATAAGGAAGCAACATTTCGCTGTCAAGCTCAAACAGCCAGTGAGTCCCGTCGAGCCCGAGCTCCGCTTCGACATCGGGATGCAAGGCGCCGCAGATCCCGATCGGCGCCCCGTCGAGGCGCAACTGCGCCCCCTTGCCGGGGTGCAGCGGACCACCGCCGCGCTCCCACGCGATGCG
The DNA here is from genome assembly GCA_964455095.1 of uncultured Binatia bacterium (SeqCode). GTDB lineage: Bacteria > Desulfobacterota > Binatia > HRBIN30 > CADEER01 > CAYVUV01. Next base: position 8,202 of record CAYVUV010000323.1, read on the forward strand.
GTCGCCGATGTGCAAATGATCGAAGATCGCCTCGACGACGCCCTTCAGGTCGGCGAACTCCGCCGTCCGCGCCGCGCCGAGCCCGCGCTGTGGCAGCTCGCCCGCGAGGATGCCCGCGAGACGCCAGCCCTCTTGCGGTGCGCCGGTGCGCCAGAACACCTTCGCCAACGAGAAGGCGGCAAACCCGCGCGCGCCCTGGTTGCGATTCAGGGCCCAGAGGCCGAGCAGTCCGCCGAGCAGACTGCGCCGCATCTCGGGCTCGTCTCGGGTGAGCGGATTGCGCAGCACCACCGATTCCCCGCTCGTACCGACGCCGGGGAAGAGCTGATTGGCACGCGCCGACGCGAAGCTCAACGCCACGACTTCGGTCAAGCCCGTCGCGGCCAGCACGCGTTTCACTTCGCGGCTCCAGCGCACGCGTTCCGGCACGACACCGGCGGAGACCTGCGCCACCGGCAGCGTGGGTGGAAAGCGCTGATAGCCGATCACCCGCGCCACTTCCTCGATGAGATCGATCTCGCGGCTCAAGTCGGAACGAAAACTCGGCGGCGCCACGGCCAACGACGCCCCGGCCCCCGCCGACACATGCGCCCCCAGCGCCTTGAGCGCCGCGGTGATCTCGCCGTTCTTCAACGGCACGCCCAGCAGCTCGGCCACGCGCTTCGGACGCAGTGACAACACCGCCGGCTCGCGAGCACCCGGGTGGGCCTCGACGACGCCCGTCGCCACCTCGCCGCCGGCGAGCTGTTTGAGCAGCGCCGCCGCGCGGTCGAGTGCGGCGATCACACCGCCGACGTCGACGCCGCGCTCGAAGCGAAAGGCCGCTTCCGACGGCAGCTCGAGGCGCCGGCGCGTGCGCCGGACGCTGGCCGGGTCGAACCACGCCGACTCCAACACCACCGCGGTGGTCGCCGCCGACACGCTGGTGCCGGCGCCGCCCATGACGCCGGCGATCGCAATCGGCTCCCTCCCGGTCGTGATCAGCAGATCGTCCGGCGCCAACACCCGCTCCACGCCGTCGAGCGTCAGCAGGCGCGCCGTGGCGCCGGCGCGGCGCACGACGATCTCGCGCCCGGGCAGACGCGCATCGTCAAACGCGTGCAGCGGCTGGCCGCGCTCGATCATGACGTAGTTGGTCACGTCGACGACGTTGTTGATCGGCCGCAGCCCGACGGCCAGCAGGCGTTGCTGCAGCCAGCGCGGCGACGGGCCGACGCGCAGGCCGCGCACCAGTCGCGCGGCATAGCGGGCACAGCCCGCCGGGTCGTCGATGCGCACGGCGATCGCCGCCGCCGCGGGGGCGCCGCGCTCGCGCAGCGTGACACGCGGGCGCTGCAGGCGCTCGCCGGTGAGGGCAGCGATCTCACGCGCCACGCCGACGATGCTCAAGCAGTCGCCGCGGTTGGGGGAGACGGAGAGGTCGAGGACCGTATCCTCGATGCCGAGGTGCACGGCCAGGCGCACGCCCAATGGCGCGTCGGCGCTCAGGATGAGGATGCCGTCCGCCGCCTCGGACAACCCGAGCTCGGCCTCCGAGCACAGCATGCCAGCCGATGCGACGCCGCGAATCTCGGCGCGTTCGATGCGCCGCCCGCCCGGCAGCACCGTGCCCGGCGGCGCGTAGGCGACGCGATCGCCGGCGCGCATGTTGGTCGCCCCGCAGACGACGTCCACGGTCGCCTCGCCGCCGGCGCGCACCGCACAGAGCGTGAGCCGCTCAGCGTTCGGATGCCGCGCCGTGCTGACGATCTCGCCGACCACGACGCCGGCGATGTCGGCGCCGCGCTCCTCGACCGACTCGACCTCGAAGCCGCCCATGGTCAGCCGCTCGCAGAGGGCCGCCGTGTCGAGATCGAGGCGCACGAACTCGCGCAGCCAGGACAGAGGGATCTTCATCTAGAACTGCCTGAGGAAACGCAGGTCGTTGTTGAAGAACTGGCGGATGTCGTCGATCTGGTACTTGAGCATGGCGATGCGTTCGATGCCGAGGCCGAAGGCGAAGCCCGACACCTCTTCCGGGTCGTAGCCGACGGCGCGGAAGACATTCGGATCGATCAGGCCGGCACCGAGAATCTCGAGCCAGCCGCCGCCCTTGCAGATGCGACAGGCGCGCTCGCGCCCGGCGCAGCGAAAGCAGCTGATGTCGACTTCGGCGCTGGGCTCGGTGAAGGGGAAGAAGCTCGGGCGCAGGCGCAGACTGATCTCGCTGCCGAAGACGCGCTGCAACGCATGCGTCAGCACGCCCTTGAGATCACCGAGTGTCACGCGCCGGTCGACCATGAAGCCCTCGAGCTGGTGGAACATGGGCGAGTGGGTGACGTCGAGGCTGTCGTGGCGGTAGACGGTGCCGGGGACGATGACCCGCAGCGGCGGGCGTTGCGTCTCCATGACGCGGATCTGCACCGGCGACGTGTGCGTGCGCAGCACCAATCGATCGTCGACGAAGAAGGTGTCCTGCATGTCGCGCGCCGGGTGATCCTCGGGAAAGTTCAGGGCGCCGAAATTGTGATAGTCGTCCTCGATCTCCGGTCCTTCGGCGACGCTGAAGCCGAGGCCGACGAAGGCGTCCATGAGGTCTTCCGTCACCTGCGTCAGCGGGTGCAGGCGGCCGAGCTCCGGGCGGCGCCCGGGAACGGTGATGTCGAGGCGCTCCTCCGCCGTCCGGCGGGCCCGGGCGCTGGCGCGCGCCGCCAGCAGCGCCTCGCCGATGCGGGCCTCGATCTCGTCCTTGAACTGATTGAGCAGCGCGCCCATGACCGGGCGCTCCTCCGGCGCCACGTCGCGCATCTGGCGCACGACCTCGGTGAGCGCCCCCTTGCGGCCCAGATAGCGCACGCGGACGCCCTCGATGGCCTCCTCGTCGGCGCTCCGCGCCAGCTCATCGAGCGCGGCGTCGCGAATCCGCTGCAGCGCGTCCTTCATTTGCAGACCGATCCCAGCCCTCGCCTCGTCGCTCTCGCGGCTGCCGACAAACGGCGCGCCGGCGGGGCGATCGCCGCCCGCCCCCGACCGCGCGCGATGAACCATGCGCGGACCGCGCCGCCGCGGTCCGCTCCGATTCTGGGGCGATCGCCGCGCTAGGCGGCTGCGACCTGGGCTTTGGCCAGCTCGGCGATGGCGTTGAAGCCGGTCGGGTCCTTCATCGCCAGGTCGGCCAGGACCTTGCGATCGATCTCGATCCCGCCGCGCTTCAAGCCGTTGATGAGCTGGCCGTACGTGATCCCGACCAGCCGCGCCGCGGCGTTGATGCGCACGATCCACAGGCTGCGGAACTCGCGCTTGCGCGCCTTGCGGTCGCGGTAGGCGTAGGTGAGGCCGCGCTCGACGGTCTCGCGCGCCTGGCGATACTGCTTGCCCCGGCCCCCGACGTTGCCTTTGGCCAGCTTCATCGTCTTCTTGTGGCGGGCGCGACCTTTGGTGCCCCGTTTTGCTCGCGGCATGATGCTCTCCTTGCAGCTATGACTTTGCAGCGGTCTCCCGCGCGCCGGCGGCGCGTGGAATTCCTAGAACAGATACGGAATCAAGGCGCGGATCGACTTGTAGTCCGATTTCGAGACGTTGGTGGTCTGGCGCAGGCGGCGCTTCTGCTTGCGCGTCTGGTGCGTGTTGATGTGGCGCAGGTAGGCGCGGCGGCGGCGGATCTTTCCGGTGCCGCTGACCTTGAAGCGCTTGGCGGCGCCGCGGTTAGTTTTGAGCTTCGGCATGTTGCCCCTCCAGGCCCGGCGGAATGGGCGCGACCCCGCGGTCGTGCACTTCCCGCTCGAGCTGTTCGATGAACGTTTCCAGACTGACGACCGGGCTGTTGCCACCGGACCGGCTGCGCGGCGCGACGGTTCCGTCGGCCGCCTCCTTGTCGCCCAGCACCAGCATATACGGAACCTTGGCCAGTTGCGCCTCGCGGATCTTGTAGCCGAGCTTTTCGCTGCGGTCGTCGAGCTCGCCGCGCAGACCGGCGGCGATCAGGCGGTCGCACACCGCGCGGCCGTATTCCTCCTGGCGCTCGGTCAGCGTCAATACCTTCACCTGGACCGGCGCCAGCCACAGTGGAAAGGCGCCGCCGCAGTGCTCGATCAGGATGCCCATGAAGCGCTCGATGGCGCCGAGAATGGCCCGATGGATCATCACCGGCCGCCCTTCGGTGCCGTCCGGCCGCACGTAGGTGAGGTCGAAGCGCTCGGGCAACGCGCCAAAGTCGAGCTGAATGGTCGCCAGTTGCCACTCGCGGCGCAGTGCGTCGAGGAACACGAAGTCGATTTTCGGCCCATAGAACGCGCCGTCGCCGGGGTTGATCTCGAACGCCATGCCGGCCCCGCGCAGCGCGTCCCCCAGCGCCGACTCGGCGCGCTCCCACATCTCGTCGGTGCCGATCGACTTCTCCGGCCTGGTCGACAGGAACACCTTGCGGTCGGAGAAGCCAAAGGCGTCGTAGACCTCGTCGATCATGCGCAGCAGCTGGCTGATCTCGCTGCCGATCTGCTCGGGCGTGCAGAAGATGTGCGCGTCGTCCTGCGCGAAGCTGCGCACGCGGGTGAGCCCGTGCAGCGTGCCCGAGCGCTCGGCCCGGTGCAGGCGGCCGAAGTCGGCATAGCGCACCGGCAACTCGCGATACGAGCGCTTGCGCGTCGCGTAGATCAGACAGTGCGACGGGCAGTTCATCGGCTTGACCGCGAAATCGCGCTCGTCGAGCTGCGAGAAGTACATGTTGTCCTTGTAGTTCTCGTAGTGCCCGGAGCGGTGCCACAGCTCGGCGTCGAGGATCTGCGGCGTGATCACCTCGTCATAGCCATAGCGGGCGTAGAGACTGCGCACGTAGGCGACGAGTTGGTTGTATACGAACGCACCCTTGGGATGGAAAAACGGGCTGCCGGGCGCCACCGGGTCGAAGCTGAACAGGTCGAGATCCTTGCCCAGGCGGCGGTGATCGCGTCGCTTCGCCTCTTCGATGCGCGCCAGGTGCTCTTCGAGCTGCGCCTTGCTGGCGAACGCGGTGCCGTAGATGCGCTGCAGCATCTCGTTGCGCTCGTCGCCGCGCCAGTACGCGCCGGCGATGCCGACCAGCTTGAAAGCGCCGAGCCGCCCGGTAGACGGCACGTGCGGGCCGCGACAGAGGTCGACGAATTCGCCCTGGCTGTAGAGCGACACCTGCGCCTCGGGCAGCCCCTCGATGATCTCGACCTTGTACGCCTCGCCCATCTGGCGAAAGCGCTCGATGGCCTCGGCGCGCGGCAGCTCTTCGCGGGTGACGCGGAAGTCCTGCTTGACGATGGCGCGCATCTCGGCCTCGATGCGCTCGAGGTCCTCGGGAGCAAAGGGCGTATCCTTCTTGAAGTCGTAGAAGAATCCGTCCTCGATCGTCGGGCCGATGGTCACCTGCGTATCGGGGAACAGGCGCTTGACGGCTTGCGCCATGAGGTGCGCCGTCGAGTGGCGCAGCACCTCGACGCCTTCTGGGGAGTCGGCGACGATCGGCTCAACGGTGCTGTCCTCGCGCAGCGGGCGCGACAGGTCGACGACCTTGCCGTTCACCCGCGCCGCGATCACGGTCTTCAGGTTCGGCGTGCCGCCCACCTTGAGCGCCTCGATGGCGCTCACGCCGGCGGACAGCGCCTTCTGCGCCCCGTCGCCGTATGTCACCGTGATGTCCATGTCAGTTTGAGACCGAGAAAGAGCGGCGCCGCCATGCAGCGCGCCACCCGTGCCGCGCCGCACGGCGGCGCCAGTAATGGTAGGCACGGGCGGGATTGAACCGCCGACCCCTTCCGTGTCAGGGAAGTGCTCTCCCACTGAGCTACGTGCCTTCGGGCTGAATCTTGGCCGCCGCTGCGGAACTCCCTCGCTACCACACTCCCACACCCGGCCGAGCCGGTGATCCTCCGTCAAGGCGGGCTAATTGTCCAGAAATACAAGCGAACCGAGCCCCGTTAGCTAGCAACTTCGCACTGGAGGGTCAAGAAACCCGTTGCCACGCTCGCGGAGCGACTCATCGGCGGCACGCCACACCCCGGCGCAGCACCCCGAAAAAGACGAACGGCCGGTGCGCCGGGCCTGCATGTCGCAGGCCGCCGCACCGGCCGTCCCCGGACTGTCGGTCAGCCGTTTCGACTAGAACTGGTAGGTGAGCTTGACGCCGCTCTCATCGCGGCGCCGCAGCAACCCGCCGGCGCCCCAGGGGTCGATGCTGAGGTCGCCACCGAGGGCCGAGAAGAACTTCTGCTGGAACTGGAAGATCAGGTTGTTGGTAATGAAGTAATCGATCTTGAACTGGGTCAGCAGGTTGCGGTTGGTCGGATCGACCGCGACGGCAAAGAACGGCACCAGCGTGCCCCCCCAGTAGAAGCTCGTCCCGGCGAAGGTGACGAGCGTCTCCCAGCGGCGCACGTTGTCGGCGAGGTCGCCGAGCGGGCTGGCGTTCTGCGTGCGCTCGAGCAAGCCGGCGTAGGGACCGCTGGTCCACTGCCCGACACCGTCCTCGCGCAGTGTCTTTGGCAGGCGCCGGTTCTCGGACGGCGTAAAGTAGGGATCGGCGCCGGCCGTGAGAATCGCGCCGCGCAAGCCGGCGACCTTGCCGTTCACGTAGCTCCAGAAGAACTGCCCGGTGAGGAACCAGGTGGTCTTGTTGTTCAGCCACTTGATCCACGTCGGGCGGTCGAAGCCGACCATACCCGCCCACACATCGCGCTTGGTGAACGCGATCGGCGCGCTGAGACCGTCCTTGACGACGCCCTTGTCGGTGATCGGCACGACGCGGTTGTCGCGCGTCTGGTACGGCTCGTCGAGCGCGTACGCCGTCTCCAGACGGAAGACCGTGTTGGTGTAGTCGCCTTCGAAGTAGTTGCCGGTGGCGCCGAAGACGTGCACGTAGGGATGGACGAATTTCGCCTTGACGTTGGCGGGGTAGACGTCGAGCCCCTCGAACTTGGCGCCGGGGATGGCGTTGGACGGCACGCCGAGCGCGTCGGGCACGACGATCTCTTCGATCTTGAGGCCAAACGGTGCGCCGGCAGTGGCGCCGATGCCGCGGCCGCGGATGTAGAGATAGTTGGTCGTGAACTCGAAGCCCTGCGGGGTGACGCCGTGGAAACGCACGCCCACGTCGCTGGCTTCTTCCGGGTTGCGCTTGAAATCACCCTTGCGGAAGCTCGTGCCCTGCAAATCGAAGATGGGGGCCAGCAAGATCGGTTGATCCGGGCTGGCGAGCTGAATCTGGCCCTCGCGCACCGGGTTGAGCACGGGCACGCCCCACGGGTTGGGCTGGAACTCGACCTTGACGCCGGGCTGGAAGTCGCCCGGATTGTAGACCATCTCGACGAAGGTGTTGGACAGCGGCCCGAACTGCCCAATGTCCCAGATGCCCTTGAGCAGCCACAGCGGAACGCGGATCTTGTCCCACTCCTCTTGCTGCAAGTGCCAGGTGAGGTCGAGCGGGTTCCAGATGTCCATCAGGCGAAACTGGTCGCTCTCACCCCAGATGACCTGCTGGCGGCCGAAGCGGAAGCTGAGCGGCATGTCGGCCAGCTTGAAGTCGACGTACGCCTCGCGCAGGGTGTTCTCCAACTTGCGCGCGTTGCGCGAGTGCTCGGTGAAGCGGCTGTACGGGCCGGGCAGCAGGTTGCCCGAGGCGTCGACCTCGCCGGCGTCGTTGCCTTCGATCGGCCCGCCGATGATGTCGTCGAAGCGCGTCAGACCGCGCTGATTGCCGCCCGGCGCGATGTCGTAGAAGCCGTCGTAGACACCGCGGTAGAGGAGGAACACGTTCGAGCGCTTGATGAACGGCACCGCGATGCGGTCCATGAGCTTGCCGTTTTGCACCCAGTCCCACTCGAACCGCAGCTGCGCGGTGTTGCGGTTCTGAACGAACCCCCACTCGTTGACATTGTGGTGGCGAACCAGGTTCTGCGAGTCGATGCTACCGGAGAGCTGCACGGCACCATACTTGACCGTTGCCACCGCCGGACTGATCGCGAGCAGCACCCATCCGACCGCCGCGACCGCTCCGACCCACCGGCCTCGCCCCTCCACGCGACCAAATCGAGCCATTGCCCCCTCCTTCTGCACGCGCCTATTTGCAAGCTCCCCCGGTCGCGCGCGATGGCCGTGTCATAATCGCAAAGCCGCCGCGATTGCAAGCTTTCTTCCGCGCGCCGGCGCGTTGACTCGCCGCACCCTGCTTGGTAGGCGCTCGCCCATGTCGTCGGTGCGCACGCGCTTTGCCCCGAGCCCCACCGGCTACCTGCACATCGGCGGCGCGCGCACGGCCTTGTTCAACTATCTGTTCGCCCGCAATCGCGGTGGCGTGTTCATCCTGCGCGTCGAGGATACCGACCGCGAGCGCTCCACGCCGGAGTCGATCCAGGCGATCATCGACAGCATGACCTGGCTCGCGCTCGAATGGGACGAGGGGCCGTTCTTTCAGTCCCAGCGCAGCGCGCTCTACCGGGAACACGTCGAGCGCTTGCTGGCGAGCGGCGGCGCCTATCGCTGCGTCTGCACCGCCGCGGAGCTCGATGCCGAGCGCCAGCGCGCGACGGCGGCCGGACGCAAGCCGATGTACGACCGGCGCTGCCGCGGCGCGGCACAGCCGGCCGCGGGACAGCCCTTTGTCATCCGCTTCAAAGCGCCGCTCATCGGTGAGACCGTGGTGCACGACGCCGTCAAAGGCCCGGTGCTGTTTCAGAACAGCGAGCTCGACGATCTGGTCATCGTGCGCAGCGACGGCACGCCGACGTACAACTTCTGCGCCGTCGTCGACGACGCGCTGATGCGCGTCAGCCACGTCATCCGCGGCGAGGATCACCTGGCCAACACGCCGAAGCAGATCCAGATGTATCAGGCGTTGGGCTACGAGCTGCCGGTCTTTGCGCACGTGCCGCTCATCCTCGGCCTCGACCGCGCGCGGCTGAGCAAGCGCCACGGCGCCACGTCGGTGATGGCCTATCGCGACGAAGGCTATCTGCCCGCGGCGCTCAACAACTACCTCGTCCGCCTCGGCTGGTCGCACGGCGACCAGGAGCTGTTCACCCGCGCCGAGCTGATCGAGTCGTTTGCGCTCGAACACATCGGGCGCGCCGCCGGCGTCTTCAACGAAGAGAAGCTCGATTGGGTGAACTTCCAACACCTCAAGCTGTTGACGGCGGACGAGCTGGCGCAGGCGGTGAAGCCGTTCATCGCGGCGCGTGGCTGGGCGGTGCCGGGCGACGACGCGTGGCTGGCGCGCATGGTCGTCACCTTGCAGGAACGCGCCAAGACACTGGTCGAGCTGGTCGAGCTGGCGCGTTTCTATCTGCTCGACGAGATCGAGATCGACGCCAAGGCGGCGGCCAAGCACCTCGCCAAGGCCAACCCCGAGGTCATGCGCGCGCTGCGCGATGGGCTCGCCGGGTTGTCGCGGTGGACGCTGGCCGACATCCAGGCGGCGTTCGAGGGCGTGCTGGCGCGCTACGAGCTCGCGCTCGGCAAGCTCGCGCAGCCGGTGCGCGTCGCGCTTACCGGCGGCACCGTCAGCCCCGGCATCTACGAAGTGGCCGACGTGCTCGGCCGCGAGCGTGTCCTGGCGCGACTCGATCGCGCGCTGCCCCTCGTCGGCCAGCCGCCGCCGGCCGCCGCGTAGCCGCGCTACGACTTTCCCTGCGCCTGCTCGATCTTGGCCCAGGTGTCGCGCAGCGACACGGTGCGATTGAACACCGGGCGCCCCGGACGCGAATCGATCGGGTCGGCGCAGAAGTACCCGTGGCGCTCGAACTGGTAGCGATCCCCCGGCGCCGCCGCGGCGAGGCTGGGCTCGACACGGCAACCCGACAGTGTCTCGAGCGACTGCGGATTGAGCACCGCCGCCCAGTCTTTCTCCGCGTTCGGATTTTCGACCGTGAACAGACGATCGTAGAGCCGCACCTCGGCCTCCACCGCGTGCGCTGCCGACACCCAGTGCAGGGTCGCCTTCACCTTGCGCCCGGTCGGGTTGCCGCTGCGCGTCTCCGGGTCGTAGGTGCAGTGCAGCTCGGTCACCTCGCCGGTCGCCGGGTCGGTCACGGCGCTCACACAGGTGATGCAATACGCGTAACGCAATCGCACTTCGCGCCCGGGCGAGAGGCGGAAGAACTTGGGCGGCGGATCGGCGCGGAAATCGTCGCGCTCGACGTACAGCACGCGCGAGAACGGCACGCTGCGAGTGCCCATCTCCGGGTCCTCCGGATTGTTCACCGCCTCGAGCTGCTCGACCTGCCCCTCCGGATAGTTGTCGATGATCACCTTGAGGGGCCGCAGCACGGCCATCGCGCGCGGCGCGCGCCGGTTCAGATCCTCGCGCACCGCATGCTCGAGCATGGCCACGTCGACCAGGCTGTCGCGCTTGGCGACGCCGATTGCCTCGCAGAAGTTGCGGATCGACTCGGGCGTGTAACCGCGGCGCCGGAAGCCCGCCAGGGTCGGCATGCGCGGATCGTCCCATCCCGCGACGTGCCGCTGGCCGACCAGCTCGAGCAGTTTGCGCTTGCTGAGGACCGTGTACGTCAGGTTCAGGCGGGCGAACTCGATCTGCTGCGGATGGTAGGGCACATCGACGTGCTCGAGCAGCCAGTCGTACAGCGGCCGGTGATCCTCGAACTCGAGCGTGCAGAGCGAGTGCGTGATGCCCTCGATGGCGTCCGAGAGCGGGTGGGCGAAGTCGTACATCGGGTAGATGCACCACTGATCGCCGGTGCGGTGATGCGTGGCGCGGCGAATCCGATACAGCGTCGGATCGCGCATGTTCATGTTCGGCGACGCCATGTCGATCTTGGCGCGCAACACGTGTGCACCGTCGGGAAACTCACCGGCGCGCATGCGCGCGAACAGGTCAAGGTTCTCGGCCACGGCGCGGGCCCGGTAGGGGCTGTCCTTGCCCGGTTCGGTCAGCGTGCCGCGGTAGGCGCGGGTCTCTTCGGCCGTCAAGCTGCAGACGTAGGCCTGGCCGCGTTCGATGAGCTGCACGGCCCAAGCATAGAGCTGTTCGAAGTAGTCCGAGGCGTAGAAGAGCTTGTCGCGCCAGTCGAAGCCGAGCCACCGCACGTCGTGCTGGATCGAGTCGACGTATTCGACATCCTCCTTGGCCGGATTCGTATCGTCGAAACGCAGATGGCAGACACCGCCGTGCTCGAGGGCGACGCCGAAGTTGAGGCAGATCGACTTCGCGTGGCCGATGTGCAGATAACCGTTGGGCTCGGGCGGGAAGCGCGTCACCACACGCCCGGCGTGCTTGCCGGTGCGCCCATCCTCCGCCACGATCTGGCGAATGAAATCCACCCCCGGGCGTGCCTCGGTCTTCGTCATCCTGTTCGATCGCCCTCTCCGCTCCGCGCGCCGCTACTTCAGACTCTGCGCCGTGTAGGCAAACAGCGCCGCCCCTCCAGCGGAGGCGACCAGCGCCAGACGCCGGATCCACAGCCCGCGACCGGTGAGCGCAAAGCTGGTGACCACACTGCACCAGACCCAGACGATGACGCCGAGGATGGTGACGACCAGGTAGGCAAACGGGTCAAGCCCGAGCAACGTCACCAAACGGTCGACCCACACCATGCTCCGATCTCGATTCTCAGCCGTGAGGTAGACCAGAAGCGCCCAGGCAGATCAAGCTATCGAGAAGCCGGCAGAGCACCGGCGCCCCCCGGAGAGCGTCGACCGGTGCGGCCGGGTCGATGCTCTGCCGAAGGACGCGTGCGAAAATGGTCCCAACGGGAATCGAACCCGTGTTACCGACGTGAGAGGCCGGTGTCCTAGGCCGCTAGACGATGGGACCGTGTGAGGTGAGGACGTGTGGTGTGTTGCGAATCACTCTCCGAAGCGGGACTGTCCACCCCGCTCCGGAGACGTTCGACTCGCGCCGCGCGTATCCAGCTGAGGAGGTAGGACTCGAACCTACAATCGCCTGATCCAGAGTCAGGTGGCTTACCAATTAGCCGACTCCTCATCGCGGCAAAGACGGACCGGACATTAGAAAGGCGACCGGGCGAAGTCAACCCCGCCCGCGTGGCGCAGCGAATGATGCAACGACTGACGCGAAAGGAAGCGCGTGCGATGCCTAGTTGCTGCGCAGATGCTCAGCTGCTGAGCAATGCGCGACGACCGTGCGCGTCGCGTCGCGCGCCAATGACACATTGCGCCATTGGCACGTCCGGTGCTCTTCCACATCCTCAAGACGCGCCCTTCTCGCGTCTGACCCACGAAAACGGGAAGCCGTAGCTCGGGCCCAAGGGCTGCGGCTTCCCGTCCCCCCCTCCCCAACGGAGAGTCGTGGCAGTCCGGCCGTCCACCTACTCGAGGTCGTCGCTGCCGAGGCGGATAACCGTGCCGCTCGGCAGGGAATCAGTTGTGAGCAGCGCAGCGACGAGCGCGCCCAGTTGTGGCACGGGCGCGGGCGCATGTGGCAGGACCACGGCGGCGGCGCGCACCGACGCCGGCAGCGACTTCGCAAGCGCATGTGTCATCGCGATGAGTCCCGCGCCCGCCACGCGCGACATCGACGACGCTCCGCCTTCGATCACGTGGATGATGGCGCCGCCGTGCATATCCGCCAGGCGCCTGGCGGCGGCGCGGGCGAGGAAGAAGGGCAACTTGAGCGATACCGTCAACGCGGCTTCCCAGCCCGCGGCATCGAAGGCACCCGAGCCTTCCAGCGGCGCCAGCGGGGCGCTGACCAGTCCACACAACGCAGCGTCGCCGCCGCACACCACCGCCGCGAGGCGCTCGGCATCAGCGACGCTGTGCAGCGGCGCGCGCAGGACATCGATCGACGCCCCGCTGGCGCGGATCGCATCGGCAGTGCGCTCGGCGGCAGCCACCTGATCGGCCACTGCGTGCAGCACCAACCGTGCGCCACCCGCGGCGAGCGCCGGCGCGACATCGGCCACGCGTGCGCTGCCGCCGGAAACCAGGATCGTTCGGCCACCCAGCGGCACGTCGTCTCCAGTCTCACGCCACACGGAGGGCGAGCTTGCCGAAGTGCTCGCTGGCCTGCACGGCCCGGTGGGCGTCGGCGGCCTGTTCGAGCGGCAGCACCCGATCGACGACCGGGCGCAGGCGCCCCGCATCCAGCGCCGCTCCGAAGCGATCGAGAAAGGCGCGCACGATGGCCGCCTTCGAAATCGCGCTGCGCGCGCGCAGGGTCGAGCCGATGACGTGCAGGCGGCGCATCAGCAGCGCGGGCAGATTGAGCTCGGCGCTCATCCCGCCCATGAGGCCGATGATGACCAGCCGGCCGTCGGTCGCCAGACACTCCAGGTTGGGGGCCAGGTAGGGTCCGCCGATGCAATCGAGCACCACATCGACCCCCTGCCCTTCGGTGGCATCGAGCACCGCCCGAGCGAAGGCGCCGTCACGGTAGTTGATCGCGACGTCGGCGCCGTGGGCGCGACAGCGCGCGCACTTCTCCTCGCTGCCCGCCGTCACCAGGACGCGCAGCCCGGCTTCCTTGCACAGACTGATCGCGGCGGTGCCGACACCGCTGCCGCCGCCGTGCACCAGGACCCGTCCGCCCGGCGGTGGCGCACCGAGTTGAAAGATGTTGAGGAACGCGGTCAGGAAGACCTCCGGCAAGGCGCCGGCTTCGACGTCAGACAAGGCCGCCGGCACCCGCATCACCGACCCGGCGTGGGCGGCGACTTCCTCGGCATACCCGCCCCCGGCAAGCAGCGCCATGACGCGCTCGCCCCGGTGCCATTCGGCGGCGTCACGACCCACCTCGATCACCTCGCCGGCGCACTCGAGGCCGAGGATCGGCGAGGCGCCGGGCGGCGGCGGATACATGCCCTGGCGTTGCAGCAGATCGGCGCGATTGACGGCGCTGGCGGCCACGCGCAGCAGGACTTCGCCGGAGGCCGGTTGCGGATCGGGGGCGTCGACGAGTTGCAGAACCTCGGGGGCGCCCGGAGTGGTGATGCTGATGGCTTTCATGGGTGTACCTGCTTTCAACAGTGAACGGTGAATTTCGATTGGAGCATCAAATCAGGAAGCCCCGCCCGGTAGTATGCCTTCAGTGACGACCACGCCGTCTTTGATCAGCCGGTCCAGCTCCTTCTCCATGCCGATCTCGGCGAGGATGGCCGCGGCGTCGGCGCCGGGCTTGGGCGCGGGGCAGCCCAGTATCACCGGTGTGCCCGACAGCTTGATACCGGGGCCGGCGGTGGTGACCATGCCCAGCTCGGCGTGCTCGCGACTGACGATCAGGCCCTGGGCGCGTGCCAGCGGATCGTCGATGAGGCTGGTGAGCTTGATCACGCAGCGCTCGGCGGCGATGCC